>NZ_CP114903.1:5113392-5426784 GCF_027497255.1 Micromonospora sp. WMMD882
GTGTCGACCTGGTCGCCGGGCGGCGCCGGCAGGGCGGCGACCACCCCGTCGACCGGGGCGAGCACCTGGTGTTCCAGCTTCATCGCCTCCAGGGTCAGCAGCGGCTCGCCGGCGCGGACCCGCTGCCCGACGGTGACGTGCACCCGGGTCACCGCGCCGGGCAGCGGCGCGACCAGGGAACCGGCGGCCAGCCCGCGCCGCGGGTCGGGGAAGCGCGGCAGCCCGGTCAGGGTCGTCGCCCCGTCCGGGCCGTCCACGAAGACCGTCGACCCCACCCGGTGTACGCGCCACCCGCGGCGCACCCCGTCGACGTCCAGCGTCACCCGGTCCGGGGTGGCCGCCACCAGCGCGACGGCGCGTCCGAGCGGCGGGTCGGTGGCGCATTCGGCGAGTCCGCCCGTCCGGTCCAGCCGGTAGCGGACCTCGACCTCGCCGCCGTCCCGGTCGGTGAACCGGGCGACCTGCGGGAACGCCGGCACGTTGCGCCACCCCGACGGCAGCGAGCGCAGCGCCGGGGCGGCGGCCCGGCGGGCGGCGGCCGAGGCGAGCGCGGCGGCCAGCGCGGCCACCGGCACGTCGGCGTCGGCCAGCAGCGGGGCGAACACCTCCGGGTGCCGGTCCAGGAAACCGGTGTCGACCGGCCCGGCGGTGAACGCGGGACTGCGCAGCACCCGGACCAGCAGGTCCCGGTTGGTGGTGACGCCGTGCAGCTCGGCGCGGGCCAGCGCGCCGGCCAGCAGCCGGGCCGCCTCGGCCCGGGTCGGCCCCCAGGCGACCAGCTTCGCCAGCATCGAGTCGTAGTGCACGCCCACCGTCGAGCCGGCCGTCACCCCCGAGTCCAGGCGCAGCCCGGTGGTCGGGGCGAAGCCACCGGTCACCCCGGGCACGGTGAACCGGCGCAGCACGCCGGTGGCCGGTCGCCAGTCGTGGGCCGGGTCCTCGGCGCACAGCCGTACCTCGATGGCGTGGCCGGTCGGCGGCGGGGTCGCCGCCAGCGGCGTCGGCCCGCCCTCGGCGACCAGCAGTTGCAGCCTGACCAGGTCCAGGCCGGTGACCGCCTCGGTGACCGGGTGCTCCACCTGGAGCCGGGTGTTCATCTCCAGGAAGAAGAACTCCCCGGACGGGGCGAGCAGGAACTCGACGGTGCCCGCCCCGACGTAGCCGACCGCCCGGCCGGCGGCCACCGCCGCCGCGTGCAGCCGCTCCCGCAGCTCCGGCGGGAGCGCCGCCGGGGCCTCCTCGACGATCTTCTGGTGCCGGCGCTGGATCGAGCAGTCCCGTTCGCCGAGGGCCAGCACCGTGCCGCGCGTGTCGCCGAGGATCTGCACCTCGACGTGCCGGCCGCGCTCGACGTACCGCTCCACGAAGACCGTGCCGTCGCCGAACGCGCCGGCCGCCTCCCGCCCGGCGGAGGCCACCGCGTCGGCCAGCCCGGCGGCGTCCCGGACGATCCGCATGCCCCGGCCGCCGCCCCCGGCGGACGCCTTGACCAGCACCGGGAAGTCGGTGACCTGGTCGGCGTCGGTCCAGGTGGGCAGCATCGGCACGCCCGCGTCGGCGAGCAGCGCCTTGGCCGCCAGCTTGTCGCCCATCGCGGCGATCGCCGCGGGTGGCGGCCCGACCCAGGTCAGCCCGGCGTCGACCACCGCCGCCGCGAACCCGGCGTGCTCGGCGAGGAACCCGTAACCCGGGTGGACGGCGTCCGCGCCGCAGCGCCGGGCCGCGTCCAGGATCAGGTCTATCCGCAGGTACGTCTCGGCCGGCGCGTTCCCGGGCAGGCGTACCGCGTGGTCGGCCTCGGCGACGAACGGCGCGTCGGCGTCCGCGTCGGAGTGCACGGCGACGGTCTCGACGCCCAGCGCCCGGCAGGCGGCGAAGACCCGGCGGGCGATCTCGCCCCGGTTGGCGACGAGCAGTCTGGTGATCATCGGTGATATCCCCTCGCGCTCACCTGCTACATCCGGAAGACGCCGAAGCCGTCGCCGCCCCGCACCGGCGCGTTGTGGACCGCCGAGAGACAGAGACCGAGGACGGTCCGGGTGTCCCGCGGGTCGATCACCCCGTCGTCGTAGAGCCGGCCGGACAGGAACAGCGCCGCCGACTGCGACTCGATCTGCTGCTCGACCATCGCCCGCATCGCGGCGTCGGAGTCCTCGTCGTAGTCGCGTCCCCGGGCGGCGGCGGCCTGCCGGGCCACGATGGACAGCACCCCGGCCAACTGCGCCGGCCCCATCACCGCCGACTTCGCGTTCGGCCAGGTGAACAGGAAACGCGGGTCGTACGCCCGGCCGCACATGCCGTAGTTGCCGGCCCCGTACGACGCGCCGAGGTTGACCGTCAGGTGCGGCACCGTCGAGTTCGACACCGCGTTGATCATCATCGCGCCGTGCTTGATGATGCCGCCCTGCTCGTACTCGGCGCCGACCATGTAGCCGGTGGTGTTCTGGAGGAACACCAGCGGGGTGTCGGTGGCGTTGGCGAGCTGGATGAACTGGGTCGCCTTCTGCGCCTCCGCGCTGAACAGCACGCCCCGGGCGTTGGCCAGCACCCCGACCGGGTACCCGTGCAGCTCGCCCCAGCCGGTGACCAGCGCCGTGCCGTACGCCGGCTTGAACTCGTCGAACTCGCTGCCGTCGAGCACCCGGGCGAGCACCTCGCGCAGGTCGAACGGCACCTTCAGGTCGGCGCTGACGATGCCGAGCAGCTCCTCCGGGTCGTACCTCGGCGGCTCGGGCGTCGGGTCGCGCGGCGGCGGGCCCGACTTGCGCCGGTTCAGCCGGCGTACGCACCGCCGGGCCAGCCGGATGGCGTCCGGCTCGTCCTCGGCCAGGAAGTCGGCCAGGCCGGACGTGCCGGCGTGCATCGCCGCGCCGCCCAGCGACTCGTCGTCGGCGTCCTCACCGGTGGCCATCTTCACCAGCGGCGGCCCGGCCAGGTACACCTGCGACCGGTCGCGGATCATGATGGTCTGGTCCGACATGCCCGGGATGTACGCGCCGCCGGCGGTGGCGTTGCCGAACACCACGCTGACGGTGGGGATCTTCGCGGCGGAGAGCCGGGTCAGGTCCCGGAACACCCGGCCACCCGGGATGAAGATCTCCGCCTGGGTGGGCAGGTCCGCGCCGGCCGACTCGACCAGGTTCACCATCGGCAGCCGGTTCGCGTACGCGATCTCGCCGGCCCGCCGGGTCTTCGCCAGCGACCACGGGTTGACCGCGCCGCCGCGCACCGTCGGGTCGTTGGCGAGGATCAGGCACTCCACGCCCTCGACCACCCCGACGCCGGTCACCACGCTCGCCCCGACCGGGAAGTCCGTGCCGTACCCGGCCACCGGCGACAGCTCCAGGAACGGGCTGTCCGGGTCGAGCAGCAGCTCGATGCGCTCCCGGGGCAGCAGCCTGCCGCGCCCGTGGTGCCGGGCCACGTACTTCCCGCCGCCGCCCGCGCGGGCCTGGTCGAGCGCCGCCTCCAGCTCGGCCAGCCGCTCCAGCAGGGCGGCCCGGTTCGCCCGGTGGGCGGCCGAGGTCGGGTCGACCGCGCTGCGCAACACGGTCACCGTCGGTCACCGCCCGCGCGGCCAGCTTCCCGCGCCGCCGCCGGCCCCCTGGGCAGCGTCACGGGCAGGTCGACGATCCGGGCGCGCAGCAGCTCACCGAGCGCCTTGGCCTGCGGGTCGAACCGGGTGGAGGCGGCCACCCCCGCGCCGAGCAGCCCCCGGAGCACGAAGTTCACCGCCCGCAGGTTCGGCAGCTCGTAGCGTTCCACGGGCAGGTCGGCGGTCTCCGGCAGCAGCTCGCGGAGCCGTTCGACGGTGAGCCAGCCGCGCAGCCAGCCGTACGTCTCGTCGCCGCGCGCCCACACGCCGAGGTTGGCGTCCCCGCCCTTGTCGCCCGACCGGGCCCCCACCACCTCGCCCAGCGCGCCCCGCCGCGTCGGTCCGCCCGCAGGCGAGGAAGGGCCCCCTGCTGACGCCGGGGGTACCGGAGAACTTCCTTCCCTGCGCCTGGGGGGCGGGACGGCGAGGCGCTCGCCGGTGGGCAGGACGGCGACGTGGTCCACCGCGTCCTGCGGGACGGTGTCGACGCTGAACACCCCGTACGGGACGGCGTCCCCCGGCGGCGTCGTCACCGTGCAGCCCGGGTACGAGGCCAGGGCCAGCTCCACCGCGGCGGCCGAGAAGGCCCGCCCGGCCCGCGCCCGGTCGCCGTCGCGCAGGTGTACGTGCAGCAGCGCGCTCGCCGTCTCGGTGTCCGTCGCGTCGACGTGGTCGGTGCGGGCCAGCCGGAACTCCAGCCCCTCCGGGCCGACCGCCGCCGCCACCTGCTCCCGTACCAGCGCCGCCTTGGCCGGGACGTCCAGTCCACAGAGGACGAACGTCATCGAGTTGCGGAAGCCGCCGAGGGTGGTCACGCCGACCTTCAGGGTGCCCGGCGGTGGCGCGCCCCGCACGCCGTCGACGCGTACCCGGTCGGGGCCGTCCGGGGTGAGGGTGACCGTGTCGAGCCGGGTCGTCACGTCCGGCCCGAGGTACGCCGGCCCGTCGACCTCGTACAGGAGCTGAGCGGTGACTGTCTCCACGGTGACCGCCCCGCCGGTGCCCGGGTGCTTGGTGAGCACCGACGAGCCGTCCGGGCGCAGCTCGACGACCGGGAAGCCGGGGCGCCGGCCGCCGTCCGGCAGCTCGGTGAAGAAGCTGAAGTTCCCGCCGGTCACCTGCGCCCCGCACTCGATCAGGTGGCCGGCGACGGTGGCGCCGGCGAGCGCGTCCAGGTCGTCGTGGCCCCAGCCGTACCGGGCGATCCCGGGGCCGACCACCAGCGAGGCGTCGGTGACCCGGCCGGTGACCACCACGTCCGCCCCGGCCCGTAGGCACGCCGCGATGCCGAACCCGCCCAGGTACGCGTTCGCGGTCAACGCGCCCGGCCGGGTCAGCGCGTCGCCTTCGACGTACCCGATCCGGACGGTGAGGCCGAGCCGGTCGGCGAGCGACCCGATCGCGGCGGCCAACCCGGCGGGGTTCAGGCCACCGGCGTTGGTGACGATCGTGACGCCGCGTTCCAGCGCGACGCCGAGGGTGTCCTCGAGCTGCCCGAGGAAGGTCCTCGCGTAGCCGAGGGCGGGGTCGCGCTGCCGGTCCCGGCCGAGGATGAGCATGGTCAGCTCGGCGAGGTAGTCGCCGGTCAGCACGTCCAGCTCACCGCCGGTGAGCATCTCCCGCCAGGCGTCGAACCGGTCTCCGTAGAAACCGGACGCGTTGCCGATGCGGATCACGCGGGTACCTCCGTCGGGCGGTCAGGGGGTGGGCAGGGCGGCGAGCTGGCGTTTCCAGGTGGTCAGCAGGGCGGCCCGGCGGGCCGAGTCGTCGGTGAGCAGGTTCGCCACGCCGAGCCCGCGCAGCAGGTCGAGGGTGGCCTGCACGGTTTCCCGTACGCCGGGGCGGCGCTCGTCGACGCCGAGCAGCGCCACGGTGAGCCGGTGCATCTCCCGGCCGACCTTCGCCTCCAACGGCACCAGCGCGGCGCGCAGCTCCGGGTCGGTGCGGGCGGCCACCCACAGCTCCAGGGCGGCGACGAAGAGCGGGCCGGTGAAGGCGGTGGCGAGCATGTCGACGACCCGGTCGAGGCGTCGCGGGCCGGCGGGCAGGGCCTCCGCCTCGGCGCGCAGCTCGGCGGCGCGCCGCTCGGTCAGGTGCGCGACGGCGGCGGTGACCAGGGCGGCCCGGGTGGGGTAGTGGTGCAACTGGGCGCCCCGGGAGACCCCGGCGCGGGCCGCGACGACCGTGGTGGTGGTGCCGGACCAGCCGCGTTCGACCAGGCAGTCGACGGTGGCCTGCAGCAGGCGGGCCCGGGTGGCGCGGCTGCGCTCCTGCTGGGGTACGCGACCGGGGGCGGTGGACACCCGACAAGCGTGCCGGCGCGGAAACAAACAGTCAAGCCTGACTTTTTCTGTGGACGGCCCGGGCAGAACGGCGGGGTCGGTCCGACGCTGGGCGACCGGACGGACCCGGGGGGTGACGACAGGAGTGGATCTTGTCGGGCTTTCGCCGGCTGCGCTGCTCTTGCCGGGCTCGCCGGCAGTTGCCCAGGTCCTCCGCCGAAGGTCTGGATTGAGCGGCGAGTCAGTGTTTGATATTCAAATATTCCGATGGGAACGTGCTCTGAGCTGCCCGTCCGTACGCTGAGCCGCAACCAAGCGGTCAGCATCAATGCGGGGGAACAGATGATGCATGCGTCTTCACGGCGCCTGGGAAAGCCGCGCCTGACACCACGGGCGCTCGCCGTCGGATCACTCGCCCTCGGCGCGCTCGTCGTGCCCTCGGCCCCGGCGTCCGCTGCGGACTGTCGCGCGGCCGTCGACGACCGGGCGGCGGCGATCGAGCTGGCGGCCCGGTGCGACCAGCGGGTGGAGATCCTCGCCGCGCGCACCGAGACGACCCAGGTCTTCGCCAACCCGGACGGCACCGGCGTCGTCGAGGAGTACGCCCAGCCACAGCGGGTCCGGCGGGCCGACGGCACCTGGACCGCGCCCGACCCGACCCTGGTCACCAACCCGGACGGCAGCCTGTCACCCCGGGCCGCCACCTTCTCGCTCCGGATCTCGGGTGGGGGCGCGGGCCCGCTGGTGCGGGCCAGCCGGGACAGCGACCAGGTCAGCCTCTCCTGGCCCGACGGCCCGCTGCCGACGCCCGTCGTCTCCGGGGCCCGGGCCACCTACCGCGAGGTGTATCCGGGCGTCGACCTGGTGGTGACGGCGGTGCGCACCGGGTTCAGCGAGGTGCTGGTCGTCAAGGACCGCGCCGCCGCCGCGAACCCGGCGCTGCGCGAGGTGGCGTTCGGCACGGAGCTGACCGGGCTCCGGTGGCAGGACGACGGCGACAACCTGGTGGCCGTCGACGCCGAGGGACGCCCGGCGCTCGGCGCGTCGGCGCCGAAGATGTGGGACTCCACCACCGACCCGGGCGGCGCGGCCCGGGGCGCGACGGCGGCCGAGCGCGTCCCCTCCGGTGAGCGGCTGCGCAGCAGCGTCGACGGCCCGGCCGTCGGCTCGCGTACCGCGGACATGCCCGTCGACCTCGACGCGGACCGGGTGGAGATCACCCCGGACCGGGCGCTGCTGGAGGACCCGGCCACGGTCTACCCGGTCTACCTCGACCCGACGATCACCTACACGTCGTGGACGATGATCAACAAGCAGTACCCGTCCCAGTCCTACTGGAGCTACGACAAGAAGGACTGCCCCGGCACCTACACCGGGGAGTGCGCCAAGGTCGGCTACTCCGACTGGGACCCGGGCAACCCGGTCACGTACCGGTCGATGTGGCAGTTCCCCACCTCGGCCTTCCGGGGCAAGCAGGTGCTGGGCGCCCAGTTCACCCTCGACCTGCTGTACTCCTGGGAGTGCGGCAAGAGCGTCACCGAGCTGGAGCGGATCAACACCACCCTGTCGTCGAGCACGACCTGGAGCAACAACTCGGACAACTGGCCGGGCACCAACACGGCCACCGTGTCCAACGAGTCGTGTGACGGGGCGCGGGTGCCGACGGAGTTCGCGATCACGTCACTGGTCAGGGACCTCGCGGGCGGCAGCGCGACGTACGTGACGCTGGGCCTGAAAGCCGGCTCGGAGAGCAGCCACGCCGGCTGGAAGAAGTACGACGCGGACACCGCCCGGCTCGTCGTCACCACGAACACCGTGCCGGGCGTGCCGACCACCCCCACGGTGGACGCCAAGGCCTGCGTGGTCGGCGCGGGCCGTCCGTACACCTCCACCGCGACGCCGACCCTGCGCGCCCGCGTCGCCGACGGCGACGGCAACTCGCTGACCGCCTCCTTCGAATGGGCGCGGATCCGCTACAACGGCACCTACGGTCCGGTCTCCGACCCCCGTACCCAGAGCAGCGTGCCGTCCGGGACGGTGGCGCAGGTCGACCTGCCGGCCGGGGTGCTCGACAAGGGCGACGAGATGGTCGGCGCCGGGGACTGGGACGGCGACGGCGTGGTCGACGTGCTCGGCCGTGACCCCAACGGCGTGCTGTACGTGTTCCCCGGCAAGGGGCAGACGCTCACCTCGCGCGCCGTCATCGGCAGCGGCTGGAGCGGCTACACGATCGCCGGCGTCGGCGACTGGGACCGGGACGGCCACCAGGACATCGTCGCCCGGCAGAACAACACCGACGAGCTGTGGCTCTACCCGGGGCAGAGCAGACGCGTCGGCTCCACCGAGACCCGCACCCTGATCGGCGCGTCCTTCGGCGGCTACGCCTTCGCCGGGATCGGCGACTGGGACCGGGACGGCCACCAGGACCTGCTCGCCCGGGACTCGGCCGGCGTGCTGTGGCTCTACCCCGGCCAGAGCACCCGGGGCGCCGCCAACCAGCCCCGGGTCAACCTGGGCAGCGGCTGGACCAGTTACACGTACTTCGGGGTGGTCGACTACGACCGGGACGGCGCGCCGGACCTCGTCGCCAAGGACCCGTCCGGCGCGCTGTGGCTCTACCTCGGCAGCGGGGCCCGCGCCTCGTACGGGGGCAGCCCCTACCGGCACCAGATCGGCAGCGGCTGGACGTCGTACTCCGGGCTGACCCTGCCGGACCTCAGCGGCGACGGCAAACCCGACGTGATCGCCGAGCACGACGGCAAGAACTGGTACGTCTACCCGGGCCCCGGCGCCCGTGCCTCCCTCGGCTCCCGGTACACCGCCGGCACGGTCGGCCTCTCCGACGGCGCGTACGCCTTCCGGGTCAACGCGTCGGACGCCCACGCCACCAGCGGCTACACCGGTTGGTGCGAGTTCGAGGTGGACCAGACCAACCCGGAGCCCCCGGCGGTCACCTCCGACACGTACCACGCCGGGTCGGTCGGCTGCCCGCCGGCCGGTTGCGGGGCCGTCGGCCAGACCGGCTCGTTCACCTTCGCCAGCGTCTCGCCCGACGTGGTCTCGTACAAGTGGGGCTTCTCCGACCCGCCCGCCACGACGGTGGGCGCGCCGACGGCCGGAGCGCCGGTGACGGTGCAGTGGACGCCCCCGTCGGGCGGGGCGAAGACCCTGTACGTGCAGGCGGTCGACCGGGCCGGTCGGTTCAGCCAACGTACCCACCAGTTCGTGGTGGCCGCGCCGACCCCGGCGCTGGCCCGTTGGCGACTCGCCGAGCCGGCCGGGTCGACCACGCTCGTCGACGACACCGGCCACGGGCGGCACGCCACGCTCACCGCCGGCACGCTCGGCGTGCCGGGCCGGATCGTGGGTGGCGACACCGCGCTGCGCCTGACCGGCGCCGGCCAGGCGAGCACCGCCACCCCGGTCCTCGCCGACACCAGCCGCAGTTTCTCGGTGGCCGCCTGGGTGAAGCTCGGTGACAAGAGCGTCAAACGCACGATCGTCAGCCAGGGCGGCACGCACAACGCGGCCTTCGTGCTGGAGTACCTGAGCTCGGCGGACACCTGGAAGTTCACGGTCACCTCCGCGGACAGCGGCACGCCCGCCTACCACGGCGCGAGCTCGGCCGCCGGGACCCCCCGGGTGGGCGTCTGGACCCATCTGGTCGGCACGTTCGACTCGACGGCCGGGGAACTCCGGCTGTACGTCAACGGGGTCCTCGCCGGCACCGCCACCGGCGCGTCCACCTGGGACGCCAACGGTCCCACCCGGATCGGTGGGCCGCTGCCCGGCCTGTGGTCGGGTGAGCTGGCGCAGGTGCAGCTCTGGAACCGGGTGCTCGCCGGCAGCGAGGCCGCCGCCCTGGTCGACCCGGTGACGGACTCGCTGGTCGGCCGCTGGGACCTGGAGGACATCGGTCCCGGGCCCAGCTTCGACGGGTCGAACTACGCCCACGACCTGTCCTTCCACGGCGGCGCGGAGATCCCGCCCAGCGGATCCGGGCACACCGGCACCGGCCTGCAACTGGACGGCGTGGACGCGTACGCCGAGACCGACGGGCCGGTGCTGAACACCGACCAGTCGTTCACCGTGTCGGCCTGGGCGCGGCTGCCCGTGGGCGTGACCGGCAACCGCACCGTGCTCGCCCAGCGGGGCGCGGTGGAGAGCGGGATCTTCGTCAAGTACGAGGCCACCGACGGTCGCTGGCACTGCGTGTACGGGGACACCGACCACACCACCGCCACCGGCGCGTACGTCGGCTCGAACAACCTGGCCGCCGAGGGCGTCTGGACCCACCTCACCTGCGTCTACGACGCGCAGGCCGCGACGCTGACGCTGTACGTCGACCGGATCGCGCAGCGGACCGTCGGCGTCGTCAACCGCTGGCACGCGAACGGCCCGCTGATGCTGGGTCGGGTGCAGTGGCGGGCCGGGATGTTCGAGCACTGGTCCGGGGCGATCGACGAGGTGCGCGTCTACCAGGGCGTCGTCCGGGACCTCAACCGCATCCCGTAGCCCGGACCGCCGGCCGGGGCCACCCGCCCCGGCCGGCCCACCCCACCGCGGAGACGTCGTCTCCGTCCCCACCGCGGAGACGTCGTCTCCGTGGCCACCCGTCGCGGGGGACCGCCTCCGCGCCCGGATCCATCATCACCGTCATCGGGGAGGACAACTGTGTCTGGACGGGACCGCATCCGGTCAGGAAGACCGCGCGGGACGTGGACACGCCGGCCGTTCGCGGCCGGCCTGGTCGGTGGCCTGGCCGCCGCGACGTTCCTGTACGTGCCACCGGCGCTGGCGAAACCCTACGAGCCGGGCCGGGTCCAGCGGGAGACCATGGTCGGCGGCCGGTCCGCCGCCCCGGTCACAGTGGCCGCCGAGCGGACCGGACGGCCGTTCACCGGCGCCGCCCCACGTTGGCCGGCCGGCAAGGTGGTCGACGTCGACCTGACCACCGGCGCGGGCGGTGGCCCCGGCCGGGCCGCCGCGGCCGACGGTCTGCCCGTGCGGGTGGGCGTGCCGAGCGCCCCGGCGGCGGCGGCCGACCGGGTGGCGACGGCTCCGGGCCGGGTCCGGGTCACGTCGTTCAGCCGGGAGGCGACCTCGGCGGCCGGGGTGGACGGCGTGCTGCTGCGCGTCTCCCGGGCCGACGGTCAGGTGGCCGGCGCCGACGCCGACGTCACCGTGGACTACTCCGGGTTCCGCTGGGCGTACGGCGGCGACTGGGCCGGGCGGCTGCGGCTGCGGGAGCTGCCCGAATGCGCGCTGGTCACGCCGGACGCGCCGGGCTGCGCGGCGCGGGAGGTGCCGAGCCGCAACGACCTGCGGGCCGGCACGGTCAGCGCGACGGTCGGGTTGACCGGCTGGACCCCGCGCACCGAACGGGGCCGGCTGGCCGGTGACGGCTCCGGCCTGGTGGCCGGGGCTGGCACGCTGGTGGCGCTGACCGCCGGCGCGGAGAGCCCGGCTGGTGACTTCAAGGCCACCTCCCTCGCCCCGGCGGCGACCTGGACGGCCGGCGGCAACTCCGGTGACTTCAGTTGGACGTACCCGCTGCGCACCCCGCCGGGGCTCGGCGGGCCGACGCCGAACATCGACCTGGCCTACTCCTCGTCCGGCGTGGACGGCCGGATGGTGGCGGCCAACAACCAGCCGTCCTGGATCGGGGAGGGGTTCGACTGGTCCCCCGGGTACGTCGAGCGGCGGTACACCACCTGCTCCGAGGACATGGGCCCGGGAGCGAACAACACCAAGAAGACCGGTGACCAGTGCTGGGACACCGACAACGCCACACTGGTCCTGGGCAGCCGGGCCGGCGAGCTGATCCGGCACAGCCCGACCAGCGCCCGGTGGCACCTGCGTAACGACGACGGCACCTACGTCGAGCGTCGTACCGGCGGCGGCAACGGCGACGACGACGGCGAGTGGTGGGTGGTCACCACCCCGGACGGCGTGCAGTACTGGTTCGGCGGCCGGGCCGGCTCGAAGTCGACGCTCACCGTGCCGGTCTACGGCAACCACGACGACGAGCCGTGCCACGCCTCGTCCTTCGCCTCCTCGCGCTGCGACCAGGCGTGGCGCTGGCAGCTCGACCACGTGGTCGACCGGCACGGCAACACGATGGACCTCTTCTACGCGAAGGAGACCAACAAGTACGGCCGTAACGGCTCGACCTCCGACCCGACCGGGTACGACCGGTCCGGCCACCTGACGAAGATCGAGTACGGCACCCGGACCGGCGGCGCCGGCAGCGCCCCGATGCAGGTGCTCTTCGAGGTCGGCGACCGCTGCCTGTCCGGCTGCGCCACCCGGGACGCCACGCACTGGCCGGACGTGCCCTGGGACCAGGACTGCACGGGTGACACCTGCGACTCGACCGCGCCCACCTTCTGGTCCACCAAGCGGCTCGCCAGCGTGACCACCCGGGTCTGGGACGCGACGACCGTCCGCTACCGGGACGTGGAACGCTGGACGTTCACCCACTCGTTCCCCGACCCGGTGGACAGTCAGCCGGGCGGACTGTGGCTGGAGAAGATCTCCCACCAGGGGCTCGTCGGGGCCACCACCGACCTGCCCGACATCACCTTCGTCGGGGTCGCGCTGGCCAACCGGGTGGACACGCTCAACGACCAGTACCCGGCGATGAAGCGGTTCCGGATCAAGACGGTCAACACCGAGACCGGCGGGAAACTGGACGTCACCTACAGCGACCCGCAGTGCGTCAAGGGCACCCGGGTGCCGGACCGCGACAACCTGCACGCGAACACGCTGCGCTGCTACCCGGTCAAGTGGACGCCCGGCGGCCACGACGACCCGATCCACGACTACTTCCACAAGTACCTGGTCACCGACGTGGTCGAGGCGGACCTCGCGGGCTCCTCCACCCGGGTCCGCACCCACTACGACTACCTCGGCGACCCGGCGTGGCACTACACCGACGACGACGGTCTGATCGACAAGAAGTACAAGACCTGGTCGGTCTGGCGGGGCTACGGGCAGGTCGACGTGGTCAAGGGCGACCCCGGGGAGCAGACCCTGACGAGCACCCGCTACTTCCGGGGCATGCACGGCGACAAGACGCCCTCCGGCACCCGGTCGGTCAGCCTCCCCGCGATCGGCGTCGGCAACGTGCCGGCCGCCCCCGACGAGGACGCGTACTCCGGAATGGTCCGCGAGACGATCACCCATGACGGGCCGGACGGCGCCGAGGTCCAGGCCACGGTGAACGAGCCGTGGCAGTCCGCGCCGACCGCCAGCCGTACGGTGAACGGCTTCACCGTGCACGCCCGGCACACCGGCACGGCCGCCGAGCACACCCGGACCGCCCTCGACGGCGGCCGCGCGCCCCGGACCACCACCAAGCGGACCACGTTCGACGGGTACGGGATGCCCAGCCGGATCGAGAACCGGGGCGACAACGCCGTCCCCGACGACCAGCGGTGTGAGCTGGTCGACTACGCCCGGAACACGTCGCCGGGCGGCTGGATGCTCGACCGGGTGTCCCGCACCCGGGAGTTCGCCGTCGACTGCGCCCGGGTCACCGCCGGCGGACTGACCGACGACGACGTCATCGAGGACGAGAAGACGTCGTACGACCAGCTCGCCTGGAACGCCGCGCCCACCCGGGGCCTGGTGAGCAGGGTCGAGACGATCGACGCCTGGAACGGCGGCAACCCCACCTACCGGGCCGCCCGGCGGGCCACCTACGACGCGTACGGTCGGGTCGGGGAGTCCTGGGACCTGCGGGGCAACCGGACCCGGACCTCCTACACCCCGGCGTCCGGCGGACCGGTCACCGCCGTCACCGAGACCAACCAGCTCGACTGGGTCAACCACCGGACCATGGAACCGGCCTGGCAACTTCCGCTGACCACGACCGACGCCAACGGCCGGCAGGTCGGCTACGCGTACGACGGCCTGGGCCGGCTGACCTCGGTCTGGTTCCCCGGCCGGGACCGGGCCGCCCAGACCGCGAACCTGGTGTTCGACTACCTGGTCCGCGCCGACGGGCCGCTGGTCGTCACCACGAAACGCCTCACCCCGGCCGGGAGCTACCACGTCTCCCACCAGTTCTACGACAACCTGGTCCGGCTGTTGCAGACCCAGGAACCGGACGGCGCGGGCGGCGCGGGGGCCGTGGTCAGCAGCACCTTCTACGACTCCGCCGGCCGCGCGTTCAAGACCCACGAGCAGTACCTGGCCTGCAAGCGGATCAGCCCCACCCGGTGCGACCCGGTCGCGCCGAGCACCAACCTGTTCCAGCCCACCGACGTCATCCCGGCGCAGAAGGTGAGCCACTACGACGGCGCGGGGCGGGAGACCGCGCTCGTGCACCAGGTCGACGCCGCGCCGGCCAGCCCGGGCGGCACCGAGAAGTGGCGCACCACCACCGCCTACGGCGGCGACCGCTCCGACGTCACCCCACCGGCCGGCGGGGTGGTCACCTCCACGCTCACCGACGCGCACGGCAACCTGACCGAGCTGCGCTACTACCACTCCGGCGTGCCGGCGGGCAGCAGCTCCGGGTACGACCGGACCAGGTACACGTACAACCGCAAGAGCCTGCTCGCCGGGGTCACCGACCCGGCCGGGCAGGTCTGGGCCTACACGTACGACCTGCTGGGCCGACAGACGAAGGCGGTCGACCCGGACAAGGGCACCATCGAGACCACCTACACGCAGTACGGCGAGGTCGAGACCACCAAGGACGGGCGGGGTGTCACCCTGGCCTACACGTACGACCCGCTGGGCCGTAAGGAGTCCCTGCGGGACGGCTCGGTCACCGGACCGAAGCGGGCCGAGTGGTTCTACGACACCCTCGGCAACGGGGTCTCGGTCAAGGGTCAACTCGTCAGGACGATCCGGCACGTCGGCGCCGACCAGTACGTCAAGGAGAACCTCGGCTACACCGTCGACTACCAACCGACCAGCCTGAGGTACACCATCCCGACCGCGGAGACCGGCCTGGCCGGCAGCTACTCCTACGTCTACACGTACCACCAGGACGGCTCGGAGAAGACGACCCGGCTGCCGGCGCTCGGCAATCTCGGCCTGGAGACGCTGACCCGCGACTACGACGCCCGGGGACGGGCGAACACGCTGGCGACCAGCATCGGCGCGAGTTACGTCACCGGCACCGACTACACCAGCTTCGACGAGCTCGGCGCGATCCACCTGCGGAACAACGGCGGCCGTCTCGCCGACATCGTCCGCACCTACGAGAAGGACACCCGGCGGCTGGCGCAGATCTGGACCACCCGGCAGAACGCGCCGACCACCGTCGCCGACGTCCGGTTCGAGTACGACCCGGCGGGCAACGTCGAGGAGATCACCGACCGGACGGCCGGTGACACCCAGTGCTTCACGACCGACCACCTCCGGCAGTTGACCGGGGCGTGGACGCCGGCCGGCGGGGACTGCGACGTCGCCCCGACGGTCGCCGGGCTGGGCGGGCCGGCGAAGTACTGGCACTCCTACACGTACGACGCGGTGGGCAACCGGCGGCAGCTCGTGGAACGGGCCACGCCGACCGGCACCCGGACCACCACGTACACCCCCCAGGCCGGTCGGCACCGGCTGGCCGGGACCTCCACCGTCGACGACACCGGAACGAAGACCGCCAGCTACGGCTACGACGCGTCGGGCAACACCATCACCCGGCCCACCGCCGCCGGCGGCGTCCAGAACCTGACCTGGGACGCGGAGGGACGCCTGGCGAGCAGCCAGGACGCCACCGGAACCACGTCGTACGTGTACGACGTGGACGGCACCCGGCTGGTCCGTCGCGACCCCGCCGGCCGGACCCTCTACCTGCCGGGCCAGGAACTGCGCTACGACGCCGCCACCGGCGCGAAGACCTGCGTCCGGTACTACAGCCACGCGGGCGAGACCGTGGCGATGCGGACGGGCGCCGGGGTCACCTGGCTGGTGAGTGACCATCACGGCACCGCCCAGGTGGCGTTCGACGCGGTCAACCAGAACGTGGCGACCCGCCGGGAGACCCCGTTCGGGCTGCCCCGTGGTTCCACCGGTGTCTGGCCGACCGGGATGGACAAGGGCTTCGTCGGCGGCACCCGGGACAACACCGGCCTGACCCATCTCGGCGCCCGGGAGTACGACCCGCTGATCGGCCGGTTCGTCTCGGTCGACCCGATCATCGACGTCAAGGACGCCCAGCAGATGCACGGGTACGCGTACGCGGCGAACGCGCCGGTCACCACGAACGACCCGGACGGCCTGCTGCCCGGCTGGATGCAGAAGGCCGCCCAGCGGATCGACAACGCGCGGGCCAACGTGGCGAACGTCGCCAAGCAGGTCAGCGACAACGTGGTGAAGGGCGTGGTCGACAACGCCGGCATGATCTCCGCGGTCACCGGCGTGGCGGCGGTGGCCTGCATGGTCATCCCGGGCGCGCAGGTGCTCGCGCCGGCCCTGGCCGCCGTGTCGGCGGTGACCGGGGCCATCGACACCGCCAAGTCCTGCGCGAAGGGCGACGCGTTGGACTGCGGGCTGGGGGTGGCGGGCATGATCCCCGGCGCCCGGACCCTGACCCTCGGGGTGAAGGGGCTGCACCGGGCCCGGAAGGCCAACGCCGGGATCAAGAACGCCGAGGAGCTGATCGACGTCAACAAGAACCTCCGGGGCACCCCCGGGTTCAAGGACATGGACCGGGCGCTGCGCCGGGAGCTGCGGGACGCCCGGGAAGCGGCCCCCTACTGGCGGGAGTACTCCAGCGCGCACCTGAACCCGTGGAGCAAGTCGGGGCTCGCCGAGCACCGGGGTTGGAACTGGTACGAGCGGGTGGTGCTCACCGAGAACTCCTTCTGGGAGGGCTACAAGCTCGGCTGGTACGCCCCGGGCGAGGACTACGGCGACGCCAGCCGCCAGGGACGGCGCACCTCCACCTCGAAGGGCAAGTCGTCCTCCTCCGGTCGTTCCTCCGGCAGGTCACACTCCAACGCCGGCGCGGCCTCCGGTGGCGGCGAGGCGGCCGGCACGTCCGGCGCCAGCTACTGGCGGGGTATCTGAGCCTGTCCCGGTCCGGCTGCCGCGCGCCGCGCGTGGCAGCCGGACCGGGGCCGGTCGGGGCCGCGCCGCCCGGCGGCCGTGCCGCACACTGATCAGCGACGACGCTCGGCCCGGGAGAGGGGAACAGGTGGCGCAACCCAAGGCGAGGAGCAGGCTGCGGCCCGGCTACTGGCGGCGGCACCCGATGCTGGGCGTGCTCGCCGCGACCCTCTGGATCGTGGTCTCCGGCGCGTTCGGCGTGGCCGCCCTGGACGACTACCGGAAGGTGGACGGTCAGGGCCGGACGGCGACCGGCACCGTGGTCAGCCTCTCCGAGCGGACCTCCAGGATGACCGTCCGGTTCACCACCAGTGACGGCCGGACGGTCGACGGCTTCGTCAGCCGCCCGGACCCCGCCCCGCAGGTCGGTGACCAGGTCGCCATCCGGTACGACCCGGATGATCCGGCGGGCAACTCCTACCGCGCCGACGACCTGCCCAGCCCGCGGGGCGCCCTGCTGTGGTTCGCCGTCGGCCTGGTGCCCGGCCTGGTCGTCCTGCTCAACCTGCGCCGGAACTGGGCCCGGTTCGCCGGGGCGGCCGAGGCGTGGCGGCGTGCCGACCGGCGGCGGTGAGCTGCCGGGCGCCGGGGCCCGACCGGCGGAACCGGTACGTGACCGGACGATGCGTGACCCGGGTCGGCTGGCCGTCCTGTTGGCGGCGCCGGCCCTCGCCCTCTTCGTCACCTGGGGCGAGCCGCAGGCCTGGCGGACCGGCCTGCGGCAGCTCCGCCGGGACGCCCGCGACCGGCCCCGGGACGTCGCCACCGCGACGGCCGCCACGCTGGTCCGCGCCGCCTCCTGGTTCTACCTGACGGTGGCCTCGATCGTGTTGATCGTCGTCGCCCGGTCCGGTGGCCCGGCCCCACCGGCAGTCACCTCGGTCGCCGTCCACCTGGCCATGTTCACCACCGGGGCCACCGTCGCCGCGCTGGGCCGGCTCTACCTCACGATGAACGTGGGGGAGCGGCCGTTTCCCGTCGCCGGGGTGGGCCCGGTGACCGTCGACGACCGGACCGCCCGGCTGCTGCGCCGGGCGGTCACGCCGTCGTGGCTGGACGCCGGCTTCGCGCTCTGGTTCGCGGTCGAGGTCGGCGGGGCCGTCCTGGGTTGACGGCCGGGCGGGGGTCAGACCGGGCCCGGCGGAGCCGGGGGCTCAGACCCGGGCCCGGCGGGCCAGCCGCTCCGGGTCGAGGATGATGATGCTCTTGCCGTCCAGCCGCAGCCAGCCGCGCGAGGCGAAGTCGGCCAGCGCCTTGTTGACCGTCTCCCGGGAGGCGCCGACGAGCTGGGCGATCTCCTCCTGGGTCAGGTCGTGGGTCACCCGCAGCACGCCGCCGTCGCGGGTGCCGAAGCGGCCGGCCATCTGGAGCAGGTTCTTCGCGACGCGACCGGGCACGTCGGTGAATATCAGGTCGGCCAGCGAGTCGTTCGTCCGGCGCAGCCTGCGGGCCAGCACCCGGAGCAGTTGCTCGGCGATCTCCGGCCGGTTGTTCAGCCAGGGCCGCAGCGCCTGCTTGCGCAGCCGGACCAGCCGGGTGTCGGTCACCGCGGTGGCCGTCGCCGTACGCGGACCGGGGTCGAACAGCGACAGCTCGCCGACCATGTCCGACGGGCCCATCACGGCGATCAGGTTCTGCCGGCCGTCGGCGGCCCGCCGCCCCACCTTGATCTTGCCGGACAGCAGGATGTAGAGACTGTCGCCCGGCTCGCCCTCGTTGAACACGACCTCGCCCTTGCGGACCTCGATCGTCTCCATCTCCTTGGCGAGCGCCTCCGCAGCCTCGGGATCCACCCCCTGGAAGATCCCGCTACGGGCCAGTACCTCGTCCATCCCGCACCTCCGCCTGCGCGTGCCGTCCATCGGCCGGGTCCGTCGTCCGCTGATCCCGCGCGCGAGGCCAGTCTAGGCGCACGTGAGCAGGAATCAGAGGCGCACCCCTGGAAACTTGATCGTTGGATGTAACGGGACGGACCTGATCAGAGGCTATGATCCACCGTTTCGTCCGGTCGGCCGGGCGCCCCCGACCGGGCACGCCGTAGGGTCGCCGCATGCTCAGCGAGCCCTTCCTGACGAGCCGCGTCGAGGACGGCCACGACCTGCCGCTGCTCTGCTGGCGGGCCGCCCGGCCACTGCGCGCGGTCAGCTCCGCGCCGCTCGGCGGCGGCCTCGGGCCGCGCAACTGGGTGGTGAACGCGACGGTGCCGATGTCGTACCGCCGGGACGACCCGGCCGACCACCTCGCCGAGCTGGCCGACCGGCTCGGTCTGACCGGCCCCGGCGTCGGGTTGCTGACCGGCGTCGACGTCGCCGAGGTGGTGACCGCCGACGACGGCGGGGTCCGGGTCTGGGCGACCGTCGGACTCGGCGTCCCGGTGGACGCCGCGGCCCCGGCCGGCCCCACCGGGTGGTCCCCGACCGCCGATCCCGGCGTCCCGGTGGCGCCCCGGGTCGGCACGGTCAACATCGTCGTCCTGACACCGGTCCGGCTCGCCGACGCCGCCCTGGTCAACGCGGTGGCCACCGCGACGGAGGCGAAGACGCAGGCGATCCGGGAGCTCGGCCGGCCCGGCACCGGGACCCCGACCGACGCGGTCACCGTGCTCTGCCCGCCGGCCGGGCCGGTCGAGCCGTACGGCGGACCGCGGTCGCGGTGGGGTGGGCGGCTCGCCCGCGCGGTGCACGCCGCCGTCCTCGCCGGCGCGGACGGTCACGACGTGGCCTGGTCGGACCGGCCCGCCTGATGAGCCGGCCCGCCTGATGAGCCGGCCCGGGGCGTGGGCCGGCCCGGTCTGGCGTCGGATCGGTGGGCGGCGTTTTCAGCCGATCGGCCGTCGCCCGGACGCGTTCGCGGCCGGTAGCGTCCCGGGTGATGTCCGCCGCCGCCTGCCGCCCCGCCCACCGCGCCCGCCACCGCCAGGTGGCCGCGCTGGGCGCGCTCCTCACCCTGACCCTCCTCGTCACCGCCGGCTGCACCGGCTCGACGACGGACGACGGCCCGGCCTGGCAGCCGGCCCGGCCGAGCGGCGCCGCCTCCGCCTCGGCCGCCCCGGGTGACCCGCCCGAGGCGGAGAAGAAGGTCGTCTCGCTCTCCGCCACCGGCGACATCATCATGGGCAACGCCCCGAACCGGCTGCCGCCCAACGGCGGCCGGGGCTTCTTCGACGGGGTGCGGGACGCGCTCGCGGCCGACCTGGTGATGGGCAACCTTGAAGAGCCGTTGACCGTCGACACCGGGACGGGCAAGTGCGGCGCGAACTCCACCCGCTGCTTCCAGTTCCGGGCCCCGCCGGAGTACGCCGCCCACCTCAAGGACGCCGGCTTCCACCTGCTCAACCAGGCCAACAACCACGGGTACGACTACGGGCCGGCCGGCTACGAGAACACCCAGGAGGCGCTGGAGGAGCACGGGCTGGAGCACACCGGCGCGCCCGACCAGATCACCGTGGTCGACGTCAAGGGCGTCAAGGTGGCCGTGGCCGGTTTCTCCTCGTACGTCTGGTCGAACAGCCTGGTCGACATCGAGGAGGCCGAGCAGGTCGTCGAGAAGGCCGCCACCATGGCCGACCTGGTCGTCGTGCAGGTGCACATGGGCGCCGAGGGCTCGGAGAAGACCCGGGTGAAGCCGGGCACCGAGATGTTCCTCGGCGAGAACCGGGGCGATCCGGTCAAGTTCTCCCACGCGATGATCGACGCCGGCGCCGACCTGATCGTCGGGCACGGCCCGCACGTGCTCCGGGGCATGGAGTTCTACCAGGGGCGACTGATCGCGTACAGCCTCGGCAACTTCGCCGGCGGCGGCAACTCGCTCAGCAACAACGGCCGGCTGGGCTGGGGTGGCGTGCTGAAGGTGTCGCTCTCCGCCGACGGCAGCTTCGTCGAGGGGTCGTTCGCCTCGACGTACATGAACGGGATCGGCAAGCCGGTCACCGACCCGGACGACCGGGGCCTCGGCCTGCTCAAGCAGCTCAGCGGCCAGGACTTCCCGAAGACCGGGGCCACGTTCGGCGCGGACGGCGCGATCTCGGCCCCCGGGGCGGGCTGAGCCGCCCGACGCGACCCGGCCGGGCACCGACGCGACCGGGCCTCGGCCCGACGTAGGCTGGCCGGCGTGACCACTAGCTCCCCCGGGGTCGTGGAGACCGACCTCGGCCGTAAGCGCCGGGCCCGGCGGATCGGCCGAGCGCTCACCGAGGCCCACCCCGACGCGCACTGCGAACTCGACCACTCCACCGCGCTCGAACTCGCCGTGGCGACCATCCTCTCCGCCCAGTGCACCGACAAGAAGGTCAACGAGGTCACTCCGAAGCTCTTCGCCCGGTACCCGGGCGCGGCCGACTACGCCGGCGCGGACCGTGGCGAGATGGAGGAGCTGATCCGGCCCACCGGCTTCTACCGCAACAAGACCACCTCGCTGATCCGGCTGGGTCAGGCGCTCGTCGAGCGGTACGACGGCCAGGTCCCCGCCCGGCTGGCCGACCTGGTGACCCTGCCCGGGATGGGGCGCAAGACCGCGAACGTGATCCTCGGCAACGCCTTCGGCGTCCCGGGCATCACCGTCGACACGCACTTCCAGCGGCTGACGCACCGCTGGCGGCTGACCACCGAGTCCGACCCGGTCAAGATCGAGCACGCGATCGGGGCGCTGTTCGAGAAGCGTGACTGGACGATGCTCTCGCACCGGGTGATCTTCCACGGCCGGCGGGTCTGCCACGCCCGCAAACCGGCCTGCGGGGCGTGCCCGCTGGCGAAGCTCTGCCCCTCGTACGGCGCCGGGCCGACCGAGGCGGCGATGGCGGCGAAGCTGCTCAAGGGGCCACGGGCCCGGGATCTCGCCGTCGCCGCCGGCGTCGACCCGGACCTGGTACCCGCCCAGGCGGTCGCCGCGGAGGCGCCGTGACCCGCCGGCTCGCCGCCACCCTGCTCGTCCCGTTGCTGCTGGTCGTGGCCGGCTGCACGGCCGGGGAAGCGGACCGGGTCGCGCCGTCTGGTCCGCCGGCCCCGCCGTCGCCGTTCACCGACTGCGCGGCCCTGACCGGTCCCCCCGGCGGGACGTCCCCGGGCTCGTCCGCCGCCGCCGGCTCGCCGGCTCCCGCTGGTACGCCTGCTCCGCCCGGACCGTCCGCCGGTCCGGCCGGTGGGGCGACGTCCGCCGGGGCGTTGCTGCCGGACCTGCGGTTCGCCTGTTTCACCGGGGGCGCGGAGGTGGCCCTGCGGGAGCTGCGCGGGCCGGCCGTGCTGAACCTGTGGGCCTCCTGGTGCGGGCCCTGCCGCAGGGAGCTGCCCGCCTTCCAGCGGCTCGCCGAACGGTCGGCCGGGCGGCTGCACGTGGTCGGCGTGAACACCCGCGACGACCGGCCCCGGGCCGTCTCGGTGGGCGCGGACTTCGGCGTGACCTTCCCGTCGCTTGTCGACACCGACCAGCGGTTGCAGCGGGAGCTCGCCCCGAACGTCCTGCCGGTGAGCGTCTTCGTCGACGCGCAGGGCCGGATCCGGCACCAGGACGTCTCGGGAGCGCTCGACGACGCCCGCCTGGCCGAGCTGGTCCGCCGGCACCTCGGGCTGGAGGTGCCGGCGTGACCGGACGCCGCCTCCCGCCGCCCTGGCTGGGCCCGCTGCTCGGGCGGCTCGACACCGCCCGGGCGGCGGACTTCTCCACGTTGCCCGTGCCGACCAGCGGCGGGCGGGAGAGCGCGGTGCTGGTGCTGTTCGGCGAGGAGCCGGACGTCGGACCGGACGTCCTCGTCCTGCAGCGGGCCGCCACCCTGCGCAACCACGCCGGTCAGCCGGCCTTCCCCGGCGGCGCCACCGACCCCGGTGACACCGACGCCACCGCGACCGCGCTGCGGGAGGCCAACGAGGAGGTCGGCCTCGACCCGGAGAGCGTCACCGTCCTGGCCCACCTGCCGAAGCTGTGGATCCCGATCAGCGACTTCCTGGTCACCCCGGTCCTCGGCTGGTGGCACCGTCCGCACCCGGTGCACCCCCGGGAGCCGGCCGAGGTGGCGCACGTGGCCCGGCTGCCCGTCGCCGAGCTGGTCGACCCGGCGAACCGGCTGCGGGTACGCCATCCGAGCGGCTGGATCGGCCCGGCGTTCGCCGCGCGCGGCATGCTCGTCTGGGGTTTCACCGCGGGCGTGCTCGCCGCCGTCCTGGAGATGGGTGGCTGGGCCCGGCCCTGGCCCCGGGACCGGGTGGTGGACCTGCCGCCGACGAACGCCGTCCCGGCCCCCTCGGCCGGCACCGACCCCGCCGACGAGCTGACCGGCAACTGACCGGGCCGGCCCGGCGACCGACCAGGCCGGGCGGCGGACGTGTGGACGCCGGCCGGCGGGCCGGTCACGACGGTTGTCGTCGCCGCTGTCCGGCGCCCGTACGCTGGACGGGTGTCGGTTGTTGATCTCGTGCTGCTGCTGCTCATGCTGGTGTTCGCGATAAGCGGATACCGACAGGGGTTCGTCATCGGAGCGCTGTCCTTCACCGGCTTCTTCCTGGGCGCGCTGCTCGGGCTCCAGGTCGGGCCGCTGCTGGCCCAGCGGTTCACCGACAACGTCACCCGGGTGATCATCGCGTTGGTGGCGGTGTTCGGGTTGGCGGTGCTCGGGCAGGCCCTGGCCGGCTGGCTCGGCTCGCACCTGCGGCACGCGATCACCAGCCGGATCGGTCGCCGGGTCGACGACGTCGGCGGCGCGTTCGTCTCGTTGTTCGCGGTGATCATGGTGGCCTGGCTGGTCGCCGTGCCGCTCGGCTCGTCGTCGCTGCCCTGGCTGGCCGCCTCGGTACGCAACAGCGCGCTGCTCACCGTGGTCGACCGGGTGATGCCGGACCGCGCGCAGCAGCTCTCCACCGCGCTGCGGGACACCGTCGACACCAACGGCTTCCCGGACGTCTTCGGTGACCTCGCCCCCACCCGGGCCCGGCAGGTGTCACCGCCCGACCCGGCGCTCGCCGGCTCCCAGGTCGTCGCCAACGGGCAGCGGTCCGTGGTGAAGGTGCTCGGCTCCGCGCCGAGCTGCGGCCGGCGCATCGAGGGCTCCGGCTTCGTCTACGCCGAGAACCGGGTGATGACGAACGCGCACGTGGTCGCCGGCACCCGTACCGTCTCGGTGGAGCTGGGCGGTGACCGGTACGACGGCCGGGTGGTGGTCTACGACCCGGACCGGGACCTCGCCGTGCTCTACGTGCCCGACCTGCCCGGCCCGCCGATGCGGTTCGCGGCCAGGTCGGCGGCGAGCGGGGCGGACGCGATCGTCCTGGGCTTCCCGCTCGACGGCCCGTACGACGCGCAGTCGGCCCGGGTGCGTGACGTCGACCGGATCACCGGGCCGGACATCTACGCCTCCGGCGACGTCACCCGGGAGGTCTACACCATCCGCGCGTTGGTCCGCAGCGGCAACTCCGGCGGCCCGCTGGTCGCGCCGAACGGCCTGGTGCTGGGGGTGATCTTCGCGGCGGCGGCGGACGACCCGAACACCGGCTTCGCGGTGACCGCCGAGGAGGCCCGCCCGGTGGCGCTGGCCGGGGCGGAACGGACCCGGGGCGTCGAGACCGGCGACTGCACCTGAGCCGGGCCGGGGGAGGGGTCTGGTGAGGTCGCCCCTCCCCGGCTCCGGGGGCCCGGGTCAGCCCAGGAACTTGTCCAGCGCGGCCTCGATCGCGCCGGTGTCCGGCGAGGCGTACGCCTTCATGGTGTTCTTGTTGTAGGTCACGAACGACGGGCAGCGCACCGCCGGCGCGTTGATCGTGCCGCCGTCGCCGATCTTCTGCGCGGTCTTCGCCGCGTAGAAGGTGAGCTGGTACCGCGACGACACGTAGTCGACCGAGACGACCTTGTCGGAGCTGTCCTTGAGCTGGCACTTGCGGCCGGTGCCCTCGCTGCCCTCCACGAACTTGAGGCAGCCGACCACGCTGACCTCGTCGAACTCGTCACTCTTGGCGTAGTACGACTTACCGTAACCGGTGGACCGCAGCAGCCAGCTCGACGGCCGCTCCACCGAGTTGTAGAAGGTGTACGCCTTCGACCCGGCCGGAGCGCTGTACGCCTTGGCGTTGAGGATCGGGCTGCCCTCGCAGACCGCCTCGAAGTCACTGGAGTACCGCGCGGTGACCGCGTTGTTGTTCTGCGGGGCGTCGTCGCCCCCGGGCGCCGGGGCGCTGGTCGAGGGGGTGGCGCCCGGCTCGGTCTCGCCGCCGCCGGGAGCCGGGGCGGTGGCGACCGGCGGCGCCGGCTCGTCGTCGTCACCAGCGGCCACCAGCACGCCGACGCCGACGCCGCAGAGCGCCAGCAGAGCCACGGTGGCGGCGCCGACGCCGAGCCCGATGATCAGGCCGCGGTTCTTCTTCGGCGGCGGCACCGGGGCGGCGAACTGCGGCGGCGGGGGATAACCCTGCTGGTGCCCGTAGCCGTACGGGTCCGGCTGGCCGGAGATCGGCTGCCCGGGCGGCCCCCACGGCTGCCCGGAGATCGGCTGCCCGGGAGCCGGCTGGCCCGGCGGCGGCCCCCAGGGCTGCCCGGCGTTCGGATCGGACGGTCCTCCGTACGGAGGGTGACTGTCGCTCATCTCTAGCCCTATCGCTTCGGCGGTGCGGTGGCGCATGGGATCAGAGATCACGATAAACAGCTATGCAAACTGCCTGTTCAGCGGCGTCAGCTCTGGTTGGAGCGCGGACAGGCGGGCCTGAACTGAGGTTAAGGGCGCCGTTGGCGCAGAGTGGAGACGTGGCCACCCACAGTGAAATGGTCTGGACCGTCCGTCGGTCAGCGGCGGGCCGGACGGCGGAACCGGCGGACCAGCAGGACCACGGCGGTGACCAGCGCCACTACCGCCGCCACACCGGCCCAGAGCCGGGCCGGGCCGGTGACCTCCGCCCCACCCGCGGCGCGGGCCCGCCACCCGTCCCCGCGTCCCGTGCCGGTCAGACCGAGCCGGTCCGCCTCGGCCTCCGGGGCGTCGGTCGAGCCCGGCGCCCGCCCGAAGCCGACCTCGCCCGGTGAGGACCGGTCGTCCAACGGGTTGCGGGTCACCGCGGGCACGTCCCGGGTGAGCGCCGCGACCGGGTCGACCCGCCCGAAGCCGAACGTGTCGTCCCGGCCGGCGGGGCCGATGTCCCGCGCGGTGCCGATCAGCCGGTTGACCACCTCACCGGCGGAGAGCTGCGGGAAACGGGCCCGCACCAGCGCGGCGGCGGCGGTCACCAGAGGCGCCGCGAAACTCGTCCCCTGCACCCGCCAGTAGCCGCCGGGACGGGCCCCGACCAGCCCGGTGGCCGGCGCGGTCAGCACCGTCTCCGGCCCGCTTATCGAACCGGACCAGAGGGTGTCGGTGTCCCGCTCCAGGCCGGCCACCGCGATCACCCCCGGCTCCCGGGCCGGGTACCAGGCGCGACCGTTCGGCGAGACGGCCAGGTTGCCGGTGCAGGCGACCACCACCACGTCCCGGGCGAAGGCGTAGTCCAGCGCCGCGGCCAGGGCCGGGCTGTCGCCACTGCCGCCGAGGGAGAGGTTGATGACCCGGGCCCCGTGGTCGACCGCCCACCGGACGCCCTTGGCGACGATCAGGGCGTCGTCGTAGCGGTTCTCCGCGTCGAGCACCCGGACCGGCAGGATCTTCGCGTCGGGCGCGAGCCCCACCGCGCCGCGTCTGTCGTCCCGCCGGCCGGCGATCAGCGCCGCGACGGTGGTGCCGTGCCCGACCGGGTCGGGACGACCCGCGGCGTCCGGGGTCACCAGGTCGAGGCCGGGGAGCACCTGACCGGCCAGGTCCGGGTGGGAGGCGTCCACCCCGGAGTCGATCACCGCGACGGTGACCCCGCGCCCGGTGGACGTCCGCCAGGCGGTCTCCGCGTCCAGCGCGTCGAGCTGCCACTGGTCGTTGCGTACCTGGTCGGCGCGGGTCGGAGCGTACAGCGGCTCGACCGTGACCGGCTCCCGACGGACCGGGACCACCCGGCCCGGGGCCGTGACCGTGGCGGTGAGCGAGACCGGGGCCGGGGCCGACCAGGCCACCGGTGGGGCCGCGACGGCCGGTGGGGCCGCGACGGCCGGTGGCGGCGCGAGCGGAACGGCGGTCGCGGCGACGGCGAGCAGCGTACGGCCGATCCGTCGCCGGGCCCCGGCGACCCGTCTCCCCGGCACCGCAGTCACATCCTCAGCCCGTCCGTCGCACCGGATCCATGATGCTCGGAGGTTACCCGGTCATCCGCTCCTGTTTGGTTAAACGTCGAAAAGTGGGGTCACGTCGGCGGGAGATGGGCGAGCTGCACCAGCCGGACCCCCTCACGCCGGGTGACCAGCCGACCCCGGCCGGGCGGCAACGGGCCGGGGCGGACCGGACCGACCAGCGCCCCCTCGTCCGGGCTGCCGCTCATCACCAGCCCGGCCGAGGCGAGCTCCCGCAGCCGCTGCACGATCGGCTCGTACTGGGACCGGCCCGCGCCACCCGAACGGCGCACCAGCACCAGGTGCAGGCCCACGTCCCGGGCCTGGGGCAGGTGGTCCTCCAGGGCCCGCAACGGGTTGACCGGACCGGTGGCGACCAGGTCGTAGTCGTCCACCAGCACGAACAGCTCCGGCCCCGTCCACCAGGACCGCTGCCGCAACTGGGCGGCCGTCACCTCCGGGCCGGGCTTGCGGCGTTCCATGTACCCGGCCACCGACTCGATCAGCTCGGCGGTGCCGGACGCCGCCGTGCCGTACCCGATCAGGTGTTCCGACTCGATCGCGCCGAGCAGGCTGCGCCGGTAGTCCACCAGGATGATCCGGGCCTGCTCCGGGGTGAACCGGCGGGTGATCGAGGTGGCCAGGGCGCGCAGGAACGACGACTTGCCGCACTCGGCGTCCCCGAACACCACGAAGTGCGGCTCGCTGGCGAAGTCCAGCAGCACCGGCCGCAGGTCCGACTCCGCGATGCCCACCGGGATCCGCAGCCCGGTCGACGCCGACAGGTCCAGCTCCGCGTACGGCAGCACCGGCGGCAGCAGCCGCACCGCCGGGGCGGCCGGCCCCGGCCACGCCCCGGCCACCGCCTTCACCAGGTCGCCGGTGTCCCCGCCGGTGGCGGCCAACCGGGGCACGGCGGTCAGGAAGTGCAGCTTCTCGGCCGTGATGCCCCGGCCCGCCCGGCCCTCCGGCACGTTCATCGCCGCCTGCCGCCCGACCGCCGAGTCGGACGGGTCACCGAGACGCAGCTCCAGCCGGGAACCGAACAGGTCCCGGATCGCCGGCCGGAAGTCCAGCCAGCGGATCGCGCTCACCACCACGTGCACGCCGTACGCGAGCCCCCGGGCGGCCAGGTCGGTGACCGGCCCCTCCAGGTCGTCGAACTCGCCGCGCACCACGCCCCAGCCGTCCACCACCAGGAAGACGTCCCCGAACGGGTCGGGCGTCGACTGCCCGGCGGCGACCAGCGCCGCCCGCCGCTGCCGGTAGGCGGCCATCGACTCCACGCCCGCCTCGGCGAAGCGCTGCTCCCGCTCGGCCAGCAACGAGGTCAGTTCCCCGACCGCGCGCCGGACCGCCGTCGGGTCGGCCCGGCCGGCCACCCCGCCGACGTGCGGCAGGTCGCGCAACGCGCCCAGCCCGCCGCCGCCGAAGTCCAGGCAGTACACCTGCACCTCGTACGGGGTGTGGGTGAGCGCGAGCGCGCAGACCAACGTACGCAGCAGGTCCGACTTGCCGCTGCGCGGCTGCCCGACCACGGCGACGTGCCCGGCCGCCCCGTCCAAGGCCAGCCACAGCAGGTCCCGCCGCTGGTCGGCGGGGCGGTCGACGAGCGCCACCGGCACCTGGAGCGCGCCGTGCAGCTCCGGGTTGCCGAAGGTCAGGCCGCGCGCCGGGTCGACGCCCACCGGGCCGAGCAGGTCGTCCAGGGCCGGCGAGGCGTCCAACGGCGGCAACCACACCTGGTGCGCCGGCGGCCCCTGCCCGGCGAGCCGACCGACCAGCACGTCCAGCAGGCTCTCGCCGCCGGTGGGCTCCTCGGCGGGCCGGGCCGGCCTGGCGACCGGCTCGGGCGCGGGCACGAAGTGGGTGGAGAACTCCAGCAGCCGGGGCGCGCCGGCCGGGCCACCGCCCACGCCGGGCCCGCGCCGCCGGGCCGGCCCGGAGACGTACGCGGCCTTGAACCGGACCAGCGGCTCGGCGCCGAAACGCAGGTAACCGTGCCCGGGGGAGCGGGGCAGGTCGTGCGCGTCGGGCACGCCGAGCACCGTCCGGGACTCCAGCGCGGAGAAGGTCCGCAACCCGATCCGGTACGACAGGTGGGTGTCCAACCCGCGCAGCCGACCCTCCTCCAGTCGCTGCGAGGCCAGCAGCAGGTGCACCCCCAGCGAGCGGCCCAACCGGCCGATCTGCACGAACAGGTCGATGAAGTCCGGCTTGTGGAACAGCAGCTCGGAGAACTCGTCGCAGATCACCAGCAGGGACGGCAGCGGCGCGAGCGGGGTACCCGCCGCCCGGGCCCGCTCGTAGTCCCGCAGGCTGGCGAAGTTCCCGGCCCGCCGCAGCAGCTCCTGCCGGCGGGTCAGCTCGCCGTTGAGCGCGTCGGCCATCCGGTCGACGAGCGGCAGCGCGTCCGCCAGGTTGGTGATCACCGCGGCGGTGTGCGGCAGCCTGTCGAACGAGGCGAAGGTGGCCCCGCCCTTGAAGTCGACCAGGACGAAGTTGAGCGCCTCCGAGCTGTGCGTGGCGGCCAACCCCAGCACCAGGGTGCGCAGCAGCTCCGACTTGCCGGAGCCGGTCGCCCCGATCAGCAGGCCGTGCGGGCCCATGCCGTCCTGCGCGGACTCCTTAAGGTCCAGCTCGATCGCCCCGCCGTCGACGCCCACCCCGATCGGCGCCCGCAGCCGGTCCCGGGGGGCGCGGGGCGCCCAGCCCTGCTCGGCCGCGAAGTTCTCCGGGTCACCGAGGCCCAGCAGCTCGGGCAGCCCCAGCTCGGCCCGCGACGGCGCGTCCGACCCCTGCACGGCGCTGGCCAGCCGCAGCGGCGCCAACCGGCGGGCCACCGCCTCGGCGTCGGTGACCGCGAGCTGGTCGGGAACGCCGACCTCGGCGTGACCGTCCGCCGCGTACGAGCGCAACCGCCCGTCGCGGACCTCAAGCACCAGGGTCGTCCGGTCGAGCAGCCGTGGCGGCGGGGTGTGCAGGTCGACCACGGTGACCGCGTCGATGCCGCCGTCGGAGACGAGGTGGGTGGCGCCGGTCAGGTCCGCGCCGTCGAGCACCACCACCACGTGCGGCCCGTCCGTGGCCGGCCCGGCCGGGCTGAACCGGGACCGGTTGCCCAGCACGTCGCCGAGGAGCTGCTCCAGCTCGACGGCCGCGCTGGCCACCAGCCGGACCGGCCCCAGCGCGTCGGCGCGGCCGGGATGGTGGGCGTGCGGCAGCCACTTGACCCACTCCCAGGCGGCCCGCCGCTCCGGGCCGGCGCACACCGCGACGAGCAGCTCGTCCGGGGCGTGGAAGACGGCGAGCTGGGTGAGCATCGCCCGGGCCAGCGCCTGCGCCGCCGGTGAGCCGCCCACCGGTCCGGGCGGCCCGTCCGAACCGCCGGGGAGGCCGTCCGGCAGCGTCGCCGACCGGCCGGGGACGCCGTCCGGTGGCGTCGCCGACCCGCCGTCGGGGCCGCGCAGGAACACCCGGGCGAAGCTGCGCAGCGAGAGCGCCACCGGCAGCTCCGGCACCACCGAGTACGCGTCCAGGAACCGGCGCAACGCGCCGGCCGTCATCGGCTCCAGCTCCTCCAGCGGCCGGGTGGTGGGCGGCGCCAGCGGGGTCGCCAGGGTCTGCGGCCCGAGCGCCACCCGGACCACCGCGAAATCCGGGTCGCTGGGCCGCCGCTCCCACACCCGGTGACTGTCGACCGTGGACCACAGCCCGGCCGGGTCGGGATGCCGGTAGAACAGGCCGGCGCGCTGCCGGGCGGCGTTCTGCCGGACCTGGCGGCGCAGCACCGCCAGGTGCCGCAGGTACTCCCGCCGGGCGGCCATCATCTCCGACTTCTTCGGCATGCCGGCGGCGCTGCCCCACGAGGTGACCAGCATGGCCAGCGACGACAGCCCGAACATGCCGCCGACCACGTAGGAGTACGCGCCGCCGCCCCGGCCGAACATCATCGCCATCGCCACCGTGCCGCCGAGCATCGGCAGGACCATCAGCATCTGCTGCCACCGGCCGCCGGTGACCTCCGGGATCTCCGGCGGGGCCTCGACGGGCAGCTCACCGACCGGGATCTCCGGCGCCGGTCGACGCGGCGGTCGCTTGATGACGACAGTGGACAACCCGTCCTCCCCCCGGCGCTCGGCCACCCGAGCCCGGCCCATGGTAGGTAAAGTGCTGCCGTCCGCGCGTCCCGCCGGCTGAAGTGGAGAGACGTCGATGACCACCGGGCTGGCCCGCGTCACGATCAGCGCCCCGCAGCGGCGGTTGGACGTGGCCCTGCCGGAGCAGGTCCCGCTCGCCGAGCTGCTCCCCGAGGTGCTCCGGCACGCTGGCGAGGGACTGGCCGACGACGGGGAACGCCACGGCGGCTGGCTGCTGCGCCGCTCCGACGGCGCGGTGCTGGCCACCGGTCAGGCGCTGCTCGCCCAGGGGGTCCGCGACGGGGAGATCCTGCACCTGGTGCCGGCCCGCGCCCACTGGCCGGAGCTGGAGTACGACGACGTCGTCGAGGCGATCGCCGACGGGGCCCGCCGCCGGGGGACCGCCTGGTCACCGCCGGCCACCCGGGCCGCCGCGCTGGCCGGGGCCGGCGTGCCGCTGGCCGTCGGACTGGTCGCGCTGCTGGCCGGCGGCCCCGACCACCCGGGCGACTGGCTGGTCGCGGCCGTGCTGGCCGGCCTGCTCGCGGTGGCCGGCGGCGTCGCCTCGCGGGCGTACGGGGACGGCCCGGCCGGCGCCACCCTCGGCGGGTACGCCCTGCCGTACGCCTTCGCGGCGGGCGCGCTGCTGGTCAGCTCCGGCGACCCGGTGGGCCCGCTCGGGCCGGCGCGCTGGCTGGGCGCGCCCGAGCTGCTGGCCGGCTCGGTGGCCCTGCTCCTGGTGGCGGCGCTCGGCCTGCTCGGGGTCGCCGCCCGGCTGCGGGTCTTCGTGGCCGGCGCGACCGTCGGGCTGGCCGGCGCGGCGACCGCCCTGCTCGGGCTGCTCCTCACCCCCGCCGGCAGCGCGGCGGTGCTGCTCAGCCTCCTGGCTTTCGTGGTCGGCGCGCTGCCCCTGCTGGCCATCCGGCTGGGCAAGGTGCCGCTGCCGCCGATCACGTTGCCGACCGACGCGGACACCGCGCCCGGCGCCGGGGTCCGTGACCTGCCGGACGCCGACCGGGTGCACGCGGCCGTGGCCCGCACCGAGGAGACGCTGACCGGGATGCTGCTCGGGCACGCGGTGCTGGCGGTCGCCGCTAGCGTCGTGCTCACCGTGACCGGTGGGGTCGCCGGCCGGATCCTGGTCGCGGTCACCGCGACGGTGCTGCTGCTGCGGGCCCGACTGTTCGTGGCGGTACGGCAGCGGGTGCCCGCCGTGGCGGCCGGGCTGACCGGGCTCGGCGTGCTCGGCGTGGCGCTCGTCGAGGGGGCCGGCCCGGCCACCCTCCTCGGGCTGGTCGCCGCCGCCGCGGCGCTCGCCCTGCTCACCGTGGCCGCCGGCGCCACCTACGCGCAGCGCCCCGTCTCGCCGTACCTGGGTCGGGTGGCCGACCTGGTCGACACGCTGCTGGTGGTGTCGATGGTGCCGGTGGCGTGCGCGGTGCTCGACCTGTACGACCGGGCCCGGGGGCTGCTCGGCTGAGCGGCCCCCGGGCCCGGGTCGTCACGTGGTCAGTGCGGGGACTCGCCCCGCGCCTCGGCCTCCTGGTGCCGCCGGTACGACGCCCGGATCTCCGCCTCGGCCTCCGTCCGGCCGACCCAGGTCGCGCCCTCGACCGACTTGCCGGGCTCCAGGTCCTTGTACACCTCGAAGAAGTGCTGGATCTCCAGTCGGTCGAACTCGCCCAGGTGGTGGATGTCGCGCAGATGCTCCTGCCGCGGGTCCTCGTAGGGCACGCAGAGGACCTTGTCGTCGCCGCCCTTCTCGTCCGTCATCCGGAACATGCCGATGGTGCGGCACCGGATCAGGCAGCCTGGGAAGGTCGGCTCGGGGACGAGCACCAGGGCGTCCAGCGGGTCGCCGTCCTCGCCCAGGGTGCCCTCGATGAACCCGTAGTCGGCCGGATACTGGGTGGACGTGAAGAGCGTGCGGTCCAGCCTGATCCGGCCGGTCGCGTGGTCCACCTCGTACTTGTTGCGGTGACCCTTGGGGATCTCAACCGTGACGTCGAAATCCATCTCACGCTCCCTACGTTTGCCGACGCTGGCTACCGAACAGTGACGGCACCCGGACAGGCGAAGCGCACCCGCCGGCGTCGGGCGCCGCATAGTCTTCGGACCGAAGTAGTGTCGCCCAAGCCGTTTTCAGTGGGGGAGGAGGGGGCTGTGGGGAGGGAAGACTCACACTACCGCCCGGAGGGCGACCGCGCGTCGGGGAAACCCGCGCCGGTCACCGGGCGGGTGGTGGTGCCCGGCGCGCAGGGGCCGGGGAGGACGCCGGGGGTCACCGGGGAACCACCGCGCCAGGTCGGGTCGTCGGGCGGGCAGCCTCCGCCGCCGGTCTACCGTCCGCCGGCGCGTGCCGGCCAGCCGGGCGGCCCGGACGCCGCGCCGCCATCCGGCGAGCCGACCGCGCCCACCGCTGCGTCCGGCCGTGAGTTCTTCGCCGCGGAGCCGCCGCCGGCGGCGACGCCCCCGGACGAGCCGGTCACGCCGGCCCCCCGACGCCGGCGGACCCTGCTGGTCGCCCTGGCCGGCGTGCTGCTGGTGATCGCGGGCGCCGGGCTGGTGGTGGTCCGGCCCGGCCCGGTCGCCGGCTGGCTCGGCGACGACGACACCGGCCGCGCCGCCCCCCGACCGTCGGAGCCCGCGCCCGTGCCGGTGCTGGCCGGGCCGTCCACGGCGGTTCCCGTGCCCACCCCCGCCGGCCTGGCCGCCGCCCTGGACCCACTGCTGCGGGCGGCCGCCCTGGGCAGCCGGGTCAACGTCTCGGTGACCGACGTCGGCACCGGTCAGGAGCTGTACGGCCGGGGCGCGGACGACGCCACCGTCCCGGCCTCGGTCACCAAGCTGGTCACCGGGGTGACCGTGCTGGCCGCGCGCGGCCCGGCGTACCGGATCGCCACCCGGGCGGTGGCCGGGGCGGCCCCCGGCGAGGTGGTGATCGTCGGTGGCGGTGACCCGACGCTGGCCGTCGACGGCAACGGCTACTACCCCGGCGCGGCCCGCCTGGACGACCTCGCCGGGCAGGTCCGGCAGGCGCTCGGCGGGGTGGCCCCGACCAGGGTGACGGTCGACTCCACGCTCTTCCCCGGCCCGGTCTTCGAGCCCGGCTGGGACGCCGACATCCCCACCGGCGGGTACGGCGGCGCGGTCACCGCGCTGATGACCGACGGCGCCCGGCGGGACCCGGACGCCGGCCCGAAGGCGGCGGCCCGTTTCCCGGACCCCGACCTGGCGGCCGGGCGGGCGTTCGCCCGGCTGCTCGGCGTGCCGGCGGACGCCAAGGTGACCCGGGGCGCCGCCCCGGCCGGCGCCGCCGGCGCCAGCCCCGGCGCGGCCCCCGCCCCCGGCGTCGAGCTGGGTCGGGTGGAGTCGCCGCCGATGATCCGACTGGTCGACATGATGATCAGCCACAGCGACAACCTGGTCGCCGAGGCGCTGGCCCGGCAGGTGGCGCTGGCCCGCGACAAACCCGGGTCGTTCGTCGGCGCGGGGGCCGCGATGGACCAGGTGGCGGCCGAGCTGGGGCTGCCCGCCGACGAGCTGGCCCTGGCCGACGGCAGCGGGCTGTCCCGCGCCAACCGGATCAGCCCGTCCCTGCTCACCGACCTGATCGCGCTCGCCGGTGACGGCCGGCGTCCGGAGCTGGCCGGGATCTTCGGCGGGCTGCCGGTCGGCGGCTGGTCCGGCACCCTCGACGACCGGTACACGGCGGCGGCGACCCGGGCCGGCGCCGGCATGGTCCGGGCCAAGACCGGAACCCTGACCGGCGTGCACGCCATCGCCGGGTTGGTCACCACGGTCGACGGCCGGCTGTTGAGCTTCGCCGTCCTCACCGACCGCGCGCCGGCCGGCTCGCCCGACCCCGCCCGGCTGGCGCTCGACCGGATCGGCGCGACCCTCGCCACCTGCGGCTGCCGCTGACCTTCCGGTCCGCGAGGCGGGGCCCGGGTGTGCGGGCGCGGGTACGGTGGGACGCATGGCGCAGTTCGTGGACTGGGATCTGGCCGCCGCCACCGCGGGGGCCCTGGGCAAGTCGGGGCCCCGGGTCTCGTACACCGAGGCCACCGAGGTGGTCGGTGAGCTGCGACGGCTGACCGACGAGGCGGCGGGGCACGTGGCCGCGTACACCGGGCTGCGCTCGCAGGTCGCGCACCCGCCGGTGCGGGTGGTGGACCGCCGGGACTGGGCGGCCACCAACATCGCCGGCCTGCGCGAGGTGATCAACCCGTTGGTCGACCGGTTCTCCGGCGACAAGCAGCCGGGCGCGTTCACCGAGGCGATCGGCTCCCGGCTGACCGGGGTGCAGGCCGGCACGGTGCTGGCCTACCTCTCCGGCCGGGTGCTCGGCCAGTACGAGGTCTTCTCCGCCGACCCGGGCCAGTTGCTGCTCGTCGCGCCGAACATCGTCGAGGTGGAACGGAAGCTGGCGGCCGACCCACGGGACTTCCGCCTCTGGGTGTGCCTGCACGAGGTGACCCACCGGACGCAGTTCACCGCCGTCCCGTGGATGCGCGCCTACTTCCTCGGCGAGGTGCAGGCGTTCGTGGACGCCTCGCAGGGCGGTGAGCACCTGGTGGAGCGGCTCCGGCGGGGCGTGGCGACGCTCGCCGACGCGGTCCGGGACCCGCAGAGCCGGGCCAGCGTGCTGGACATCGTCCAGACCCCGGCGCAGCGTGCCGTGCTCGACCGGCTGACCGCGCTGATGACCCTGCTGGAGGGGCACGCCGAGTTCGTCATGGACGGCGTCGGGCCGGAGGTCATCCCCAGCGTGGAGCGCATCCGCGCCGGGTTCAACCGCCGCCGGGAGGCGGGCAACCCGGTGGAGAAGGCGATCCGCCGGCTGCTCGGCGTGGACGTCAAGATGCGCCAGTACGCCGAGGGCCGCAAGTTCGTGCACGGCGTGGTCGAACGGGTCGGCATGGCCGGCTTCAACCGGATCTTCGCGTCCCCGCTGACCCTGCCCCGCCTGGACGAGCTGGGCGATCCGGACGCCTGGGTGGCGCGGGTGCACGGCCCGGCCGGGCCGCTGCCGACGGCCGACTGACCGCCACCAGGTGGGCACGCTCGCCCCGGCGGTGGCGGCGGTCCGGATCGCCGTCCGTCGGGCGTTGACCGGACTGGCCGGCGACGGGCCGGTCCTCGTCGCCTGCTCGGGCGGGGCCGACTCGCTGGCGTTGGCCGCCGCCACCGCGTTCGTCGCCCCCCGACTGGGCCGGCCGGCCGGGCTGGTCACCATCGACCACGGACTCCAGGCCGGATCCGCCGAGCGGGCCGCCGCGGTGGCCCGCTGGGCCGGGCAGGCGGGCCTCGCGCCGGTCGAGGTGGTACGGGTACGCGTCGACGGGCCCGGCGGTCCCGAGGCGGCGGCCCGGGACGCCCGCTACCGGGCGCTGGTCGCGGCGGCCCACCGGCACGCGGCGGCGGCCCTGCTGACCGCGCACACCCGGGACGACCAGGCCGAGACGGTGCTGCTCGCCCTGGCCCGGGGCGCGGGGCCACGTGGGCTGGCCGGGATGCCGTCGCGTCGGGATCTCGACCGGGTGCCGCTGCTGCGTCCGCTGCTCGACGTCGGCCGGGAGCAGACCCGGGCGGCGTGCCTGGCGCTGGGCCTCGTCGCGTGGCAGGACCCGCACAACGTCGACCCCTCGTACGCCCGGGCCCGGGTCCGGGCCGACGTGCTGCCGGCGCTGGTCCGCGCGCTCGGGCCGGCGGTGCTGGACAATCTCGCCCGGACGGCCCGACTGGTGGCCGCCGACAACGCCGCGCTCGACGAGCTGGCCGCCGTCGCGCTGGCCGCCGCGAGGACGCCGACCGTGGGGCCGGTCTCGGCGGCAGGCGGGGGGCCGACCGTGGGGCCGGTCGGGGAGCCGGCCGTGGCGGCGGAAGACGAGCCGACCGCGGGGCCGGCCGGGGCCCCGCCCGGGGGGTCGGGTGGCGGGTTGGCCGTGGCGGCGCTGGTCGGGCTCGCGCCCGCGCTGCGTACCCGGGTGCTGCATGCCTGGGCCCGGGAGCTGGGCGCGTCGCCGGCGGCGCTGTCGCACCGCCACGTCGCCGCGCTGGACGCGCTGGTGACCGACTGGCGGGGGCAGGGCGCCGTGCACCTGCCCGGCGGGCGGCGCGTCGTCCGCCGGGACGGCCGCCTCGGGGCGCTCTGAGTCGTCGGCGCGGCCCGCCGGCCGGCGGGCCCGACCGGGTCGGTGGTCAAGGGGCGGCCCGGCCAGGCCGGTGGGTTGGGCGCGGCCGGGCCGGTGGGTGGGGTCAGCCGGGGAGGAGGGCCCGGTCCCGGAAGGTGGCCCGGTAGGCGGCCGGGGTCGCGCCGACCCGGCGGGTGAAGTGGTGCCGCAGGGCGGCGCCGTCGCCGAAACCGGCCTGCTCGGCCACCGTCTCCACCGGGAGCCGGGTCTCCTCCAGCAGCCGCCGGGCCAGCAGCACCCGCTGGTTGGTCAACCAGTCGTGCGGGGTGGTGCCGGTCTCGGCCCGGAACCGGCGGGCGAAGGTACGCGACGCCATACCGGCCCGGGCGGCCAGCTCGTCCACGGTCAGCGGGCGGTCCAGGTGCCCCATCAGCCAGCTCAGCACCGGCTCCAGGGTGGCCGCCTCCGGCGCCTGGGGGATCGGGGCCTCGACGTACTGCGCCTGCCCGCCGTCGCGGTGCGGGGGCATCACCATCCGGCGGGCCAGCCGGGTGGCCACGGCGGAGCCGTGCTCCTGCCGGACCAGGTGCAGGCAGGCGTCGATGCCGGCGGTGGTGCCGGCGCTGGTGAGCAGCGGGCCGTCCGCAACGTAGAGCGAGTTGCCGCGGACCCGGGCGAGGGGGTGGCGGCGTTGCAGCTCGTCGACGTGCCGCCAGTGGGTGGTGCACTCGCGGCCGTCGAGCAGCCCGGCCTGACCGAGCACGAACGCGCCGGAGCAGACGCTCAACACCCGCGTCCCGCGCGCGGCGGCCCGGCGGAGCGCGTCCAGCACCCGGGGCGGGACCTCGGCGCTGCTGTGGTACGCCGGCACGGCCACCAGGTCGGCCTCCTCCACCGGGGCCAGGTCGGCGTGCGGGGTCACCTGGAAACCTGACGCGCTGCGCACCGGCGCCCCGTCGACCGAGCACACGGTGAACCGGTAGCCGGGGAACCCGTCGGCGGTCCGGTCGGTGCCGAACACCTCGCAGAGCACCCCGAGCTCGAAGGCGGCGACCGGGTCGAGGGCGATCACGGCGACATTTCGCAGCATGTGACCACGGTAGCCGAAGGTGGCAGCTTTTCGAGGTCGGGTGGCTTTCCTGCCACTGTTCGGCCGTCCCGGTCCGGCGCAGACTGGATCCGTCCGGTGCGCACCGGCGGCGACAACGACCATCGACCGGAAAGCGGACGCCGCCATGGAACTCGTTCTGCTCCTGCTCTTCTTCCTCGCCCTCGCGGTCGCCTCGATGCTCGGGCTGACCGCCGACAGTCGGGACTCGGCCGACTGGAAGCCCACCGACGACGGCCGCCGCTGGCGGTCCCGGGCCTGCTGACGCCGTACCCCCAGGGTCACCCCACGGTGGCGGTCCGGCGGACCGGGCCGGTCGGCGGGGATCGGCCACAAACCGACGGCCCCGCCGACGCCAGCCCGGCGGCGTACGGCAGGCTAGGGGCATGGCTGACGGCTCCTGGTACGACGCCGACATCGACCACGTGATCATTTCGGAGGCACAGATCCGCGAAAAGACCGCGGAGCTGGCCAAACAGGTCTCGGCGGACTACGTCGAGATCGAGGACGGGCTGCTGCTGGTCTGCGTGCTCAAGGGCGCGGTCATGTTCATGGCCGACTTCGCCCGGGCCCTCGGCCGACACGGGCCCCCCGCCGAGCTGGACTTCATGGCCATCTCCTCGTACGGCCAGGGCACCACCTCCTCCGGCGTGGTGCGGATCCTCAAGGACCTCGACCGGGACATCGCCGGTCGGCACGTGGTGGTGGTCGAGGACATCGTCGACTCCGGGCTGACCCTCTCCTGGCTGCTGCGTTACCTGGAGTCCCGCTCGGCGGCGAGCGTCGAGGTGGTGGCCCTGTTCCGCAAGCCCGACGCGGTCAAGGTCGAGGTGCCGGTGAAGTACGTCGGCTTCGACATCCCGACCGAGTTCGTCGTCGGGTACGGCCTCGACTTCGCCGAGCGCTACCGCGAGCTGCCCTACGTCGGCGTGCTCAAGCCGCAGGTCTACGGCCGCTCCTGAGCCGGCCGGGCCGCGCCGGTCGGTCCCCGGGCATCGAGCCGACGTACAGCGGACTTTCAGGTAGTCGGACTACGGTGAGGGTCCGGTGACGTGGGCGTGAACCCGCGCGGGCCAGCCCAGGTCCGGTCGCGGTGCCGACGTCGCGCCGGTACTCACCCGGCCCGGGTGGGTGGTGGGGGGCTGGCGGAGCCGGTCGTCACGCGCTGTCATGTCGGCGGTGCGTGACTGCGGCCCTCGCAAGCTCACTCGTCGCCCGCACGGTGTACCGTCGAATGACCGTGACGCGGTGATTCAGCGTCTCGGGGTCGAGGCCGGCCCGGACGGCGGCCCCGGCCGCCGCCTCGGCGGCGAAAAGCCATCAGACGGTCAGGACGTCGATCAGGAGGATCCGGGCGTTTCGGCGCTCGACAACAGTATGGAACGTACGCGTTTCTTCCGCCGCCCGGTGGTCTGGATCATCCTGGTGATCGCCGGCGCGATTCTGCTCAGCCAGCTGTTCACCGGCGGGCCGAGCTACCACAGGGTCGACACGTCGGTCGCGCTCGACCGGCTCAACACCGCCCAGATCGAGAAGGTGGTCTTCCAGGACAAGGAGCAGACGCTCCGGATCGACCTGAAGGACGAAGCCGAGTTCGGCGACACCACCACCGACAAGATCGAGGCGCAGTTCCCGTACGAGGTCGGCGACCAGGTCTGGGACCAGGCGCAGGCGGCCAAGGCGGCCAACCGGGTCTCCGGCCCGGTGGACACCGAGGTCTCCTCGGACAGCGTCCTGGTCACCCTGCTGGTCAACCTGCTGCCGATCGCCCTGCTCGTGCTCCTGCTGCTGTTCTTCATGTCGCAGATGCAGGGCGGCGGTTCCCGGGTGCTCAACTTCGGCAAGTCCAAGGCAAAGATGATCACCAAGGACACGCCGAAGACCACGTTCGCCGACGTGGCCGGGTCCGAGGAGGCCGTCGAGGAGCTGCACGAGATCAAGGACTTCCTCCAGAACCCGGCGAAGTACCAGGCGCTCGGGGCGAAGATCCCCAAGGGCGTCCTGCTCTTCGGCCCCCCCGGCACCGGTAAGACGCTGCTCGCCCGGGCCGTCGCCGGCGAGGCCGGGGTGCCGTTCTACTCCATCTCCGGCTCCGATTTCGTCGAGATGTTCGTCGGTGTCGGCGCGAGCCGGGTCCGCGACCTGTTCGAGCAGGCCAAGGCGAACGCCCCGGCGATCGTCTTCGTCGACGAGATCGACGCCGTCGGCCGGCACCGGGGCGCCGGCATGGGCGGCGGCCACGACGAGCGTGAGCAGACCCTCAACCAGCTCCTCGTCGAGATGGACGGCTTCGACACCAAGGGCGGGGTCATCCTGATCGCCGCCACCAACCGGCCGGACATCCTCGACCCGGCGCTGCTGCGCCCGGGCCGGTTCGACCGGCAGATCCCGGTGGACGCCCCCGACATGGAGGGCCGCAAGGCGATCCTGCGGGTGCACGCCAAGGGCAAGCCGTTCGCCCCCGACGTCGACCTCGACTCGGTGGCCCGGCGTACCCCCGGCTTCAGCGGCGCCGACCTGGCCAACGTGATCAACGAGGCGGCCCTGCTCACCGCCCGTAAGGACGAGCGGGCGATCACCAACGACTCCCTCGAGGAGTCGATCGACCGGGTCGTCGCCGGCCCGCAGCGCCGGACCCGGGTGATGGGCGACCAGGAGAAGAAGATCACCGCGTACCACGAGGGTGGGCACGCGCTGGTCGCCTGGGCGCTGCCGCACGCCGCGCCGGTGCACAAGGTGACCATCCTGTCCCGGGGCCGGTCGCTGGGACACACCCTGGTGCTCCCCACCGAGGACAAGTACACCCAGACCCGGGCCGAGATGATCGACACGCTCGCGTACGCGCTGGGCGGCCGGGCCGCCGAGGAGCTCGTCTTCCACGAGCCGACCACCGGCGCCGGCAACGACATCGAGAAGGCCACCCAGCTCGCCCGCGCGATGATCACGCAGTACGGCATGAGCTCCAAGCTCGGCGCGATCAAGTACGGCACCAGCGGCGACGAGCCGTTCCTCGGCCGCAACATGGGCCACGAACGGGACTACTCCGACTCCGTGGCCGCCGAGATCGACAGCGAGATGCGGGCCCTGATCGAGCTGGCGCACGACGAGGCCTGGGAGATCCTGGTCGAGTACCGGGACGTCCTGGACAACATGGTCCTCGAACTCATCGAGAAGGAGACCCTGTCCACCGCCGACATGGCCCGGATCTGCGCCCGGGTGGTGAAGCGTCCGCCGATGGCCCCCTACAACGGCTTCGGCAAGCGGCAGCCCTCCACCGAGCCGCCGGTGCTCACCCCCGCCGAGAAGGACGCCCTCAAGGCGCAGGCCCAGGCCGACGGCGCGCAGGCGGCGGTCGGCGGCGGTTCCGCCAACCACTCGGACGGCACACACTGAGCGCGGAGTCGGCGGCCAGCCCCGAACGGGGGCTGGCCGCCTCCTCCACGGAACCCGACGGTGACGACGGACTGGACTACCTCGCCGCTCGCCTGATCAACGGCAGGCTCAGCGGTCGCCCGGTGGAGGAGACCGTCGACCTCGACCGGATCGAGAAGGCCGTACGCGAGATCCTGATCGCGGTCGGCGAGGACCCGGACCGCGACGGCCTCGTACAGACCCCGGCCCGGGTGGCCCGGGCGTACGCGGAGCTCTTCGCCGGCCTACGGGTCGACCCCAGGCAGGTGCTCAACACCACCTTCGAGGCCCACCACGAGGAGCTGGTGCTGGTCCGGGACATCGACGTGATGAGCCTGTGCGAGCACCACCTGCTCCCCTTCCGGGGCAGCGCCCACATCGGCTACATCCCCGGCCCGGACGGACGGATCACCGGCCTGTCCAAGCTCGCCCGCCTGGTCGAGGTCTACGCCCGTCGCCCCCAGGTGCAGGAACGGCTCACCTCCCAGATCGCCGACCTGCTGATGGAGCGCCTCGCGCCCCGGGGCGTGATCGTGGTGCTGGAGTGCGAGCACATGTGCATGGCCATGCGGGGCATCCAGAAGTCCGGCGCGCAGACCATCACCTCGGCCGTCCGGGGCACCCTGCAACGGGACGCCAAATCCCGGGCCGAAGCGATGGCCCTGATCCTGCCACGCTGACCCGTCAACCGGCCGCGCCGAACAGCAGGATCCCGGCGGCGGTCAGCACCGCCGGAAGACCGCACACCAGCACGCCGAGCCAGCGGCTGCGGTCCCGGCGGTCGTCCACCCCGGTCGGCCGACGGAACGCGCCCACCACGGTCGACCGCCCCAGGAGCAGCGCAACCGCGGCCACCGGCAGCCCGAGCAACGCCGCGAGCACGCCACCAGCGCCGTCGACCCCGACCAACCCGAGGACGATCGCCTGCGCCACCGGCGCGAGCAGCGCCAACACCCCGCAGACCAACAGGTCACGCACGCCCGTCCACCCCGCCGACCGGAACGCTCGCCGGGCGTCGAGGATCCCCTCCGCCGTGTCCGCGCACTGCCGGGCCGTCCGCAGCTCCGCCAGCACCGCCGCCGGGCCAGCCGTCATCGACCGGGCCGACGCGCTCACCTCCGGCGGTGACGGCACCAGGGACATCGCCGGTACGCCCAGCTCACGCAGCCGCGACTGCTGGTGGACCAACCGGGCGCGTACGACGTCCAACTCGTCCCGCGCGGCCCGGACGGAACGGGCCTGCTCGCCGGCGGCGAGCGACGAGCCACGGCGTATCCCGTCGAGCTGACGGGCCGCGGCCAGGTACTCGGTCCACGCCGTGGCCCCCTGGCCGTGGGCGGACGACCCCGTCGGCTCCCCGGTTCCGCCGGTCCGCCCGGCTTCTCCGCCCGTGCCGGCCACCCCGGACGCGCTGACGTCTCCGCTCATGCCGGCTGCCCCGGTCGCACCTGTTCCTCCGGCCGTGCCTGCTTCTGCGGTCGTGCCGGCTCCCCGGGCGGTGCTGGCGTCCCGGACCGTGGCTGCCGCTTCGGCGCCTTCTGCTTCGGTGGCGCCGGCCTCCCCGGTCGTGCCTGCTGGTCCGGTGGCGCCGGCGTCTCCGGGGTCGCCGGCTTCTCAGGTGCTGCCTGCTGGTCCGGTGGCGCCGGTGGCTCTGGGGTCGCCGGATCCCGGTGGTTGGCGAACGGCACCAGCACCCGCCCCGGCCCGCCCGGCGAATCCCAGCACAGCGCCCGGCCCGGCCGGGGCGACCAGTGCACGGCGCGGCCGACCACCGGCGTCAACTGACTGCCCGGCACGTCGACCACGACCAACGTGGCCAACCTGGTGACGTCGTCCTCCCGGTCGAGCAGCGCGCCGAGCGACGAAGCCGACCGCCACCAGCCCAGCAGATGCCGACCGGCCGTCGGGCCGGCGCGCAGCAGAGCGCGCAGCGGCTCGTCCGGAACCCCACCCGGACCATCCGCCCCGAACACCACCAGGTAGGCGGGACGGTCGTCGCGGAACGCGGTAAGCAACCCGGCCAGGTCGACCGTCTCGACGTCCTGCCGGTCGGCCAACTCGACGGCGAGATCTCCGGCGACACCGGCCGCGCTGGCCGTCAGCGCGGCCACCACGAACCGGGCCGTACCCGGCCGGTGGTGCGCCGCGACACTCCGGGCAGCGGTCACCAGCATGCCGGTCGCCTCCGAGCCGGTGCCCAACACCACCAGATTCCGGCCGGACGCCGGGACGAGGGGCACCGACACCGTGGTCCGGAACACGTCCACCGCCCGGCCGAGCAGCGCCGCCGGAGGACGGCTCGGGTCCGCGAGGGCGGCCCGGTGACACGGATCGTTGTCCAGTACCGGGCGGGCGTAGCCGGCGAAGACCACCGGCGGGGACGAATCCGTCGGCCGGGCCGCCCAGAGCCGGCGTCGCAGGCCGGTCAGCGCCGCCGGATCGTCCAACGGATCCGGGAACCGCACCATCCGCTCGTGCCCACGCGTCGCGCCACGCGGACCGCCGAGACCACCCGCCGTGTTGATCACCGCGCTGCCCAGGGCCAGCCCGGCGGCAGCATCGTTCGTCGGCTCCAGCACCGCGGCGCCGCCCGGCAACGCCACCCGCACCGGGAACTGACCGAGCACCGAGTCACGGCCCGTCGCCCCGTCCCGGCCCGTCGCCCCGGAGCGACCCGCGGCACCGTCCCGGGCGGTGGACGCCAACCCGAGATCCCCGTCGCCACACAGGATCAGATGAACCCCGTACGAGCGTCCGAGCCGGGCCAACGCCTCCAACCGGCAGGCCAGATCGACGGCGAGCCGGTCCCGCTGCGACGGACGGTGCCCCGGATCGGTCGCCCGGAACAGCAACGGAAGATTGTCGACCACGCAGACGATCCGGGGCAGCGGCTGATGCTGCCGCAACTCGGCGAAACGTTGCCCACCGGCCCGTTGGCCGGCCTCCTCACGCCGACGTGCCTCGGCCTCCAGATGACCCAGGAGATCCTGCACGTACTCCCGGTCGGCGGCGAGCGCGGCCGTTCTGACCTGCGGAACCCACGACCGGTCCCGCCGGGTCTGCAGGAACTCGGTGAACGACTCGCTGTCGGCCATGTCGACCAGGTGCAGGACCAACTCGTCCGGGCCGTACCGGGTGGCGAGACCGAAGAGCACGTTGGTCAGGAAATCCACCCGACCGCTGCCCGGTCGACCACTGACCAACCAGTGCGGGGTCAGCTCGGTCAGCCCCAGGGTCACCGACCGCCCGTCCGCGTCCCCGACCACCGTGGAAAGTCCTTCGGCGGAACTGGCCGACCAGAGCGGCGTCTCCGCGTCCGGCAACAGCGTGGCCAGGGTGAGGTGCGCGCCGGCCGCGACCCGGCGGGCCAGCCGACGGCAGACCGAGTCGACCAGCTCGACAGGCGGGTCCGTCTCGGGCAGGACCGGAGAGTTCAGGCCCACCGGCGGCGCCGCGCCCGGCCCGGCGAACGACGTCCCGGGCGGATCGCCCAGCAGCGCGTACCCGTCACGGATCGTGAGGGTCGTACCGTACGGGAGGGGGGTAGCGCCGGAGAGGCCGGCCTCGACTCCAGCAGCGTCCGCCGGCCCCACCCGGGCTCCGACGGCGTGGTCGGGGCCCGCCGTGGCGTCCCTGGTTAACGTACGGTCGACGGCGGACCGGGGGGCGGGGGGCGCCGCCGACCCGGAAGCGGAACGTCGACGCGCACGCGACGGCGCCGACCCGCCGGCGCCGGTCGGAGCCGTGACGCCGGGCGGGGCCGTGACGCCGGGCGGAGCGGTGCCGGCGGTGGCGGAAGCCACCGAGGTGAGAGCGGGGGTGGACGCGTCGACGACGGACGCGGACCCCGAAGTGATCGCCCCGGCCGCAGTGGGCGGGCCCGGCCAGCCGACGACGACGAGATGCAGACCCGAGTGATGGCCGCACCGCGCCAACGCCCTGACCCGCGTCAACTCGTCCGGGCCGGTCCCCTCCGGCCACCGGGCGACGACGAGCAGCATCCGCCGATCGTGTCGACGCTGCCCGGTGACCCCGGCCGCGACCCACTGCTCGGCCTCGTCCAGCACCCACCGCAGACCGGTCAGATCGGTGGCTGGCGGCGGCAGCAGACCGGCGTCCGCCAACGCCGCGAACGGCGCGAACGTCCCGCTTGACGGAGCGGTCGCCGACGTGCCCGGCGAACCGACGCCCCGGCCGCCGGCCCGCTCCTCGTCCCCGGCGGGAGGCGTCGAAACCGGGACCGCGCGGACGCCGCGCCCCGGTCCTCCCAGGCCCCTTCCGGAGGACGTCCGATCGTCCTCCCGGCCGGCGACGGTCGGGGCGTCGTCCAGGCGGGCGCTGGCGCGGTCGTCGTCCGTGCCGTCGCGAGCCGGGTCGATGCCGGCGCCGTAGGCGGTCGGGTCGTCGCCGGTATCGGCGGTGGTCGCGCCGTCGGCGCCGGTGCTCGTCGGGCCGTCGATGATCGTCGGGTCGTCGGTGGTCGGGGCGCCAGCCCCGTCGACTGCGCGCACCAGCAGCGCGCCGGCCGGCGCGGCGGCCAGCAGCCGTAGCAGCACCGCACGGAGCAGGCCGGACACCTGAGGGTCGCCGGCATCGGCGTCGATGGCCAGGTGGCCGGTGTCGAACAGGGGCACCAGGGCGGGAAAACGCGCGTCGTCCAGCGGGACGGCCGTGCCGACCCGGACGAAGGCGGGTACCCGGTCGGAGGCTGGCACGTCCAGCGTGAGCGTGTCCAGAGCGTCCCCCGCCCAGCCCGGCGCCAGCACCTCCGCGGCACGGCGCAGCCGGTCGGCCAGCTCGTGTTGCCGGCGCTGATCGGCAGGAGCCGGTCGGGTGTCTTCGAGCAGGCCGGCGGCGGCGGTCGCCACGGCGGCGGCCCGGCGGTGCAGGGCGGCGGCGCGGCTGGTACGACCCCTCATGTCGGCCACCGGCGCCACCTCTCTTCCCGACAGACCCTCCCGAGCAGAGACGGTATCCCAGGCGGATGTGGTGTTCCGGGAAGCGCGGCGGCGCGCGCGCCGAGATGTGACGAACGTCGTCGATCCGGCGAAGTCGGACAAGTCAACCACCCCGTCGGCCGGATCCGGGCATTGGGTACGGAGCCGCCAACCGATAGCCTCAGGGGGTGGAATCAGTGCAGCCCTCCGCCGGTTCCCAGGTGTCCCGCGTCCCGGTGCAGCGGGCCCCCTCCGAGCAGCCGGCGCCACCCCCGGGCCAGCCGGCTCCGGTGCCACCACGCCGTCGCCTTCGGACGGCGCTTACGGTGGCGGGGGTGTCGCTCGCGGTGCTTCTGCTCAGTGGAGCGGTGACCGTGTTCGTCCTCTACGACCGCGCCAGCGCCCCCGACCGCACCTCCCCCGACGTCGTGGTGGTGAAGTATCTGCAAAACTTTCTGGTTGATCGTAACGATGCGCGCGCTGATTTGCTCACGTGCGACGGAGTGGAAGGCCTGGCTGCGATCGAGCAGTTCCGCAAAGATCTGATTGATCGAGAACGAGCGTTAAATGTGTCGGTTTCAATCAATATTGAAGGATTGCTCGTCTTGGAGGCGACAGAGTCGACTGCCGTGGTAACTGCGGTCATAAGAAGAAGTGCTCTGATCGACGGAGTACAGCAGAGCCTGACCGACCGGTGGCGTTTCGACCTTCAAGAGTTGGACGGCTGGCGTATCTGCACCGCGATCAAATCCTGAATCCTCTACTCGGTCCAGAGCAGGTGAGCGGGCACTTCGATGGTGCTCGGGAGGGCACCGCGCCAGGCCCAGCGGTACCAGTCCAGCTCTGCCATTACCCGGAGGTGGATGTCCCCGTCGCTGCCCGGGTACGGCTCGCTGACCGCGCGCAGGTCACGGCGTTCCGCCGGTCCCACCACCTGTACCACCCGGCGGCCGGTGACCGGGCCAGCCTCGACGACCGGCGTCGGCCGTGGAGGCGTCGGGCCGCCCGGGAAGACCGGTCGAGTGTCGGGCGAGGTGCCGGTGGTCGGGCGGTGCCCCAACTTCTCCACCCAGATCTGCTCGATCGGCACCAGCGGCGCGAACATCTCCACCAGCTCGGACTCGGCTCGGTACCACTCCCCTTCGGGGAGGACCGGGACGTAGGTCCGGCTGTTCTGCGTCACCCGCTGGTCGGCCCGCAGATCACCCCGCCAGCCCGTACCGGGCAGCCCGACCACGACCCGCCGGCCGCGCAACTCCACCTGCCCGGTCGCAGGCACCAACTGCACCGGCCGGGGCGGAAGCGGTGCCCAGGCCTGCGGCGCGACGAACGGGCCGGGCCGGTGGCCGGTCACCTCGACGGACGCCTCACGCCGCGCCCTTCAACGGCGCGCCCCGTTCCTTCATGAACGGCACCGGGTTCACCGCCCCGCGACTGGTCCGGTCTTCGTTGACGTGCACCTCGAAGTGCAGGTGCGGGCCGGAGGAGTTGCCGCTGCTGCCCACCTCGCCGATGACGTCGCCCGCCTTCACCAGTTGACCGGAGGCGACCCGGGGCTGCTTCACCATGTGACAGTAGCGGGTGACGTACCCGCCGGCGTGCAGCATGTCGACGAACCAGCCGCAGCCGCCCTTGTTCGGCCAGCCGTCGACGTTGCAGCTCAGCCGGCCCCGGTTGTCCGGGTCGCACCGCGACACCAGGACCCGCCCGCTGGCGGCGGCCCGGATCAGCGTGCCCTTGGGGGCCGCGATGTCGACGCCGTTATGCCGGGGGCGTTCGGCCGTCCGGAAACCGGACCCGACACCGCCGGGGATGGGCGCCGTCCACCCCGACGCGGCGATCTCCCCACTGGCCGCGGCGTCACAGACCGCCCTGCCGGAAATCTGCACCGTCCGGGCGGCTCCGCCGGCCAGCGCGTCCACGATCCGGCTGGCCAGCTCCTCGTGTTTGGCGTACGCGTCGGGAAAGGCGCTGATCTGCACCTTCTGCGCGGCGCGGGTCAGCGGCAGTTGCTGCCAGTTGTCGACCTTGACGAGTTTCTCGTAGAACTTCCGGGCCGCGTAGGCGGGATCCATCCGTTGCCGTGCCGTACCCCAGCCGGCCCGCTGCTGGAACAGGCCCAGTGAGTCGTGATCCCAACCGACGCCTTCGTTGGGAATGTCCTTGGAGCCGGCGACGGTCGGGTTCGCCAGATTGCGCAACCCGGACTCCTGCATCGCGGTGGCCACCGCGATGACCCAGGCCCGGGCAGGTAGACCCATGTCCTGGCCGACCTTGATGATTACTGCCGCGTTGCGTAGCTGCCGGTCACCGTACCGACTGAACCGTGGCATGTCGCCGGTCACGTCGACGCTGTTCTCGGTGCCGCAGCTCAACGCGCCCGCGTTGACCACCTGCTCGGTCTCGCCACCGAGTTCGGTGAGGAGGAAGGCGCCGGCCCCACCGGTGCAGCAGAGCAGCGCCAGCGCCGCGGTGAGCGCCGCTGCCAGCGCACCGACCCTGACCTTGCGGCGGGGAGACACGGATCCCCCGGTGAGACCGCTCATGCCCGCTCCCAGTCCACCACGTCAACCAGCCAGCGTCCTTCGGACGCCACGAGTTCCAGTCGGAGTCGACCGGTGTCCAGCGGAACCGACGCTTCGACGAACGACTCGGTGCGCGGCCGTAGCGTCGACGGCCCGGTGGCCCGCTCGGCCGGCACGGCAGCCGGCTCCGCCCCGTCCATCTTGTCCAGCAGGCCGGGCGTCGCGAACGGGCGCAGAGTCGACAGCCACTCCTCGCTGGTCGCCCCCCGACCGCCGAGCCAGGCGCTGACGAAGCGATCGGTGACCTGCTCCGGCGGATCGGCCCCCGGGCTGGTCACCGGGGACGGAGGCGCGGCCGTGGCGATCGCGCCGTCGTCACCGAAGTTCGGGTCGACGGTCGTGATCGGCTCGTCGGGTCGGTTGCTGAGTCCGGCCCCGGGGTCGAGCGGGCCGGCGACCAGCCGGGCGGCTCCGATGACCCCGAGGACCAGCACGGCGATACCCAGCGCGACGCCCACCCGGGATCTCAGCACCCGGGTCAGCAGGAACTCGACCGCCCGTCGCACCACCATCACCTCGTCTCGGTGCGCACCCGCGCCTCGGTACGCACCCGCGGGGCCGACGGCTCAGGAGCCCGGCCCGGAGTGGATCCCGGCCGGTAGATCACGAAGGACGGGCTCTCCTCGGGTACGTCCGGCTCCGTCCAGGTGGCCGGTTGCCGCCTACGCGGCCGCGGCACGGCTGCCGGACGCCCGGTGCGGTCCGGCGGCTCGGTCCCGACGGTGGTCTCGTCCGGTCGTTCGTGACCATCCGGACGTTTCCGGTTCTCCAGTCGCGGCTCGGCCCGCCGTGCCGGGGCGTGCGCGGGATCCTCCAACCGGGCCTCGGGTCGGAGACGTCCCGGTTCGGCCACCACACCCCGCTTCCGGTCTGCCGGCGACTCCCGGCGAGCTGTCTCGGACTCCTCGATCCGGGCTGCGGTGCGTACGTCCCGGAAGAGCTTCCGGTGCCAGGACGCCCCGGCCGCCTCGCCGCCTTCCTTTCCGCCGAGCTGGGTGATCCGGCGGTACGGCCGCAGCAACAACCAGCCGACCACGCCGCAGAGCCACACCAGCACCACCTGGAGCCAGCCGGGAAGTGTGGGAGTGTTCATGATCAGGTCGACTGCGAAGAGGTAGATCGCTGCCCCGGTGCCGAAGATGGCGATGTTGAACACCGCCGCGACCACGGCGTTGCCGAGGCGGCGAAGACCGGCGCTGGCCGGCCGCATCAGGCCGATGGTGCCGAGAATCGGCGCCGCGATCACCGCCCACCGGAAGATCAGGAAGCCGAGCAGCACCAGCAGGGAGGCGGTCAGGTCGAACATCGCGAAGAGCACTGCAGCGAGGACCCCGATGAAGCCGGCCCCGATTCGGTCCATGTCTCGAATCCCTTGCAGGTACTCGTACGCTTCCGGATCTTCGGTCTTGATCTGCTCGGCGACCTTCCTCCATTGCTGCTGTTTGGCTTCGATAACGGTCGTCCGGGTGGCTGGGTTGGCTCGGATGGACTGAACTTCTCCCCAGGTCAACGAGCGAGAGTCGTAGAGAGCTGGACCGTACTTCTTGGCGGTTTCGCTATCGGCTGAGCCGAGTAGACCGCGCAGCCAGTTCCGGTACAGCATGGTCTCGGTAACGGTGTCGCTTGCCCTTGTGGCCGGAGGGCGGAGATCTTTGCACTTGTTGGGGTCAGGGTCGATGCATCGCCCAGGAGCAGGTTCCTTCGACTGAGGTCCAACCGCATCGTGTACGACACCCAGCGTCGTCACCAGCGTTCCATCGGCAATATTGGCAGATTTGACTGGCCATGCTGCCAGCGCGGTCACTGCGACCATTACGAGCAGTGCCCAACCGGCGGTGGTCATCGCATTGCTCAGATCTGACTGGCGAGATCGCCACAGGAGGTATAGGCCGACAACGCAGAGGGTGACGATGCCGAAGACGCTGAAAACTTTCTCGTAGACAGCCTTTGTGGCCTGGTCCACCAGTGGGTCGGCCCAGCCCCACATGGCCTGTGGGCCCCAAGCTCGTTCGCGTAGGGCGTTCGACGCACCAATGATGGCCGTCGCGATCATAAATTCGCCGTTAGCGACGGTAGTGGTGAACTTGTAGTCAGGGTGGAGGATGCCCGAGGCGCAACCACCGTCTACGTCGTAGGTGGAATAGCCATAGCCGGCATAGCCGTAAAGACTATAACGGCCCGCAACGCCGCCGGCGGTGTCTGCGCTGGGTGCGCTCGCAAACCAGCCAGCCAAACCAGCATCAGGCGCGCCTGGGGTTGGCGGCGACAAGCATGCGGCTCGCGCGGCGGTAACGTCCTCCAGCTTGGCGACGCAGGCGCGGAAGTCGGCCTGCCATTCCTGCGTGGTGCATAGCTCCGCCCGCGCCTGGGCCACCGGGGGTGGAGCCGCCGCCGCTCCGACCGCGGGCCAGACGATCGTGGCCACCGCGAGTACGCCGACGGTGAGGAGGAGTGCCGCGATCCGTGCCGGGGCCCTCGCCACCATGTCACGCCTCCAGGTCCGACAGGATGCTCGGTAGGTTCGCGGCGTTCGGGCTGGCCGCGGGGGTGGTGTCGAGGTGTTCCAGCAGCCCGTCGACGTACGAGACGTCTACCCGGACCTTCTGCACCCGGCCGTCCACGTCCCGCATGACGAACTCGCGGAACCCGAGTCGGGCGGCGGACGACGCGTCGGCGGCCGACAGGGACGCCAGGGTCGCCTCGTAGCCGTCGTCGACCGGCACCCGGAGCAGCCGGAGCGCCTCGGAGGCGATCTCGGCGTCCTCGGCGATCCGCCCGACGAAGACGGTGGAGACGAGGTTCTGTACGTCCAGGCCGAGAATGTCGCGGGGGTTCTGTGAGGCGACCAGCGCGGCGAGGTTCCACTTCCGGGAGTCCCGGGCGAGCCGGACCAGGAACGACCGGCCGGAGCGCCAGCCCTCCATGAAGTGCGCCTCGTCGAGGCCGACCAGTTTCCGCGACGACATGGAACCGCCGTAGCAGCGGCGTACGGCCAGCCGGTGCGCGGTGTGCAGCATCGGCAGGGCCAGGGACTCCTCAGCGGACCAGTACTCCCGTTCGATCTTGAGGTCGGGCAGTCGTAGCCCGGCCATGGTGATCACGGTGAGCGCGGCGTCCGCGCCGAGCAGACCCTCCTGCGGCCGGCCGAAGAACAGCAGAGCCAGCGGCATCTCGGCGGTGTCCAGCAGGAGGTTCGCCAGCTCCCGGCCGGCGTCGTCGTCGAGCTGCCCCAGGCAGGCGACCACGTCGTCCAGGGTGGACGTCTCCTCGGCGGGCACCTGGCGCACGGCGTGCCGGAACAGGGTGGCGGTGGACGCCTCCCGGGCCACCTGCGGCGGCACCAGCATCATGCAGATGTCCTGTACCAGCATGCGCCGTTCGGCCCGGGCGTTGGAGACCGCGATCTCGAACTCCCGGTCGCCGGCCGCCCCGCTGGCGAACTCCGTCCGCAGTGGCGTCGGGATCAGCGAGTACGGCGCGAGCGTGCCGTGCTCGGAGCCGGTCAGGTTCAACACCCGGGAGTACGGTCGCAGCTCGGGCATCTGGCAGAGCCGGGCCAACGGGCCGGACGGGTCGAGCAGGGTCACCTGGACGCCCCGCCGGGCGGCGAGGTAGCCGAGCGCGCCCAGCAGGGTCGACTTGCCGCCACCGGGCTCGGCGACGAAGACCGCGAGGCCGGAGCGTTCCCGTACCTCCATCGGGAAGTGCAGGTCGAGGAAGACCGGTCGGCGGCAGGTGCCGGCGGTCCGGCCGATCAGGTCACCACGCCGGTCACCGACCGTGGAGGCGGCCTGTGGCAGGGCGGCGGCGAGCAGGTTGACAGGCATCCGGCGGACGTAGCCGGTGTTGGCGATGGGTTCGCCGGGGATGAACTCCCGGGCCAGCCAGTCCTGGTTCTTGGGGTGCTGCAACGAGATGCGTAGCTCCCGGGAGTAGAGCTGGATCAGCCGGCGGGCCCGTTCCAGGCACTCCTCCCGGGTCCGGCCACCGACGGCGATCCGGTGCCAGCCGTGCGCGCGCGCCGAGTCGACCGGCAGCCCGGTAGTCATCTCGTCACCGATCACCAGCGCCCGCTTGGCGAGCCGTTCCAGCTCGGGCGGGGCGTCGATGCCGTGCTCGGCGTAGTCGAGCTGCTGTGAGCGGATCATCCGTAGCCGGTGCTCCAGGTTACGGAAGGAGTCACCGGAGCCGAGGATGTCGACCCGGGTGGAGATCTCCATCGGCCAGGGCAGTCGTTCGTGGAAGTGCAGCCACGGCTCGTGCTTCTCGGGGATCTCCAGCGGCTCCATCCGGCCCACGGCGAGCACGGCGACGTGCCGTTCCTCGCCGGTCATCCGGTTGACCAGCTTGACCGTGGAGCCGTACGGGGTGCGGTACCGCTCGACCTGCTCGGTGAGGGCGAGCAGGTCGCCGCGTTCCCAGTGCCCGTTGGTGACCGGGGAGAGCTGCCCGGGCGGCGCCATGCAGAGCGCGACCGAGCGGTAGAGCAGCCATTCCAGCTCACCGGAGGTGACCCGGCGACCGCGCATGCCGAACGCGGCGAGCACCTCGTCGAACTGCTCGACCGTCCGACCGAGCTTGCGCCGTTCGCCGTCGGCGGTGCCCCGCCCGAAGGCGCGCAGCAGCCGTTCGGTCAGGGAGTCGCCGAGCGACCGCCGGGCGAAGGTGACCCCGAGGTAGGTCTGCCCTTCGGCGTGGTTCACCGAGAGCAGGTGCCGTTGGGCGGCGACGAGGTGGTCGCTCCATCCGGCGGTGCCCGGCACGTCGGGCAGCGGGCTCGGGGTGTACGAGTCGATGGTGCGCGCCCACTCGTCGGCGGGGAACGGCCGGGTGGTGCGGCGCAGGTGCAGCCGGAAGCCGGCGAGGCCGGCGTACTGCTCGGAGATCGCGGAGAGCAGCGCCTCGCGTTCGGCGTCCGGGCGGAAGGCCCAGCGCACCTCGGGGAGCCAGTACCAGGCGGTGACCGTGTTGGGGGTGAAGGTGAGGTGCCCGGCGATCTCGGTGATGGCCAGTTCGACGGACGGGTCCCGGTCGCCGAACTTGATCTTCGGTGGCCGGATCCGGGTGGGCTGGGTGGGCTTGGCGGATCGCTCCCGCCTGCCGTCGGTCGAGCGTTGCCGGGGCGGCACCCGCCGGCGCGTCGCCGGCTCGGGTTCTTCCCCGTCGTCGTGGTGGGTCGGCGGGGGCGGGGTGGGCTCGACCGGTGGTCGGGCGTACGGCAGCCGTTCGCCGACCTGTTCCGGCACCCGTGGCGGTGCGGCGGCCTCCGGGTCGGCCAACGCGGCGGGACCGGCCGACCAGGCCTGCGCCGCCGGTTCACCGACCGGGGCCGGAGCCGGGGCCGACGCCGGGGGCGGGGCCGGAGCCGAGGCCGGGGGCGGGGTCGAGGCCGGGGCGATGACCGCGGGGGGAAGGGGTGAGGCCGGCGGGCGGGGCGCCGGGGCGCCCGGCGAGGGCCGGGTGGGCGCCGGCTCGACACCCGGAGCAGACCGGCCCAGGGGTGGCTCGGCGGGGCGGTCGGCGCCCGGCCCGGGGCCGGGTCGGGCCGGGGCCGGGTGGGGGCGGACGGGGGTCGGCTCGGTGACCGGGCCGGACCGGGAGGCCGTCGGCTCCACGGGGGCCGGCGCCGGCTGGTGCGGGATCGGCAGCGGGTCACGCCCGGGTCGGCGCAGGGGCGCGATCGGCTGCCGGTTGCCGCCCGGCCGGGTGCCGCCGAAGAGGTCGAGGAAGGGGGAGTCGATGTCCGGGCTGTCCGGCGCAGTGGCCGGCGTGGTCGGCTCTGGGCCGGCCGGGGCGGGGCGGCCCCGGGCCGGTCGGGGCGCCTGGAAGACGCCGACCCCGCCGTGCCCGGGCGAGGTGACCAGCGCCGGGTCGAGGCTCATCTCGTCACCCGGCCCCGGGTCGGGGTAGTCGAACGAGCGCGCACGGTGACCGCGCGGGGCGGCGTGCTGCCCTGCCGGGTGCGAAGGCCCCGGCGTCGCTGCGCGGCTCATGCGATCGCCTCACCCGGATCACTCGACCGTTCGATCGGCGTACGACCGGTCATGCCAGCTCCTCCCGGATCCTGATCCGGCTGCCGACCAGACGTGGGTCGCGGAACTCGGCGGCCGGCTCCCGGGTCCGTCGCCAGTCGGTCAGCGCGGTGCGGATCACCATGCGCGCCGGCCGGTCCGGGTCGACGTACCGGAAGATGAACGAGGTCGTCACGATGGCGAGCGCGATCTCCCAGGCCGGAAAGAGCTCGACCTGCAGCGTGAACAACCAGTGGATGAACATGTAGAGGGGGACGAGCAGGATGAACAGGCCGTACTGCGCGTACGGCAGGTGAACGGGAAGGGTGTATCCCGGCGGGCCGAGGTAGACCAGGCGGGCCCGGTAGATGTCGTCGTCGGTGCGCAGCCGCATCTCTACCGGGCCTATTCGAAGATCAGGTCGATCAGGTAGTCACCGACGAAGAAGAGCGTGGCGGCTCCGGCGATGAAGGCCAACCCGATGATCGCGATGGCCGAGCTGGTCAGCACCTTCGACACCTCGCCGCGACTGGCCCGGCCGATGAAGATGACGCCGAGCACGGCGAGGAGGATCGGTGCGATCTTGCTGGCGAAGAAGGTGACGACACCGTCGGTGTCGATCCCCTTGGGGGCCGGCTCGGCGAGCGGGGTCGACGCCAGGGCGTGGAGCAGCGTGCCGACACCTGTCGACACCGTCTCCACGAGCGCTGTGGCGATCACTTGAACCTCCCCATGACGCGGCCGGCGGAGCCGCGGCGTTACGTGAGTGAACCTGACGGGAATGCTGCTCGACGCGTCGTCACTGACGCTGCGTCGCCCCGAACGCCACCCAAGGTGGCGGATTGTGGGCTTTTCCTCCCGCTTTGGCCCCCCTTCGAGCTCCGACGGTCTCGGTGCCGAAGCAATTCCAAAGCGTACGGGCCGCCCCCCTCTGGAACAAGCGGCGAGGGGTATGCCCGTTTCCGCCCCGGCGTCCGATCGTACACGTGTTCCAATACGCACGTCAGGGCCGTGCCGGTCGCCCCCGGGCCGACCCGGGCCGACGCCCCGACGGGTACGGTGCACCGGTGACCGACCTGGTAGGCGCGGACGACCCCGTGGTGATGGGCGTCCTCAACGTCACGCCCGACTCGTTCTCCGACGGCGGCCGGTACGCGGACCTGGCCGCCGCGGTCCGGCACGGCACGCGGCTGCACGCCAGCGGGGCGCACCTGGTCGACGTGGGCGGTGAGTCCACCCGGCCCGGCGCGGACCGGGTCGACGCCGACACCGAGGCGGCCCGGGTGCTGCCGGTGGTCCGGGAGCTCACCGCCGCCGGAGTGCCGGTCAGTATCGACACCACCCGGGCCCGGGTCGCCGAGGCGGCGCTGGACGCCGGCGCCGCGGTGGTCAACGACGTCTCCGGTGGCCTGGCCGACCCGGACATGGCCCGGGTGGTCCGGGACGCCGGCCGCCCCTGGGTGCTGATGCACTGGCGTGGCCACTCCCGGGGCATGCGCGACCTGGCGACGTACGGCGACGTGGTGACCGACGTACGGACCGAGCTGGCCCGGCGGATCGACGACGCGCTCGCGGCCGGGGTGGCGGCCGACCGGATCGTCGTCGACCCCGGTCTGGGCTTCGCGAAGACCGCCGACCACAACTGGGAGCTCACCCGGCGGCTGCCCGAGCTGCTGAGCCTCGGCTTCCCGCTGCTGTTCGCCGCGAGCCGCAAGTCGTACCTGGGACGGCTGCTCGCCGGCCCGGACGGCGAGCCGCGCCCCACCGACGGACGGGAGGCGGCCACCATCGCCACCAGCCTGCTCGCCGTGGCGGCCGGGGCCTGGGGGGTACGGGTGCACGACGTGCGGGGCACCGTCGACGCGCTCGCGGTCTGGCGGGCCAGCGGCCGGCCCCGCCTCGCGGGCCGACCGACCTTGGCCGGGTTTCCGGCCGACGCGGCACGGGGTCCGGCGCGGCCGGACCGGATCGGGGAACGGGCATGAGCGACCGGATCGTCCTCACCGGACTGCGGGCCCGGGGCCGGCACGGCGTCTACGACTTCGAACGCGAGCAGGGTCAGGATTTCGTGGTCGACGTGGCCCTCGACCTGGATCTCGCGCCCGCGGCGCGTTCGGACGAGGTGACCGACACCGTCCACTACGGCGAGCTCGCCGACCGGCTGGTGGCGGTGGTGACCGGCGAGCCGGTCAACCTGATCGAGACGCTCGCGGACCGGCTGCTCGACGTGTGCCTGGTCGACCCGCGGGTGACCGCGGCCACGGTGACCGTGCACAAGCCCGAGGCGCCCGTCCCGCACGCCTTCACCGACGTGGCGGTGACCATGACCCGGACGCGTGCCCGGTGACCCGGGCCGTGCTCTCGCTGGGCAGCAACCTCGGCGACCGGCTGGCCCACCTGCGTACCGCGGTCGAGGAGCTCGGCGATCTGGTCCGGGTGGTCTCCGGGGTGTACGAGACGCCCCCGTGGGGCGACGCCGACCAGCCGACGTACCTGAACGCGGCGCTGCTGGCCGAGGACCCGACCGGGACCGCCCGGGACTGGCTCGACCGGGCCCGCGCGGCCGAGCGGGCGGCGGGCCGTACCCGGGATCCGGGGCGGCGCTTCGGCCCGCGGACGCTCGACGTGGACGTGGTGGCGGTCTGGGCCGACGACGGCACGCCGGTGCTCAGTGACGATCCCGAGCTCACCCTGCCGCACCCCCGGGCCCACCTGCGGGCCTTCGTGCTGCGGCCGTGGATCGACATCCAGCCGTACGGGCGACTGCCGGGGCACGGTTGGCTGACCGACCTGCTGACCGCCGACCCGGTCGCCGGGGACGCCCTGGAACTGCGTGCCCGACCGGATCTGACGTTAGAGTCGACGTCATGACCCATCGGAGCCGGGTGGCATGAGCCCGCCGCAGTCCCCGTCGCCCCGCGGTCCGGGGCCCGACCGTGACCGGATGGGCCCGACCCGCCCCGCCTCGCTGGTGGTGGCCGGGCTCGCCGCGGCCGCTCTGGCCTGGCTGCTGATCAGCTTCCTCTACCAGTCGATGCCGGCGCTGCCCTGGCTGCCGGTGGTCACCCTGGCCGGTCTGGCCGTCATCGAGGCGTACGCGGCGGTCAACACCAAGGGCCGGATCGAGCGCAGGCCCGGCCGGGATCCGGTGAACCCGCTGGTGGTGGCCCGGTTCGTGGTCCTGGCCAAGGCGTCCGCCCTGGCCGGGGCGATCTTCGCCGGGTTCTACGCCGGGGTGGCCGGCTGGCTGTTCGTGGAGCGCACCACCCGGGCGGCGGTCGCCGACCGGGTTCCCGCGCTCGGCGGTTTGGCCGCCTCGTTGACGCTGGTGGCGGCGGCTCTCTGGCTGGAACGGTCCTGCCGGGTGCCGAAACGGCCCGAGGACGAACGGGAGTCCGACGACCGGGACGACCCCCGAAGCTATTGACGAACCGTTGCGTCACGCATTGATCACGGCGTTACCTCTTCGCCCCGGGCCGCGGGTACGGTGCGTGCGACCGGGCAGTCGAGGCCGACCGGGGCCACGCTGCGCAAGCGGTTAGCCGCGGCCTGGGACGGGCGGCCCGGCCCACCGCGCGCGCCGGGCCGGGTGGGCCACCGTGGGAGGCGTGCGTGGGGTACGAGCCGGGCCGGGGTGAGTCCGTCCACCGGGAGCAGTCGGGTACGACCGTCGCGACCGCCGTGCCCGACGAGACGCTCGATGGCGAGCCGGGGCCCGACCGGGTCGCCGTGCACGTCGCCTGGGAGGGGGCGCTCGCGGCCAAGGTCGTCGTCCTGGGCCTGCTGCTCTGGTTGCAGAGCCCGCAGGAGTTGCGCGGCAACAGCCTGCGTGAGCTGCTCGTCGGCGTGGTGGGTCTGGGGCTGCTGGCGCTCGCGGCCGGCGTGAGCCTGCGCACCGCGGCGCCGAATCTGGCGATCGGCCCGGTCGCGGTCGCCGGCGCGCTGCACTTCGCCGAGCAGGGCGACCGTGGGGTGGTCGAGTCGGTCCTCCCGGCGCTCGTGGTCGCCACCGTCGGTGGTCTGGCGGTCGCGCTGTTCGTGGTGCTGCTGCACGTGCCGGCCTGGGCGGCCAGCCTGGCCGCCGTCGCGGCGGTGGTGGTCTACATCGACCAGCGGTCACTGCCGGTCACCGTGCAGGCCGACTACGACCCGCGGACCGGCGCCTACTACCTCTTCGCCGGCTTCGCCGCCGTCGCCGTCCTCGGGGGACTCTTCGGCGCGATCAGGTCGGTCCGCCGGCTGGTGGGCCGGTTCCGGCCGGTAGACGACCCGGCCCGGCGGCGCGGCGTGGGGGCCGCGATCGTCACCGCCGGCGCGCTCACCGTCTCCACCGTGCTGGCCATGCTGGCCGGCGTGCTGCTCGCCGCGAACGGGTCCGGCCGGGTGGTCCCCGACGCCGGCCTGGACTGGACGGCGCTCGCGGTGGGCATGGCGCTGCTCGGTGGCACCAGCGCGTTCGGCCGTCGGGGCGGGGTGAGCGGAACCCTGCTGGTGGTGGTGCTGGTCAATCTCCTCTTCGTCTACACCGAGGCGGCCGGTCACCAGGTCAACCGGTGGGGGATCGCCGGCGCCGCCATCGGCCTCGGCCTGGTCGTCACCAGGTTGGTCGAGACGTACGGGCGGCCCCGGCCGACGGCGGAGGGGCGGGCGGAGACCGGCCCGCCCGGGGACGCCTCGATCAGCGCGGGCTGGACGCTGCCCCGGGCCGGGACGCCGGCCGCCTGGCCACCGGCCATGCCGGCACGCTCCACCGAGGAACCCACCGACCCGTGGGGGCGGTGGGACGGCGAACGTGACAGGCGACGCGACGACTCCCGCTGAGTGACTCGGCGGGCCGACGCTGATCTCGCCCGTTACGCTCGCCGCATGACGGACGCATCAGCCCCGGCCCCGGACGGCCGCTCCTTCGCCGAGCTGGACGCGCTCTCCACCGAGGAGCTCCGACAGCAGGCGTTCACGCTGGCCAGGGAACGTCACGACGTGAGGTTCTTCTGGTCGGTCCTGCGGCACCTGCCCAACGCCGACGAGGCGGCGGCGCTGGACGGCGCGCCGAACTCGGTCGGTCCGACCCTCGACGAGGCCGCGGCCCTGTGGCGGGAGCTGACCGGGCACGGGTACGAAGAGTCCGCGCCGCTGCTGCGGGCGGCCTTCATCGACTACCTGATGAAGCACTGAGCCCGACGAAGCACTGAGCCCGACCGACGACTGGGCCGACCGGGCCGGACCCGGACTGCTCGGCCAGGCGGGCGCCCCTGGCCGGGTTTGCCCGGCCACGGCGGCGGGGACTGGACGCGACATGCCGTCGACCAGCCGCACCGGAACCGACCGCCAGCGCAGCACCGCGACCGGTACGGGCACCCTCGCCGCGCTGGTCCTGGTCGCTGTCTGTGGCAGCTCCGGCTACACCCGGTGGGCCGAACGGAGCGCCGACCCGAACTCGGCCAGCGGCTGGTTCCTGCGCCTGCTGGCCTGGCCCTCCTGGCGGTTGGATCCGGCCGCGCCGGTCGAGACCCTGTTCACCGACGGGCTGCGCGCCCTGCTGCTGGTCGGGTTCACCGCGGTGCTGCTCTACCTGCTGCCCGGCCCGCAGGCCAGCCCGGCCAGCGGTCTGCTCAGCCAGTTCTTCTCCGGCTGGGGCGCGTACGTCTTCGCGGCCGGGTTCGCGGCCGTGCTCGGCACCCTGTTCGGCGGCGATCCGTCGCTGTTCGCCGCCGTGCAGGCGGCCGGCACCGCGGCGGCGTACGGCCTCTTCGCCGGCTGGATCGTCGGCGTCGCCAGCCTCGGCGGCCGGGCCTGAGCCGGCCCCGGCGGCCGGGCCTGAGCCGGCCCGACCCGGGCCGGGCGGGAGCCCTGGCTGATCCGGTCAGTCGGTGGGGCGGTCCAGGTCGAGCAGGTGCTGCCGGGTCAGCGTGCCGACCGGCCCGTCGTCGTCCACCACCACCGCCCGGTCGGCGGCCGAGGTGAGCAGGAGGGCCAGCGCGTCGTACGCCGAACCGCCCAACCGGACCTGCGGCAACCCGGCCGGGTCGGCGGCGGCCAGCGGCCGAAGGTCCGCCCGGGTGACCGGGGTGACGACGAGCCGGCGGATGCCCCGGTCGGCCCCGACGAACTCCTGCACGAACGTCGACGCCGGCTCGCTCAGCAGCCGGGCCGGGGTGTCGTACTGCTCCAGCCGCCCGCCCTGGGAGAGCACCGCGATCCGGTCGCCGAGCCGGACCGCCTCGTCCAGGTCGTGGGTGACCAGCACGATCGTCTTGCGCACCTCGGCCTGCAACCGGAGGAACTCCTCCTGCAACCTGCCCCGGGCGATCGGGTCGACGGCCGAGAACGGCTCGTCCATCAGCAGCACCACCGGGTCGGCGGCCAGCGCCCGGGCCACCCCGACCCGCTGCCGTTGCCCGCCGGAGAGCTCGTGCGGGTAACGCCGGCCGAACTGCCCCGGGTCGAGCCCGACCAGCTCCAGCAACTCGTCCACCCGTCGCCGGGTGCGCTCGGACGACCAGCCGAGCAGCCCGGGCACCGTCCCGACGTTGGCCCGTACGGTCTGGTGCGGAAACAGACCGACGTTCTGGATGACGTACCCGATCCGGCGGCGTAGCCGTACCGGGTCGACCGTGGTGACGTCCTCCTCGCCGATCCGGATCCGGCCGGAGGTCGGCTCGACCAACCGGTTGATCATCCGCAGCACGGTGGACTTTCCGCAGCCGGACGGGCCGATCAGGACGGTCAGCTCACCGGCGCGCACGGCCAGGCTGAGGTCACGTACCGCCTCGGTGCCGTCCGGGTAACGCTTGCCGATGCCCTCCAGGGTGATCGACGCGGCGCCGGGTCGGCCGCCGGGGCCGGCGCCGGCGGCCGTACCGGGCTCGGAATCCGGGGTAACGTCCACGCATGTCCTTCCGCCTGAGCTACCGGGCCGATCCGGGTAACCCGTGGTTCTCCTGGCAGTACGTGCGGGACAACTCTGACACGATCGTCGCCGCGTTGGGGGAGCACGTCTCGCTGACCGCCCGCGCGGTGGTGATCGCCGCGCTGGTGGCCCTGCCGTTGGCGGTGCTGGCCCACTGGTACCGGCCACTCACCGGCCCGATTCTCGCATTTACCGGTGTGCTGTACACCGTCCCGTCGTTGGCGTTGTTCGCGTTCCTCGCGCCCTACCTCGGGATCGGGGCGGTGACGGTGCTCAGCGTGGTCGCGCTGTACGCGCTGCTGGTGATCGTCCGCAACGCGCTGGCGGGGCTGGCCCAGGTGCCGGCCGAGGTCCGGGAGGCGGCCGAGGGCATGGGGTACGGCCGCTGGGGCCGGCTGACCCGCGTGGAGCTGCCGCTGGCGCTGCCCGGCATCCTCACCGGGCTGCGGCTGGCCACCGTCTCGACGGTCGCGCTGGTGACGGTCGGGGTGGTGGTCGGGCGGGGCGGGCTGGGCCAGCTCATCTTCGCCGGCTTCCAGAACAACTTCTACAAGGCGCAGATCATGACCGGCACGCTGCTCTGCGTGCTGCTGGCGCTCCTGCTCGACCTGCTGCTGGCCGGGCTGGGCCGGCTGCTCACCCCCTGGCTGCGGAGGAGGCACCCGTGAGCGTGATCGAGCAGGCGGTGCTCTGGCTGAACGATCCGCTCAACTGGACCAACCCGGGCGGGGTGCTGGACCGGCTGACCGAGCACCTGACCATGTCGGCGGCGGCCGTCGCGCTGGGCTGCCTGCTGGCCTGGCCGGTCGGGCTGTGGCTCGGGCACACCGGCCGGGGCGGCGGCCTGGTGGTGCTGGTCTCCAACGTCTCGCTCGCCGTGCCGACGCTGGCCCTGCTGACCATCCTCCCGTTGACCTTTCTCGGGTTCGGTCAGCCCTCGGTGGTGGTGGCGCTGGCCGTCTTCGCCGTGCCGCCGCTGCTCGCGAACGCGTACACCGGGATCCGGCAGGCCGACCCGGAGGCCCGGGACGCCGCGCGGGGGATGGGTCTGTCCGGTTGGCAGGTGTTGCGTCGGGTGGAGATGCCGCTGGCGGTGCCGTACCTCGCGGCGGGGTTCCGGACCGCGGCCGTGCAGGTGGTGGCGACCGCCGCGCTGGCCTCGTTCGTCAACGGCGGCGGGTTGGGGCAGATCATCCGGGCCGGCTTCGGGTTGGACATCGCCGCCGGCGGCGGCCAGATCATCGCGGGCGGGCTGCTCGTGGCCGGGCTGGCGATCCTCGTCGAGCTGGTGCTGGCGGTGGTCGAACGCCTGGTCACCCCGCGTCCGCTGCGCCGCGCCCGGCGTCGGGCGGCGCGTCGTGCGGCGAGCGCGGTGGCCGGCGACTGAGCCGTCGCGTCGGGCCCGGCGACCGGTGTCCGAGCCGTCGCGGGGCCGACGGCGGGCGGTGGCCGGTGGGATTCCCCTCACGTTCGGGTGACGATCCGGCGACAACCGGCTTCCCGAGTTGTCACTTCCGCTCCGGAACATGTTTCGTGGACCTTCCGTGAGGAAGTCTCGGACGGTTCCGCGAGGATGTCTCGTGGGATTCCCGCGACTTGATCGCGGCGGACAGCGGGCGACCGGACGATCGCCCGTCGGACACGCGGCCGGCCCCGCCGGGGTCGCGCCGGGACACGGGAGGCGGGCAGATGCGCGCACGTACTCGACTCATGATCGGCGCGGTGGGGGCCCTCGCCGCCGCCGGGTTCCTCACCGGCTGCGGCGACGCCGGCTCCTCGGGCACCGAGGCGCCGGAGGCGGGGGCCTCGGGCGCCGGCTGCGCCCCGGTCGCCGGGGACCAGCTCGTCGTGCTGGACGACGACAAGAAGCTCCAGGACACCGACAACGTCATTCCGGCGATCAACGCGAAGGCGGCGACCCCGCCGCTGGTCGCCGCGCTCGACAAGGTCTCCGCCGCGCTCGACACGCCGAAGCTGATCGAGCTGAACAAGGCCGTCGACGTGGACCGGAAGACGCCGAAGGTCGCCGCCGGCGAGTTCGCCGCCGCGAACGACCTCACCGCCGGCATCGCCAAGGGGCCGGGCGGCCCGATCGTGGTCGGCGCCGCCAACTTCAGCGAGAGCGAGACCCTCGCCGAGCTGTACGCGATCACGCTCACCGCCGCCGGCTACGAGGTGCGGGTGCAGCAGATCGGCAGCCGCGAGCTGTACGAGCCGGCCCTGGAGAAGGGCGAGATCCAGGTGGTCCCGGAGTACGCCGCCACCCTGGCCGAGTTCCTGAACACCAAGACCAACGGGCAGGACGCCCAGCCGGTCTCCTCGCCCGAACTGGACAAGACGGTCGCGGCGCTCAAGGCCGTCGGGGAGAGGTCCGGCCTGGCCTTCGGCGCCCCCTCGGCCGCCCAGGACCAGAACGCCTTCGCCGTCACCAGGGCCTTCGCCGACAAGTACGGGGTGAGCACCCTCACCCAGCTCGCCGAGAAGTGCTCCGGGGCGGACACCGTCCTGGCCGGCCCGCCGGAGTGCCCGCAGCGGCCGAAGTGCCAGGCCGGTCTGGTCGAGGTGTACGACTTCAAGGCCGGCTCGTTCAGCTCCCTGGACGCGGGCGGCCCGCAGACGAAGAACGCCCTGAAGACCGGCACCGCCAGCGTCGGTCTGGTCCTCTCGTCGGACGCCTCGCTCGCCGTGAACTGACCCGGGCGTCCGCGTCCACCGCGCCCGAACCAGGGCCGACGACGCCCGACGACGCGCCCGGAGCGAAGTCCGACGGCGCCAGGAACAAGGTCGCCGACTTCCGGCGGCGCCCGGAACGAACGCCGACGGCGTACCGTTTCGGGCACCGTCGGCCTTTTTCCGCGGCCGGTGCGCTCGGTAAGCTACGCACCCATGCCCTCCCCGGTGCTCTCCGATGACAAGCGCGCGCTGCCGAGGTCGACGCTCCTCTTCTGGGGCGGTGTGGCGCTCGCCGCCCTCGCGGCGCTGCTGCTGCTGGTCGCGGACGGCAACGGCACCCTGCGGATCGCCGCGGTGCTCGCGCTCGGCTCGGTGGTGGCTATCGGGCTGTCGATCACCCTCCGTCCGGACAACGCCGCCGTCACCCGGGAACTTCTCGACGAGGTGGAGGAGCTACGGGCGGAGATCACCGCGGTCAGCCGGTCGCAGCAGCAGGCCGCCGAGTCGGCGTACCGGGGCGGAGCAGTGGTGGCGACGGCCGCGCCGCGCCGCGAAGCGGACGATCCACCGGTGGCCGACCGGGTGGCGCACGGGTCGGGTCGGGCCCGGGTGCCGGCCGCCGGGCCCCCGGGTCGCTCCGACGAGCCGACCCCGTTCCGGTCCGCCGACGCCGCCGAGCCGTTCCGGGCGACCCAGACCGCCGAGCCCTATCAGGCCGCCGAGCCGTTCCGGACGGTTGATGCCGCCGAGCCTTATGGGCCGGCGGAGGGCCCTGAGGCGTACCGGGCGGCGGAGGGCCCTGAGTCGTACGGGCGTGCGGACAGCCCGGAGCGCGACCGCTGGGCAGCCGAGGAGCCCGCGCCCCGCCGTGCCGCGGTCGGCCAGTGGCGCGGGGCGGAGGAACTACCCGGGGAGGACCGGCGCGGGGCCGGCGTGGACGACTCCCGCCGCTGGGCGGAGGAACCGTCGGGTGGCGGACGACGGCGGGACGACGTGTCCGGTGGCCGCCGTCGCCGGCCCGACCCGGAGGAAGACTCCCGTCCGGAGGACCGGCCCGCCGGCCGCCGCCCCGCCCAGACCCGGCCCGCCGGCCGCCGTTCTGCCGAGGAACAGCCCGGCCGCCGCTCTGCCGAGGAGCAGCCCGGTCGACGACGGATCCCGGAGGAACGGTCCGGCGGGCGACGCCGGCAGGACGACCAGCCCGGCGGGCGGCGTCGACCACCCGAGACCGACGAGGAGCGGTTCGACGTCCACCGGGAGGACGACGGGGACCGCGACCACTACCGCGCCCGCCGCCGGCACGACGACGAGGAGGAACCGGGCCGCCGATCGCGTCCGGCCGCCCGGTACGCCGCCGAACGGCCGCCCCCGGGGGTGTACGGCGCGTCGTCCCGGCACGACGAGCCCGAGGGACGCCAAGGCCCGGCTCCGGGGCCCGAGTTGCCGCCCCGACCGGTCGGCGTGGTCCGGCACACCGAGACGGTGCACGTGACGACCCGACACACCATCGTCGACGGCGCCGCCCCGGAGCCGGTGCCCGGCAACGTCTACGGGCGGTGGACGCCGCCGCCGGAGGAGCAGCCCTGGCCGGCGTCCGGGCAGGCGGCGGCCGACCACTGGGACGGGTACCCGCCCCGACCGGACGCCCGTTCCCGGTCCGGCCGTCCCCGGGAGTCGACCTGGCCGGCGCCGGAGCGGGACGACCGACACTCGCCGGGTGGCTGGGCCGGGCCGGAGGAGACCCGGGAGCACGCGCCGTGGCCGGAGCCGGGCCGGTACGGTCGGCCTGCCGCCGGCCCGGACCGCTCCGACGACGACCGGGGTTGGGACGCCCCGGACGAGCGCCCGGGGCGGGGCCGGCAGTACCCGGCGCAGGAGGACGGCGGGCAACGCTGGTCCGACGTCCGGGCCGGGGACCGGTGGGCCGCGGTGCGGGCCGACGAGCACGGCCGTGAGCTGCGGATGGGTGAGCGTCGCGCCGAGGTGCGCGCCGACGGGGCCGGCACCGAGCTGCGGGTGGAGGACCGCTGGGCGACGGTACGGCAGGACGATCCCCGGCGGGACCACCGGGACGCCGGCGGGTCGCGGTCCGATTCCGGTCACCCGGACCGGGGCGCCCGCTGGACGGAGCCGCACCACGCGCTGCCTCCGGGTGGCGTGCCGGTGCCGGAGGCGTGGCGTACGCCCCGGCAGCACCAGCCGGTCGACGACTGGTCGGCGGGTCGGGGCGGGGGCCCGGAGCCCGAGCCGGACGGCTACCCGCCGCGCCGGGCCGAGGGTTACCCGCCGCGCGGGGCCGGGGATCATGCGCCGCGCGCCCGCGAGGGCCGTCCGCCGCGCGGGCCGGAGGGCCACCCCGACCGCTGGCGCTGACCGGCCCGACGGTCCGGCGTCCGTCACCCGCGCGACCAGCCGGGGAACCCGGCCGGCGCGCCGGTCACTTGTCGATGTCGCCGACCACGAAGAACATCGAGCCGAGGATGGCGATCAGGTCGGGCACCAGGCACCCGGGCAGCAGGGTCGCCAGCGCCTGCACGTTCGCGTACGAGGCGGTGCGCAGCTTGAGCCGCCACGGCGTCTTCTCGCCCCGCGAGACCAGGTAGTAGCCGTTGATGCCGAGCGGGTTCTCGGTCCAGGCGTAGGTGTGCCCCTCGGGGGCCTTGACCACCTTCGGCAGCCGGGTGTTGACCGGCCCGGTGAGCCGGTCGACCCGGTCCAGGCACTGCCGGGCGAGGTCGAGGGAGACGCGTACCTGGTCGAGCAGCACGTCGAAGCGGGCGTGGCAGTCCCCGGTGGTGCGGGTGACCACCGGCACGTCCAGCTCGCCGTAGGCGAGGTACGGCTCGTCGCGGCGCAGGTCGAGGTCGAGGCCGGAGGCGCGGGCGACGGGCCCGGACGCCCCGTACGCGGCGGCGTCGGCGGCGGAGAGCACCCCGACCCCGACGGTACGGGCCAGGAAGATCTCGTTACGCCGGATCAGGAGGTCCAGGTCGGGCAGGCGACGGCGTACCTCGTCGATGGCGGCGCGGGCCCGACCGGTCCAGCCGGCCGGCACCTCTTCCTTGAGGCCGCCGATCCGGTTGAACATGTAGTGGATCCGGCCGCCGGAGACCTCCTCCATGACCGCCTGGAGGGTTTCCCGTTCCCGGAAGGCGTAGAACATCGGGGTGATCGCGCCGATCTCCAGCGGGTACGAGCCGAGGAACATCAGGTGGTTGAGCACCCGGTTCAGCTCGGCCAGCGCGGTACGCAGCCAGACGGCCCGCTCCGGCACCTCCAACCCCATCAGCCGCTCGACGGCCAGCACCACGCCCAGCTCGTTGGCGAAGGCGGACAGCCAGTCGTGCCGGTTGGCCAGCACGATGATCTGCCGGTAGTCGCGGACCTCGAAGAGCTTCTCCGCGCCCCGGTGCATGTACCCGATGACCGGGTCGCAGGAGACCACCCGTTCGCCGTCGAGGACCAGTTTCAACCGGAGCACCCCGTGGGTGGACGGGTGCTGCGGGCCGATGTTGAGCACCATGTCCGCGGTGTCCAACCCGGTCCCGGTGCCGACGGTCAGCTCACGCAGGCTCCCGGCGTCGGTGGTCATGCCCGTCATCGTGCCACGTTCACCGCCGCTCGAAGGTGGTCGGCCCGGCGGAGCGAGGTGGGTTCCGGTCGGGGGTCGCCGGGCCTGGGCCGCCGCCGGCCGAACCGGCCACCGTGAGCGGCGGTGGCATGCCCACCGGTTGCAGCAGCCACCAGTGCCCACCGAGCCCGGCCGGGTCGGTCAGCTCGGCGACCTCGGACGCGGTGGCGAGCGCGTGCAGGTAACCGGCCGGGTCGGCGTGGGCCAGCGTCAGCGGCGGTCGTCCGCCGTCGGCCCCGAGCGCGCGCAGCGCCTCCCGCTGCCGGAGCAGCGCGTACGGTGTGTCGCGCGCCGGCCCGCCGCCACGAGCCTGGCCGGCGGCGGCCGTCCCCCCGGCTCCGGCGGCGATCGCGCCGGCGGTGGCGACGGCGTCGATGGCGACGTGCGCGGTCAGGTCGCGGGAGCCGTCCGGCGTCGGCGGCGTCTGCCGGCCGTCGCGGTACCCGGTGAGCGTCCCGTCGACCGGGCGGCTGGTCCGCAGGTGCCCGTAGTCCACGGCCAGGGCCAGCCCCCGGTCCACCGCCCGGACGGCGTCCGCCCAGGCGACGTCCCGGGGCCGGCCGATCTCGGCCCGGGCGCCCGGCGTCGGGTCCGGCCACCAGGCGGCGAGCCATTCGGCGTCGGCCGGCTCGACCGGCCCGCCCACCGACTCCCGCCCGGCCGGGTCGACCAGGACGGTCCGCCAGCCGTCGTCGCCGGCCACCGCCACGTCCAGGGGTACGTTGTCCAGCCACTCCGTCGCCACCAGCAGCCCGGTGATCCGCTGCGGCAGCCGGTCCCGCCAGCCGATCGGCGTGGGCAGGCCCGGCGGACGGGCCGCCAACTCGACCCCGGTCAGCCGGAGCCGGTCGAGCAGCGCCGGCCGGCCGCCGCCATCACCCGCCGGTCGGGCGACGACCAGCCGGGCCAGGGTGGTCAGCAGCTCGCCACGCCCCGCGCCGACGTCCACCACGTCCAGCCGGTCGGGGTGGCCGAGGGCGGCGTCGACCCGTTCGACCAGGCGCAGCAGGGCCGTCCCGAACGCCGGGGACGCGTGCACGCTGGTCCGGAAGTGCGCGGCCGGTCCCGCCCCGGCGACGAAGAACCCACCGGGGCCGTAGAGGGCGCCGGTCATCGCCGCCCGCCAACCGACGCTCATCAGTTCATCCCGGGTTCAGCTCGTGTCACCGTGCCGACCCTACGGTGAGGCGGTATGCGACGACTCCTGATCCCCGCCCTGGCGGTGACTCCCCTGCTGGTGGCCGGAACGACGGTGGTCGCCGCGCCGGCGGCGGCCCACCGGGCCGGCCTGCTCACGTCCGTCCGCGCCGTGACCGAGACGCCGTCGCTGTTCGACGACGGGGCGGGCGGTGACGCCGACGCCGACGACCCGGCGATCTGGCTGCACCCGACCGACCGGGCACGGAGCCTGGTCGTCCTCACCGCCAAGAACGGTGGCCTGCGGGTCTACGACCTGGCGGCCCGGGAACGGCAGGCGGTCCCCGCCCCGCCCGCGCCGGGGCCGGCCGACGAGGCGGGCCGGTTCAACAACGTCGACCTGGTCACCAACTTCCGCCTGGCGGGGCGGACGGTGGACCTGGCCGTGGTCACCGACCGGGGTCGGGACCAGCTCCGGTTCTACCGGATCGACCCGGTCACCCGGTCGCTCACCGACGTCACCGCCGCGCGCGTGCCGTACGCGTTCAGCGCCGACCAGGCCGAGGTCAACGAGCAGCGCACCGCGTACGGCCTGGGCGTGCACACCGGACCGGACGGCGTGTCGTACGCGGTGGTGAGCCGCCGGAGCACACCGGAGGTGGGTGTCTTCCGGATCGTGGCCCAGGGGGACCGGGTCGGTTACCTGCCGGTGGACCGGTTGGCCCTGCCGTCGACGTTCACCCTGCCGGACGGCCGGCCCTGGTCGCCGTGCGCCGACCCGGGTGACGGGCCGCAGGTGGAGGGGACGGTGGTGGACCCGGCCACCGGCACGGTGTACCTGGCCCAGGAGACGGTGGGGCTGTGGCGGGTGTCACTGCGGGGCGGCCGGTTCGCCGGTACCCCCCAGGTGGTGGAACACACCCGCGAGTTCGGCATCCCGGCGGTCTTCGACGTCGAGGAGGACGACTGCGTGGTCGACTACGCCGCCGACCCGGGTTTCGGCGGCCGGATCGCCGCCGACGTGGAGGGGCTGACCATCTACCGGACCGGCCGGTTCACCGGCGCCCTCGTGGTCTCCAGTCAGGGCGACGACACCTTCTACACGTACGACCGGCGGAGCAACCGGCCGACGGGGCGGTTCGCGGTGGTCGACGGCCCGGTGGACGGGGCGCAGGAGTGCGACGGCGCGGCGGTGGTGTCCACCCCGCTGCCCGGGTACCCCGGGGGTCTGCTGGTGGTGCACGACGGGCAGAACACCCCGACTGTGCCGGACGGGGACGGCGAGCCCCGACCGGCGACGAACGTGAAGTTCCTCGACGCCGGATTCCTCCGCGCGACCCGTTGACCACCGGACGGGGCCGACCCCGCGCACGGCCCCGTCCGGTGCCGGTGAAGGTTTTCACATGACCTGGGTCCGTCGATGATCGCGGCGCATACTTGCGCTTGACCGGTACCCAGCATCGAGGACTGGATCACCCACATGAGCGCATCGTCGCGCCCGCGTCCGGCCGCCCCCGTCGGGGCCGCCGGCTCACCGGGCCGCTCCGCAGCCGTTTCCCGCAGCCTCACCGTCGGTGTGCTCGGCGCCGGCCGGGTGGGCGCCGTGCTGGGCGCGGCGCTCGCCGCCGCCGGGCACCGGGTGGCCGCCGTGTCCGGCGGCGGCTCGACCGGCTCTGCCGCCACGGTTTCGGTCTCCGCCACCACCTCGGTCACCGTGTCCACCGCCACCGCCACCGCTTCCGCGGCGCGGGCCGCGCTGCTGCTGCCGGAGGCGCCCCGCCGCCCGGCGGTCGAGGTCGCCCGGGCCGCCACCGACCTGCTGCTGGTCGCGGTCCCCGACGACGCGCTCGCCGGCGTGATGGCCGGGCTCGCCGGGGCGGGCGCGCTGCGCCCCGGCCAGGTGGTCGCGCACACCTCCGGCGCGCACGGGCTGGCCGTGCTCGCCCCGGCCGTCGCGGCGGGGGCCCGGCCGCTCGCGCTGCACCCCGCGATGACCTTCACCGGTACGCCCGACGACCTGGACCGCCTGCCCGGCGTCTCGTACGGGGTGACCGCCCCGGCGGAGCTGCGCGCGCTGGCCGCCCGGTTGGTCACCGACCTGGGGGGCGTGCCGGAGTGGATCCCGGAGGCGGAGCGCCCGCTCTACCACGCGGCCCTGGCGCACGGCGCGAACCATCTGGTCACCCTGGTCAACGAGGCGGCCGACCGGCTGCGTGACGCCGGGGTGGACGAGCCGGCCCGGGTGCTCGCCCCGCTGCTGCGGGCCGCCCTGGCCAACGCGCTGCGGCTCGGCGACGACGCGCTGACCGGCCCGGTGTCCCGGGGCGACGCCGGCACCGTGGCCCGCCACCTCGACCGGTTGACCGCCACCGCGCCCGACTCGGTCGAGGCGTACCTGGCTCTGGCCCGGCGGACCGCCGACCGGGCGATCGCGGCCGGGCGGCTCCGCCCGGCCGACGCGGAGCCGTTGCTCGGCGTGCTGGACGTCGCGCGCCGGGAGGCGGCCGCGAACCGGGAGGTGATGGCATGACCGACGTGGCGCACACCCGCGCCGAGCTGGCCGCGCTGCGGGCCGGGCTGACCGGCACGGTCGGCGTGGTGATGACCATGGGCGCGTTGCACGACGGGCACGAGGCGCTGCTGCGCGCCGCCCGGGAGCAGGCCGACCACGTGCTGGTGACGATCTTCGTCAACCCGCTCCAGTTCGGCCCGAACGAGGACTTCGACAGGTACCCGCGCACCCTGGACGCGGACCTGGCGGTCTGCCGGCGGGCCGGCGCGGACGCGGTCTTCGCCCCGTCGGTGGCGGAGATGTACCCGGGCGGGCAGCCGACGGTCCGGCTCGACCCGGGGCCGCCCGGCGCCGAGCTGGAGGGCGAGAGCCGACCCGGCTTCTTCCACGGCGTGCTCACCGTCGTCCTGAAGCTGCTCCAGCTCACCCGGCCCGACGTGGCCTTCTTCGGCGAGAAGGACTACCAGCAGCTCACCCTGGTCCGGCGGATGGTCCGGGACCTCGACGTGCCGGTCCGGATCGTCGGGGTGCCCACCGTCCGGGAGCCGGACGGGCTGGCCCTGTCCAGCCGTAACCGGTACCTCTCACCGACCGAACGGAAGGCCGCCCTGGCCCTGTCCGCCGCGCTGTCGGCGGGCGACGAGGCGGCCCGGGACGGCTGCTCCGCGCAGGACGTGCTGGCCACCGCGCACGTCACGTTCGACCTGGCCGCCGGGGCGGACGCGAGGCTGGACTACCTCGCGCTCACCGACCCGGAGCTGGAGCCCGGGCCGGGCCCCGGCCCGGCCCGGCTGCTGATCGCCGCCCGGGTCGGAGCCACCAGACTCATCGACAACGTGGAGATCCGGCTCGGTCCCCGGTGACCATCCCACCCGGGCCGACCGGCCCGGGTCGAACCGCGAGAGGCGTATCCGATGTACCGCACGATGCTCAAGTCGAAGATCCACCGGGCCACGGTGACCCAGGCCGACCTGCACTACGTCGGCTCGGTCACCGTCGACCAGGATCTCCTCGACGCCGCCGACCTGCTCCCCGGCGAGCAGGTGGCGATCGTGGACATCACCAACGGCGCGCGGCTGGAGACGTACGTGATCCCGGGCGTGCGGGGCAGTGGCGTGATCGGCATCAACGGGGCCGCCGCGCACCTGGTGCACCCCGGTGACCTCGTCATCCTCATCTCGTACGGGCAGATGGACGACGTCGAGGCGCGCACGTACCAGCCCCGGGTGGTGCACGTGGACGCCGACAACCGGGTGATCGAGTTGAACGCGGACGCGGCCGGGGTGGCCCCGGGCATGGTGGGCGACCCGGTACGCGGGGACCTGCTGGCCGCCCGCTGAGGCGCGACCCCGTCGGCGCGGGCGTCCGGTTTCGGCCTGCCCCTGCGGTCTGTTACCGGAGGGTCATTTCTGGTTACCCTTACCGCGCGCCGTCGGGGCGACGGCCGTTGGCTGGGGGAGGCCACGATGGGCCGTACGGGAAGAGGGCTGGCGGCGGCTTTGCTGACGGTCGCCCTGCTGGCGTCGACCGGCTGCGCCGGCTCCGACGGCCTCGACGGTGACCTGGTCGACGACTGGCGGCCGATGGCCGCGCCGGGGCCGTTCGTCCCGCCCGCCGGGGTCTGCCAGGTGGCCGACTTCGCCGACGTGGTCACCCTCGCCGCGTTCGCGCCGGTGGACTGCGGCGTCCCGCACCGGCTGGAGGTGGCGCACGTCGGCACGTTCCCGCCGGCCGTGACGGCCCCACCGGCGGTGGACTCGGCGGCGATGCGGGAGGCGTTCGCCACCTGCGACACCCGGGCCTCGCAGTACGTGGGGGACGAGTGGCGGGTGGGTCGGCTGCGGCTGGGGGTGGCGTTGCCGTCGAAGCCGGCGTGGGCGGCCGGGGCCCGCTGGTACCGCTGCGACCTGACCGAGCTGGACACCGTCGAGCAGGCGGCCCGGACGGTGCTGCGCTCGGGCAGCCTGCGGGACGCGTTGAAGGGCGCCTCGCCGCTGCGGCTGGGCTGCCACGACGCGCAGACCGCCCGGCAGTTGGGCGTGCAGCGGCTGGTCCCGGTGGACTGCGCGAAGGCGCACGACGCCGAGTTCGCCGGGGTGTGGAAGGCGCCGGACCGACCGTACCCGGGCAAGCCCGCCGACTGGGCCCCGGTCTACACCGGCTGCCGGTCGGCCCTGGCCCGGTACGCCGGGCTGCCGGTCGACGACTACCTGCGGTTCCGTACCGACGTGGTGGTCCGTCCGCCCGCGCCGACCCGGTGGAAGGTCGGCGACCGGGGGGTCCGCTGCTACCTGTGGCTCAGCGACCGTACGGTGACCCGTTCCCTCAAGGGCGCCGGCCCGGCCGCCCTGCCCATCCGTTCCCGCTGATCCCGCCCGGCGGCAGGCGTCGGGCCCCCGGTTGCCCACGGTCGGGCCTGCCGGGAGGGCGGGTCGGGAAGGTGCTCTTGCCGACATTCGGGCAGCCCGGACCGGCCCCGGCGGTGCGTCGGCCGGGGCGGCGCGGTTGACTGTGCTCATGGAGCTGTCGACCGTCGAGCTGCCCCGGCTTCCGCACCTGCTGGCCGCGCCCGCGCCCGGCTGGGTGGAGACCACCGACGTGATCGTGGTGGGGTCCGGGGTCGCCGGGCTGACCGCCGCGCTGCACCTGCGGGAGGCGGGGCTGCACGTCACCGTGGTCACCAAGGTCAACATCGACGAGGGCTCGACCCGCTGGGCGCAGGGCGGCATCGCCGCCGTGCTCGACCCGGCGGACACCCCGGCCGCCCACGCGTACGACACCGAGGTCGCCGGGGTGGGGCTCTGCGACCCGACGGCGGTGCGGGTGCTGGTGGAGGAGGGCCCGGCCCGGCTGCGGGAGCTGATGCGGATCGGGGCGGAGTTCGACAGGCGCCCGGACGGCTCGCTGATGCTGACCCGGGAGGGCGGGCACCGGGCGGACCGGATCGTGCACGCCGGCGGCGACGCCACCGGCGCCGAGGTGCAGCGCGCCCTGCACGCCGCGGTCCGCCGTGACCCGTGGATCCGGCTGGTCGAGCACGCCCTGGTGCTGGACCTGCTGCGGGCCGCCGGCGACGGCCCGGACGGGCTGGGCCCGGCCTGCGGCATCACCCTGCACGTGCTCGGCGAGGGCAGCGAGGACGGCGTCGGGGCGCTGCTGGCCCGCGCGGTGGTGCTGGCCACCGGCGGGATGGGGCAGGTCTTCTCGGCGACCACCAACCCGGCCGTGTCGACCGGGGACGGCGTGGCGCTGGCGCTGCGGGCCGGCGCGGCCGTCACCGACGTGGAGTTCGTCCAGTTCCATCCGACCGCGCTGATCGTGCCGGAGCCCACCCGGGTGCCCGGGGCCGGGCACGCCCAGCAGCCGCTGGTCTCCGAGGCGCTGCGGGGTGAGGGCGCGCACCTGGTCGACGCGGACGGCAAGCGGTTCATGGTCGGGCAGCACGAGCTGGCCGAGCTGGCTCCCCGGGACGTGGTCGCCAAGGGCATCCACCGGGTGCTGCTGGCCACCGGCGCGGACCACGTCCACCTGGACGCCCGGCACCTGGGCGGCGAGCGGCTGGCCCGTCGGTTCCCGACCATCGTGGCGTCCTGCCTGGCCATCGGGGTGGACCCGGCGACCGACCTGATCCCGGTGGCCCCGGCCGCCCACTACGCGTCCGGCGGCGTCCGCACCGACCTGCGCGGTCGGACCACCATCCCCGGCCTGTACGCGTGCGGCGAGGTCGCCTGCACGGGCGTGCACGGCGCGAACCGGCTGGCCAGCAACTCTCTGCTGGAGGGGCTGGTGTTCTCCCGCCGGATCGCCGAGGACATCGCCCGGGGGCTGCCGGAGCAGGTCCAGCCCGCGCCGACCGGGGCGTGGGTCGGCGGTGGCGGCTGGGTGGTGTCGCCGGAGGCGACGCCGGCGTTGCAGCGGGCGATGACCCGGGGCGCCGGGGTGCTCCGGTCGGCCGCCACCCTGGCCGGGACGGCCGCGGCGCTGACCGGGGTCGGCGCTGGCCGGGCCGAGCCGGGGACGCCGAGCTGGGAGGCGACGAACCTGGTCACCGTGGCGTCGGCGCTGGTCGCCGCCGCGTACGCCCGCCGGGAGACCCGTGGCTGCCACTGGCGGGAGGACTTCCCGACCGCCGACGGATCCTGGCGTGGCCACCTGGTCGGCTCGATCGGGTCGGCCGGCGGGCTGACGCACCGGTGGGAGGAGTCGCCGGATCCGGCGGACGCGCCCGTCCGGGGCGCCCGACAGGGGGAGGGAACAGCGTGAGGGAACAGACACGGCAGGCGCTGCGGGAGGCCGACCTGGACCCGGCCGAGGTGCGACGGGTCGTCGGGACCGCCCTGCTGGAGGACCTCGGGCCGACGTACCGGGACGTCACCAGCCTGGCCACCATCCCGGCCGGGCAGACCGACACGGCCGACCTGGTGGCCCGGGCGGACGGCGTGGTCGCCGGCCTGGCCGTGGCCGCGGCGGTCTTCGAGATGGTCGACGCGGTGAGCGACACGGCGGGCGACGGCCGGCGGGACGCGTCGGGCGGCACGGGGGGCCACGCGGGGACCGGCGGCGGCCGTACGGTCGAGGTGTCGCTGGTCGCGGTCGACGGCGCGCGGGTGGCCCGCGGCGACGTGCTGGCCACGGTGACCGGCCCGACCCGCGCCCTGCTGACCGCCGAGCGGACGGCGCTGAACCTGCTCTGCCGGATGTCCGGCGTGGCCACCCACACCCGGGCCTGGGCGGACGCGCTCGCCGGCACGAAGGCGATGGTGCTGGACACCCGGAAGACCACCCCGGGTCTGCGCGCCCTGGAGAAGTACGCGGTCCGGGCCGGCGGCGGCACCAACAAGCGGATGGGTCTGTACGACGTCGCGATGATCAAGGACAACCACAAGTACGCGGCCGGCGGGATCGCCGCCGCCTACCACCGGGTCCGGGCGGCGTTCCCGCAGGTGCCGGTGCAGGTGGAGGTGGACACCCTGGCCGAGGCGGTGGAGGCGGTGGAGGCCGGCGCGGACTTCCTCCTGCTGGACAACATGACCCCGGCAACGCTGGCCGAGGTGGTGGCCGCGGTCGGGGACCGGGCCGAGCTGGAGGCGACCGGCGGGCTGACCCTGGAGGTGGCGCCCGCGTACGCGGCCACCGGCGTCGACTACCTCTCGGTGGGCGCGCTGACCCACTCCTCGCCGATCCTGGACATCGCCCTCGACCTGCGTTCCCGGTAGCGCCGCTCCGGCCGGCGGCCCGGTCGGCGTGTCGTCGGCCGGAGCGTCGACGCGCTCGCCGCCCGCGTCCGCTCCGGCGGCGTTGTCTAGGCTGCGTTCGTGCTGCTCTGCATCGACATCGGAAACACCAACACCGTGCTGGCGACCTTCGACGGCGACAAGCTGGCGCACTCCTGGCGGGTGAAGACCGACGCCCGGTCCACCGCCGACGAGCTGGGCCTGATGTTCCGGGGGCTGCTGGCCGGCGACGCCGTGGAGATCACCGGGGTGGCCGCCTGTTCCACCGTGCCGGCCGCGCTGCGCTCGCTGCGGACGATGCTGGCCCGCTACTACGGCGACCTGCCCAGCGTGGTCGTGGAGCCCGGGGTGCGCACGGGGGTGCAGCTCGCCATCGACAACCCGAAGGAGGTCGGCGCGGACCGGGTGGTGAACACCCTGGCCGCGCACACCCTCTACGGCGGCCCGTCGATCGTGGTCGACTTCGGCACCACCACCAACTTCGACGTGATCAGCGCCCGGGGCGAGTTCCTCGGCGGGGCGTTCGCGCCGGGCATCGAGATCTCCTTCGACGCGCTCGCCGCGCGCGCCGCCCAGCTCCGCAAGGTGGAGGCGGCCCGGCCCCGGTCGGTGATCGGCAAGAACACCGTGGAGTGCCTGCAGTCCGGGCTCTACTTCGGGTTCGCCGGTCAGGTGGACCGGATCGTCGAGCGGATGACGGAGGAGATCGGCGAGGTGAAGGCGGTCATCGCCACCGGCGGACTGGCCGCCCTGGTGATCAAGGAGTGCCGCACCATCACCCACCACGAGCCCATGATCACCCTGATCGGTCTGCGTCTGGTCTACGAGCGCAACCTCTGAGGGCGCGGGACGGGCCGCCCCGCCGCAGGCCGCGCGGGAAGGGTACGGCCGGGTAATCGGCTGCTGGGGGCCGCAGGGCCTTGAGTACGCTCTGCCGTGAACCCACCCGATTTCTCCGCTGAGGAAGCATGCCGTGAGCGAGCAGAACCCCGTGCCGATCGACCCCGCCGACGACCTTCCCGAGCAGATGAAGGTCCGCCGGGAGAAGCGCGACCGGCTGCTCGCCGACGGCGTCGAGCCGTACCCGGTGGGCTACCCGCGGACCACCACCCTGGCCGCCGTCCGCGCCACCTACGCCGAGCTGCCCACCGACACCGCCAGCGGCGACACCGTGTCGGTCACCGGCCGGGTGATCTTCGTACGGAACACCGGCAAGCTCTGCTTCGCCACCCTGCGGGACGGTGACGGCACCGAGTTGCAGGCGATGCTCTCGCTGGACCGGGTCGGCGCGGAGCGGCTGGAGGACTGGAAGCGCCTGGTCGACCTGGGCGACCACGTCGGCGTCACCGGCGAGGTGATCACCAGCCGGCGGGGCGAGTTGTCGGTGCTGGCCGAGACGTGGGCGGTCACCGCCAAGGCGCTGCGCCCGCTGCCGGTGGCGCACAAGCCGCTCAGCGAGGAGGCCCGGGTCCGCCAGCGGTACGTCGACCTGATCGTCCGGCCGCAGGCGCGCCAGATGGTACGCACCCGGGCCGCCACGGTGCGTAGTCTCCGGGACGGTCTGCACGAGCAGGGCTTCATCGAGGTGGAGACGCCGATGCTGCAGCTCCTGCACGGTGGCGCCACGGCCCGGCCATTCGTGACGCACAGCAATGCATTGAGCACGGATCTCTATCTGCGAATCGCCCCGGAACTGTTTCTCAAGCGGGCCGTGGTCGGGGGCGTCGACCGGGTCTTCGAGATCAACCGCAACTTCCGTAATGAGGGCATCGACTCTTCGCACTCGCCCGAGTTCGCCATGCTGGAGGCGTACGAGGCGTACGGCGACTACGACACGATGGCCGAGCTGACCCGGAATCTGGTGCAGCGGGCGGCGATCGCCGTCGCCGGGTCGACCACGGTGACGCACGCCGACGGCCGGGAGTTCGACCTGGGCGGCCAGTGGCGCTCGGTCACCCTCTTCGGGGTCCTTTCCGAAGCGCTCGGCGAGGAGGTCACCGTCCGCACCGACCGGGCCCGGCTGGTCGAGTACGCGGACAAGGTCGGTGTCTCCGTCGACCCGAAGTGGGGGCCCGGCAAGCTCGCCGAGGAGCTCTTCGAGGAGCTGGTGGTGCCGGGGCTGACCGAGCCGACCTTCGTGCGCGACTACCCGGAGGAGACCAGCCCGCTGACCCGGGCCCATCGCGACGAGCCGGGCCTGGCCGAGAAGTGGGACCTCTACGTCCTCGGCTTCGAGCTGGCCACCGCGTACTCCGAGCTGGTCGACCCGGTGGTGCAGCGGGAGCGGCTGGTGGCCCAGGCGTCGCTCGCCGCCCGCGGCGACGACGAGGCGATGCGGCTGGACGAGGACTTCCTCCGGGCCATGGAGTACGGAATGCCGCCGGCCGGGGGCATGGGAATGGGAATCGACCGGCTGTTGATGGCCCTGACCGGCCTGGGAATTCGGGAAACGATCCTGTTCCCCTTGGTCCGGCCGGAGTAGTTCCCCCGGCGCCGCCCGGAGTAGCGAGCCTACCCGTTCCGGGGAATCCACGGCCCTCGAATCGCTCGTCCTATTGACGAGCGCAGCATCGCGCCCGCTATTGTGCTCTTGTTAGCAGGCGAACCTGCTCGAAAGGAATGGCACGTGGCCAAGCAGATCATTCACAAGCTGGTCGATGACCTGGACGGCGGAGACGCCGACGAGACCGTCAAGTTCGCGCTCGACGGCGTTCAGTACGAGATCGACCTCTCCAACAAGAACGCCGAGAAATTGCGGGACCTATTCGCCCCGTACGTGGCGGCCGGCTCGAAGGTCGGTCGAGGCGGCGTGGTGGTCGGTGGTCGGGCCGCGCGCGGCCGGGGCGGCGCCACCGCGGACCGGGCCCAGAACAAGGCGATCCGGGACTGGGCGAAGGGTCAGGGTCGGGAGATCTCCGACCGGGGGCGTATCCCGCAGGAGATCGTCGACGAGTTCCACGCGAAGGCCGGTCACTGACGCCGACCGTCGCGACGAGTCACCCGACGTCGGCCCGGGGCGCCCGCTCCGGGCCGACGTCGTTCCACCTCACCCGCCGGCCGGCTGCGGCTCCACCGCCGGCGGCTTCGGCCCGTCCCCGGGCGGCTTCGGCCCGTTCCCGGGCGGTCGCGGTCCGCCCGCCGGCAACTTCACCTCGCCCGCCGGGCGGCCCCGGCCCGCCCGCCGGTGGCGCTGCCCGCCCGCCGGTGGCGCTGCCCACCCGGGGAATGAGGTCGCCGGGGCGGGCGTTGTCCACAGCCGGTGAAGGAGTTGTCCACAGCCGGTGAAGGAGTTGTCCACAGCCTGTGGAGGGCTGTCCGGGGCGCTGTCGGCCCGTCCACCGACCAACGGAATTTCGCTCTGCGCGTACACGCCGGGGCCCCGGAACACCTCCTGAGCGTGGACGGTTGGGTAAAACGACGCGAACCGGGCCCCGCCCGGAGACACACGACCTCAGCGGAGTCGGTCCGCGGCGATAGAGTAATGAGGCAAGGACGCCCACCCCGGTCGTCCGCGCACCGGCCCCGCCAAGATCTTGGCTATCAAGGCGCACGGCACGTGAGGAGCACGAGGGCATGTTCGAGCGGTTCACCGACCGAGCGCGACGGGTTGTCGTCCTGGCCCAAGAAGAGGCCCGGATGCTCAACCACAACTACATCGGTACGGAACACATCCTGCTGGGCCTCATCCACGAGGGTGAGGGCGTCGCGGCGAAGGCCCTGGAGAGCCTCGGCATCTCCCTGGAGGGCGTCCGTCAGCAGGTCGAGGAGATCATCGGCCAGGGTCAGCAGGCGCCGAGCGGGCACATCCCGTTCACGCCGCGGGCCAAGAAGGTGCTGGAGCTGTCGCTGCGCGAAGCGCTCCAGCTCGGCCACAACTACATCGGCACCGAGCACATCCTGCTCGGCCTCATCCGCGAGGGCGAGGGCGTCGCCGCCCAGGTGCTGGTCAAGCTCGGCGCCGACCTCAACCGGGTCCGCCAGCAGGTGATCCAGCTCCTCTCCGGCTACCAGGGCAAGGAGCCGGCCGCCGCGGGCACCGCCACCGGTGAGGCCGCGCCGTCGACCAGCCTGGTGCTGGACCAGTTCGGCCGGAATCTCACCCAGGCCGCCCGCGAGGGCAAGCTCGACCCGGTGATCGGGCGCGAGAAGGAAATCGAGCGGGTCATGCAGGTGCTCTCCCGCCGGACGAAGAACAACCCGGTCCTGATCGGTGAGCCCGGTGTGGGCAAGACCGCCGTGGTGGAGGGCCTGTCCCAGAAGATCATCAAGGGCGAGGTGCCCGAGACGCTGAAGGACAAGCAGCTCTACACCCTCGACCTGGGCGCGCTGGTCGCCGGCTCCCGCTACCGGGGTGACTTCGAGGAGCGCCTGAAGAAGGTCCTCAAGGAGATCCGCACCCGCGGCGACATCATCCTCTTCATCGACGAGATCCACACCCTGGTGGGCGCGGGCGCCGCCGAGGGCGCGATCGACGCCGCCAGCATCCTCAAGCCGATGCTGGCCCGGGGTGAGCTGCAGACCATCGGCGCCACCACCCTCGACGAGTACCGCAAGCACCTGGAGAAGGACGCCGCGCTGGAGCGTCGGTTCCAGCCGATCCAGGTGGGTGAGCCCTCGCTGGCCCACACCATCGAGATCCTCAAGGGCCTGCGGGACCGCTACGAGGCGCACCACCGGGTGAGCATCACCGACGCCGCGCTGGTCGCCGCCGCCACGCTCGCCGACCGGTACATCTCCGACCGCTTCCTGCCGGACAAGGCGATCGACCTGATCGACGAGGCCGGGGCCCGGATGCGGATCCGTCGGATGACCGCGCCGCCGGACCTGCGCGACTTCGACGAGCGGATCGCCCAGGTCCGCCGGGACAAGGAGTCCGCGATCGACGCGCAGGACTTCGAGCGCGCCGCGCAGCTCCGCGACAAGGAGAAGCAGCTCCTCGGCCAGAAGGCCCAGCGGGAGAAGGAGTGGAAGGCCGGCGACCTGGACGTCGTCAGCGAGGTCGACGACGAGCAGATCGCCGAGGTCCTCGGCAACTGGACGGGCATCCCGGTCTACAAGCTGACCGAGGAGGAGACCTCGCGCCTGCTGCGCATGGAGGACGAGCTGCACAAGCGCGTCATCGGCCAGGAGGACGCGGTCAAGGCGGTCTCTAAGGCGATCCGGCGGACCCGGGCCGGCCTGAAGGACCCGAAGCGCCCGTCCGGCTCGTTCATCTTCGCCGGCCCGTCCGGTGTCGGTAAGACCGAGTTGTCCAAGGCGCTCGCCGAGTTCCTCTTCGGCAGCGAGGACGCGCTGATCCAGCTCGACATGTCCGAGTTCCACGACCGGTACACCGTCTCCCGGCTCGTCGGCGCTCCTCCCGGCTACGTCGGCTACGACGAGGGCGGGCAGCTCACCGAAAAGGTGCGGCGTCGGCCGTTCTCGGTGGTCCTCTTCGACGAGATCGAGAAGGCCCACCCGGACGTGTTCAACACGCTGCTCCAGATCCTGGAGGACGGCCGGCTCACCGACGGCCAGGGTCGGATCGTCGACTTCAAGAACACCGTCATCATCCTGACCACCAACCTCGGCACCCGGGACGTGGCCAAGGCGGTGTCGCTGGGCTTCCAGGCGTCGGAGGACTCCGAGTCCAACTACGACCGGATGAAGCAGAAGGTCAACGACGAGCTGAAGCAGCACTTCCGGCCCGAGTTCCTCAACCGGATCGACGACACCATCGTCTTCCACCAGCTCCGCCAGAACGAGATCCTCCAGATCGTGGACATCATGATCGCCCGGATCGAGACCCAGCTCCGCAACAAGGACATGGGTCTGGAGCTCACCGACAACGCCAAGAAGTACCTGGCGAAGAAGGGCTTCGACCCGGTGCTCGGGGCGCGTCCGCTGCGTCGCACGATCCAGCGCGACATCGAGGACAACCTCTCCGAGCGGATCCTGTTCAACGAGCTGACCCCTGGTCAGATCGTGGTGGTGGACTGCGAGGGCGACCCGGAGGACATCGACAAGTCCAAGCTCGTGTTCCGGGGCGCGGACCGGCCGGTGGACGTGCCGGACGCCGTGCCGGCCGACCTGGGCGGCACCGCCGCCACGGGCGCCGACGAGGCGGCGTAACCCCTCGACGGTCGACGACAACGGGTGGGGCCCGACGGCTGACAGCCGCCGGGCCCCACCCGTCTGCGCTCACTCGACTCACGGACGCGCGCCCCGCTGACCGGCGGCGCGACGTTCACCTGGATGTGGGGGCATCCTCCCCGCCCGACACCCCCACATCCAGGAAACGGTGGCACCCGCTTCGGCGGGGCGGGGCGGGGCGGGGCGGGGTAGGCGGGGCGGGCGGCTCAGGGGAGTGGGGTGGCCTGGGGTGGGGCGTCGCCGCGCAGGCGGTAGGCGGCCTCGCCGACCGGCTCCACCAGACCGTCGGTGACCAGGGCGGCCAGCGCCCGGGAACGCTGCACGTCGTCCGCCCACACCTGGTCCAACCGGAGCCGGGTCACCGGGCCGGTCGCCTCCCGCAGCACCGCCAGCAGCAGTCCACGTACCTGACGGTCGGTGCCCGCGTACCGCTGGGGGCGGCGGGTCGGCCCGGTCGGGGCGGACCGTCCGGAGGCCCGCCAGGCGCACACCGACTCCACCGGGCAGTCCGCGCAGCGCGGTGACCGGGCAGTGCACACCACCGCGCTCAGCTCCATGAACGCCGCGCTGGCCAGCGCCGCGGCGGCCGGCTCGACGGGCAGCAGCTCCTCGGTGGCGACCAGGTCGGCCGGTCGGGTGGTGGGGCCGGCGTCAGGCTCACCGGCCACCGCGCGGGCCACCACCCGTCGGACGTTCGTGTCGACCACCGGATGCCGCTGCCCGTACGCGAAGGCCGCCACCGCCCGCGCCGTGTACGTGCCGACGCCAGGCAGGGCGAGCAACTGGTCGAGCCGTTCGGGCACCTCTCCGCCGTGGCGTTCGACGAGCGCCACGGCGCACTCGTGCAGCCGTACCGCCCGGCGGGGGTAGCCGAGCCGCCCCCACATCCGGATCGCGTCCGCGGGGCTCTCGGCGGCCAGCGCGGCCGGCACCGGCCAGCGGGCCAGCCAGGCCTCCCAGGCCGGCAGCACCCGGACCACCGGGGTCTGCTGGAGCATGACCTCGCTGACCAGGATCGCCCACGGGCTGGTCCCCGGCTTGCGCCACGGCAGGTCCCGGGCGTTCTCCTCGTACCACCGGCTGATCCGGCCGGCGAAACTGTGCTCTGTCATCGCGCCGCTGATGATGCCATGTCCGCAATGTCCCGCAGCGTGGGCGGTCCGGGTGGCCCGGCGCGGAGCCGAACCGCAGGTCGGGGAGAATGCCGGCATGAACGAGCTGGCGATCACCGTCATCGGCCGGGACCGTCCGGGCATCGTGGCCGATGTCGCGGAGGTGCTCTCCGGGCTCGGGGCGAACCTGACCGACTCCACCATGACGCGGCTGCGTGGGCACTTCGCGATGACGCTGGTCTGTGTCGGCCCGGCCGCCGCCGAGGTCGAGGCCGCGCTCGCGGCGTTGTCCGCCGACGGCCAGCTCCTGGCGACGGTACGCGAGGTCGTCGCGGACGGGGCCACGACCACCGGCGGCGAGCCGTACGTGGTGGCGGTGCACGGCGGGGACCGGCTCGGCATCGTCGCGTCGATGACCCGGGTGCTGGCCGACGCCGGTGGCAACGTCACCGACCTGACGACCCGGCTGACCGGGGACCTCTACGTCGTGGTGGCCGAGGTCGACCTGCCGCCGGGCGCCGCCGAGATGGTCCGGGAACGACTGACCCGTACCGCCGCCGACCTGGGTGTCGGGGTCACTCTCCGGCCGGCCGACCCGGACCTGCTGTGACCGCCCAGGACGTCGGCCTGGCCGGCTGGACACCGGAGGCGCTGCCCGTACCCGGCGCGGTGCGGCCGGTGGTGGCCGCCCCGCACGGCGTGCTCGGCCGGGCCGGCGACGAGGTCGACCCGACCGCCGAGGAGGTGGTCCGGCTCGCCGCCGACCTGGTGGCCACGATGCGGGTGTCGCCCGGCTGCGTCGGGCTGGCGGCGCCGCAGGTCGGTGTGGGCGCCCAGGTCTTCGCGGTGGACGTGACCGGCCATCCCAAGGCGGTGACGGCGCACGGCCCGTTCGTGCTCTGCAACGCGCGGGTGGTGGAGGCCAGCCGGTGGAAGGTCGGCCGGGAGGGCTGCATGTCGGTGCCCGATCTCACCGGTGACGTCAAGCGGGCCAGCCGGCTGGTGGTGGAGGGGCTGCTGCCCGGTTCCGGTCGTCGGGTCCGGCTGACCACCGACGCGTTCGAGGCCCGCGCCCTCCAGCACGAGATCGACCACTGTGCCGGGTTGCTCTTCCTGGACCGGGTGGCCGGCGCGCACGCCGTCTACCAACGCAAGGTGTATCTCTGACGGCCGGAAAGGTTGGCGCAGTGAGCCGTTCTCGCTCCGGCGCGTCGTGCCCGGTGGGCGCCCGTAACGCCGCTACCGTGGGGGCATCATGCGTCTGACGGTTGGCCCTCTGCCGCCCGCCGTGTACTGGCGGCGTCGTGCCGTCGTACTTGGAGCGGGGATCCTCTTCCTCATCGTCGTGCTGTACTCGTGCACCGGGTCGCGCGACGACACCGCGGCTCCGGAGCAGCCGGGGCCGAGCCGGTCGGCGGGTGACCCCTCGCCGAGTGGTTCGGTGCTGACTCCGCAGTCAGGCGCTCCGCCGTCGCCCGTCGTGCCGGACGGAGGCGGTCCGGGGGGCGCCGGTGAGCCGTCCGCGACCGGCGCCGCGCCGCCGGCCGCCGGTGGTCCGGGTGGCGCCGGTCCGGGTGGTGGTGGCCCGGGGTCGGGTGGCACTGCCGCGCCGGGCAGCGACGACGGTGGCTGCGCCGACGCCGAGATCTCGGTGACGCCGGTGGCGTTGCCCGCATCGGTCTCCCCGGGCGCTCCGGTCGACCTGCTTCTCAAGATCAAGAACATTTCGGACCGGACGTGCAGCCGGGACGTCGGCGCGGACCTCCAGGAGCTCTTCGTCAAGGTCGGCGCGGAGAAGATCTGGTCCTCGGACACCTGCGGTACGGCGAAGGGGTCGGACGTGCAGTCCTTCACCCCCGGCTTCGAGCGCTCCTACACGGTGACCTGGAACGGCAGGGACGCCAGCAAGTGCGCCAGCGGGGAGGCCAGCGGCCCGGCGGTCGCGCCCGGCGCGTACCAGGTCTTCGGCCGGCTCGGCACCAAGCTCAGCGCCCCGACGAAGCTGACCATCACCGGCTGAACCGCGCCCACGGCAGCGCCGACCGGGTCGAGGGGGCGGACGCCGGGGGCGAGGGCAGGTCTAGACGTACCGCTCCAGGATCGACGCCTCGGCGAGCCGGGACAGGCCCTCCCGGACGCCGCGGGCGCGGGCGTCGCCGACGCCGTCGACGGCCTGGAGGTCCTCCACGGTCGCGCCGAGCAGCCGCTGGAGGCTGCCGAAGTGCAGCACCAGCCGGTCGACGATGGCCACCGGCAGCCGGGGCACCTTGGCCAGCAGCCGGAAGCCGCGCGGGCTGACCGCCGAGTCCAGCGCGTCGGACGCGCCCGGGTAACCGATGGCCTTGGCCACCGCCACCAGGTCGATCAGCTCGGTGGCGCCGAGGAGATCCAGCTCGACCAGGGCTTCGTCCAGGGTGCGGGACTTGCGCCCGGCGGGGAGGTAGTCCCGGATGACCAACGTGCGGTCGGCGTCCACACCGGCCATCAGCTCGTCCAACTGGAGAGCGAGCAGCCGGCCGTCGGTGCCCAGCTCGACCACGTAACCGGCGATCTCGTCGGCGATCCGACGGACCATCTCCAGCCGCTGCACCACCGCCACCGCGTCACGTACGGTGACCAGATCCTCGATCTCCAGCGCGGAGAGGGTGCCGGAGACCTCGTCCAGCCGGAGCTTGTAGCGCTCCAGCGTGGCGAGAGCCTGGTTGGCCCGGGACAGGATCGCGGCCGAATCGTCAAGCACGTGGCGCTGGCCGTTGACGTAGAGGCTGATGATCCGCATGGACTGACTGACCGAGATGACCGGGTAGCCGGTCTGCCGGGCCACCCGCTCGGCGGTGCGGTGCCGGGTGCCGGACTCCTCCGTCGGGATGGTCGGGTCGGGCATCAGGTGCACCGCCGCCCGGACGATCCGGGTGCCGTCGCTGGACAGCACCACCGCACCGTCCATCTTGCAGAGCTCGCGGACCCGGGTGGCGGAGAACTCCACGTCGAGCGGGAAGCCGCCGGTGCACAGGGTCTCGACGACCTTGTCGTACCCCAGCACGATCAACGCTCCGGTGCGGCCCCGCAGGATGCGCTCCAGGCCGTCGCGCAGCGCGGTGCCGGGCGCCATCAGGGCGAGATTGGCCCGGAGCGGGTCACCGGCCCCGCCGGTGGTGACGCCGCCGGTCACGCTGACGCTGATCGGTCGGGCCGGCGAGCCCAGCGCGCCACCGCGGGCGTGCGGGGTCGCGCCGGCTGGCTTGGTGGCATCGCGGTCGGTCGGCACGCGGACAGTCTACGGACTGGCATGCGTTCGGTGCTGCCGTGGTTACTGTGATGTGTCACCTGCCCGACACCCCTTTCACCTGCGGCGGCGCGCCCTGCGACCGGCCGGTCACTCCGCCGAGGCGCGGGCCGCGGCCTGCAACGCCGACCGTACGTCAGCGACCTCGACCACGCGCATGCCCTCCGGGGCGGTGACGCCGGACGCGTCCGGCCCGCAACCGGTGGGCACCAGGGCCAGCCGGAAACCCAGCCGGGCCGCCTCGGCCAGCCGGCGGGGGACCGCCCCCACCCGGCGCACCTCGCCGGTCAACCCGACCTCGCCGATCGCCACCAGGTGCGGGGCGATGGCCAGGTTGAGCCCACCGGAGGCCACCGCCAGCGCCACCGCCAGGTCGGCGGCCGGCTCGACCACCCGGATGCCGCCGACGGTCGCCGCGAAGACCTCCCGGTCGTGCAGGGTCAGCCGCTCGGCGCGCCGCTGGAGCACGGCGAGGACCATCGCCAGCCGGGCGCCGTCCAGCCCCGAGACCGTACGCCTCGGCGAGCCGGCCACCGTCGCCCCGATCAACGCCTGGACCTCGGTGACCAGGGCCCGCCGCCCCTCCATCGCCACCGTCACGCAGGTGCCCGGCACGGGCTCGGCGTAGCGGGTCAGGAACAGCCCGGACGGGTCGGCGAGGCTGCTGATGCCCCGCTCGTGCATCTCGAAGCAGCCGACCTCGTCGGCCGCGCCGAAGCGGTTCTTCACGCCGCGGACCAGCCGCAGCGAGGAGTGCTTGTCGCCCTCGAAGTGCAGCACCACGTCGACCAGGTGCTCCAGCACCCGGGGGCCGGCGACCTGGCCGTCCTTGGTGACGTGACCGACCAGGACGGTGGCGATGCCGCGATCCTTGGCCACCGACACCAGCGCGGCGGTGACCGCCCGGACCTGGGTCACCCCGCCGGGCACGCCGTCGGTGCCGGGGGTGGAGATGGTCTGCACCGAGTCGAGCACCAGCAGGCCCGGCTTGACCGCGTCGAGGTGCCCGAGCACCGCGCCGAGGTCGCTCTCGGCGGCCAGGTAGAGCTGGTCGTGCAGGGCGTCCATCCGCTCGGCCCGCAGCCGCACCTGGCTGACCGACTCCTCGCCGCTGACCACCAGGGACGGGCTGCCCGCCCCGGCCGCCCACTGCTGGGCGACGTCGAGCAGCAGGGTGGACTTGCCGACACCCGGCTCGCCGGCGAGCAGCACCACCGCGCCCGGCACCAGGCCGCCGCCGAGGACCCGGTCGAGCTCGGCGACGCCGGTCGGCCGGGCCTTCGCCGGGGCGGCGCTGATGGTGGCGATCGGGCGGGCCGGCTCGGCCGGCGCCCGGGAGCTGACCACCCGCCCGGAAACCGTCGGGCCGGTGACCGTGCGCTCCACCACCGAGCCCCACTCGCCGCACTCCGGGCAGCGCCCGACCCATTTCGGCGGCTGGTGGCCGCAGGCGTCGCACTCGTACGCCGGGCGTGGCTCGCGGGCCGCCCGGGATCGGGCGGGACCGGCCGCGCCGCGCGGGGTCGCTCGGGAGGTCGTCACACCGCGACGCTAGCCAACCCGTACGACGAAAACACCGCCGGCGTGGGGTTGACCACGCCGGCGGTGTCGTCGGTGTCCGGGGGAGGGCCGCGTCAGTGGCCGTCCTCCTCGCCGCCCTCGCCGCCGTGCCGCTCGATGATCGGCGACGGCGGGGCCTGCGGCGACAGCGGCACGCCGACCGGGGCCGGGGTGCTGATCCGCTTGCCGCCGAAGTCGAAGACCAGCTCCACCTGCTGCCCGGCCCGCAGGTCCTCGTTGAGGCCGACGAGCTGGAGGAACCGGCCGCCCTGCTGGTTGAGCTGGGCGTACCCGAACGGGGGCAGCTCCACGACGGGCGGGACGCCGGCGGGGGCCGTCTCGGTGGGCGTCGGGCTCGCCGTCCCGGTCGCGCCCGGGCTGGCGGTGTCGGTGGGCGTCGCGCCAGGGCTGGCCGGGTCGGTGGGCGTCGCGCCCGGGCTGGCGGTGTCGGTCGGGCTCGGGCCGGCCGTCTCCGACGGGGTGGCCGAGGCGGACCCGTCCGGGGTGGCGGACGGCGATGCGCCCGCGCCGGCCAGCACGACCTGCCGGGCGCTCTCGGTGCTGACGGTCACCCGCACCGCCTCCGGCGTCTCGTTGTAGAGCACCACGCTGAGCGGGGCGGTGCCCCCGGCCGGGTAGCCCTCGCTGCCCGGGAAGTCGACCACCAGGCCACGGACCAGGTAGGCGCCGTCCGGGGTGCCGGTGTTCACGCCCTGGACCGACGCCTCCTTCATGGCGGTCTCGGCGACCTGCCCGGCGCCACAGCCGGACACCAGCAGCGTCGCTGCCGCCGTGCCGGCCAGCAGCACGGCCGCCCGTCGGGAGCCCCTGATCGAGCGCGTCACGTCGGTCCTCCTCGTTGCGATCCCCACCCGGGGCGTACGCCCGGTGCGGTGGCCATACCCGCGCAGACCGCGGTCCAGCGTAGTTGGGGCTGATCGAGGCCCGCACGGCGACCCGGCAAAGCCCGCCGCAGGAGGCGTCACACGACCCGACCGCTCGCCACCAGCAGCACCACGTCGACCACCGCGATCAGCAGCACCGCCCGGAAGGCGGCCGGGTGCCGGCCACCGGCGCGGGCCGCGCGGCGTCCGACGTACCAGCTCAGCGGCGGGACCAGGGCGGCGGCGACGATCGCCGCGAGCCCGGCCCAGGACGGCGGCCCGGCTGGCCCGAGGGCCAGCGCGACGGTGGCGGCGAGCAGCAGCGCGGCGGCCGCCGCCGCGCTGCCGGTCGCGCCCAGCCGGTGCGGCAGCCCGCGTACCCCGGTGCGGGCGTCGTCGGTCAGGTCGGGCAGCACGTTGGCGAAGTGCGCGCCGGCGCCGAGCAGCGCTCCGGCGGCCACCAGCCAGCCCGGCGGGGTGGGCGCGCCGGGCAGGGCCAGCACCACGAACGCGGGCAGCGCGCCGAAGGAGACCGCGTACGGCAGCACCGAGACCGGGCTGGACTTCAACGGCCAGTTGTAGAGCAGGGCGGAGAGCAGGGCGACGGTGAGGCACGCCGCGGCGGCCGGGTTGGTGGTCGACGCCAGCGCGGGGCAGGCCACCGCGGCCACCACCGTGCCGACGGTCAGCGCCCGACGGCTGACCGTCCCGGTCACCACCGGTTTGTCGGCCCGGCCGACCAGCGCGTCCCGGCCGGCGTCGAGGAGGTCGTTGGACCAGCCGACGGCGAGTTGGCTGGCGAGCACGCTGGCGGCCACCGTGGCGACCCCCGCCGGGTCGTGCCCCACCCCCAGGGCGAGCAGCCCGGCGACCACGGTCACCGCGAGGGCAGGTTCCGGATGGCTCGCCTTGACCAGCCCTAACACCGTTCGCCGCATAACGGAAGTCTGGTCGTTACCGGCTGGTCGTGCCACGCTCGTTCCATGCGAGACGGTTCGCCGCCCGTGCCCACCCGCCCGCGTGTCCTGCCGCCCAACGACCCCCGCCAGTACGACGACCTGGCCGGCGAGTGGTGGCGGCCGGACGGGGCCTTCGCCCTGCTGCAGTGGCTCGCCGAGGCACGCGCCGCGCTGGTGCCCCCGGCCCGCCGCGACGGCGCGCTCCTGGTCGACCTGGGCTGCGGGGGTGGCCTGCTCGCCCCGTACCTGGCCGGCAAGGGCTACCGGCACGTCGGGGTGGACCTGACCCGGTCCGCGTTGGAGCAGGCCGCCGCGCACGGCGTCACAGTGGTCAACGCCGACGCCACGGCGGTGCCCCTGGCGGACGGCTGCGCCGACGTGGTCGCCGCCGGTGAGCTGCTCGAACACGTGCCCGACTGGCGGCGGGTGGTGGCCGAGGCGTGCCGGCTGCTGCGTCCCGGCGGCCTGCTCGTGCTGGACACCCTGAACGACACCGCGCTGAGCCGGCTGGTCGCCGTCCGGATCGGCGAGCGACTGCCGGCGGTGCCGCGCGGGATCCACGACCCGGCCCTCTTCGTGGACGCCGGGGAACTCGTCCGCGAGTGCGCCCGGCACGGCGTCACGTTGCGGGTGCGCGGCGTCCGCCCGGCGGTCGGCGGACTGGTCGGCTGGCTGGTCCGGCGGGCCGTGCCCGGGATGGCGGCCCGCGCCGACCACCGGCCCGGCCGCCGCCGGATCGTCCCGACCCGTTCCGTCGCCGTGCTCTACCAGGGACGCGGGACGCGGAACGGCTAGCGCGCGGGACGTGGAACGGGTAGTCGGCCGGGCGGCGGGTAAAGGGGACGCCAGGACGGACGGTCCGGGACGACCCGGTGCCTCGTTGGTCTACAGCAGTGACGCTCGACGAGAGGTGGGACCATGGCCGTGCCGGTGATCGCGGGTCTCGGTACGGCGCAACCGCCGTCCGCGACCCAGGACGAACTCTGGGACGGCTTCTTCGCCCGGCACTACGCCGACGGCCCGCTCGCGCTGGCCGAGCGGATCTTCACGAACTCCGGGGTGACCCGGCGGCAGGCGGCGGTGAACCCGCTGATCGAGGACGTCTCCGACTGGCCCACCGAGCGGCGGATGCGCCGCTACCAGGTGGAGGCGCTGCCGTTGGGCAAGGAGGCGGTCGGCCGGGCGTTGACCTCGGCCGGGCTGGCCGCCAGCGACATCGGTCTCTTCGTGGTCTGTTCCTGCACCGGTTACGCCACCCCGGGGCTGGACATCATGCTCGCCCGGGACCTCGGCATGGCCCCGGACACCCAGCGCATGTTCGTCGGCCACATGGGCTGTTACGCGGCGCTGCCCGGGCTCGGCGCGGCCGGCGACTTCGTCACCGCCCGGGGCCGTCCCGCGCTGCTGCTCTGCGCCGAGCTGACCAGCCTGCACATCCAGCCGGCCACGGCCCGGGCGGACACCCAGCAGATCGTGTCGCACGCGCTCTTCTCCGACGCCGCGGTCGCCGCCGTGCTGGTTCCCGGCGGCCCCGGGTACGCGCTGCGTGAGGTCGCCGCGGTGACGGACACCTCCACCGCCGACCACATGACGTGGGAGGTCACCGACACCGGCTTCCGGATGGGACTCTCCCCGAAGGTGCCGCAGGTGCTGTCCGCGCACGTGGCAGGGCTGGTGGACGCGTTGCTGGCCCGGCACGGGGGCGACCGGTCCGGGGTGGACGGTTGGGCGGTGCACCCGGGCGGGCCGCGCATCCTCAACGTGACCGAACGGGAGCTGGGCCTGCCGCCGTCGGCGTTGGACGACTCCCGGGCGACGTTGGCCGAGCACGGCAACTGCTCGTCGACCACGGTGCTGCTGATCCTCGACCGGATGCTGCGCCGGCCCACCCCGCCGGAGCGGATCGTCATGCTGGCCTTCGGTCCCGGCCTGACCCTCTACGCGACTCTGCTGGACCGCCGGGGGTGAGCGGTCCCGGCGTTACGCTCGATCGATGACCCCCTCCGCCGAGAGCCGGCCCGGCACGCCGCTGCTGGCCGGGCTGACCGTGCTCGCGTCGCTCCTCGGCGGCTGGTGGTGGACGGCCGCCGACCCGCGCGCCGACGCCGGGGCCGAGAACGTCCCGGCCGTGGGGGAGGTGCTGGCCGGGCCGTTCGCCCGCCCCGACCCGGCCCGGCTGGCCGCCGCCCGCCGGGCCGCCTCGTCCTACCACGGCGGTGGGCCGGACCGACCGTCCCGTCCCGACCCCGTGTCGGTGGCCGAGCCCCGTCCCGGCCGGACGGCGGTGGTCGACCCGTCGTCGGGGGGGTCGACCGGGCGACGCTGGGGCGGTCTGGCGCGGGTGCTGACCGATCCGGAGGCCGACGCGTCCCGGCTGGGCACCGTGCTGTGGCGGGAGGACGACCGGTTGCTCACCGCCGACGCCCCGGAGGCGAGCCGGCAGGTCACCGGCGCCCCCGACGTCCGGTACCTGCTGTTGGCGCGTTGTGCGGGCCCGGGAGAGGTGACGGTCGCGGTGCACGAGGGCGGGATCGGCCGGAGTTGGCAGCCGGTCCGGTGTGACGGCGCTCTCCTGATGCAGATGGTGGAGGCGACCGGCGGCCCGTTGACCGTGCGGTTCTCCCACTCGGCGGACGGCGTGGTGGAGCTCGACGCGGTCCTGCTCCGCCAGGGCTGACGTTGCGGCCCCGGCCAGGGCTGACGTCCCGGTCAGTCGGCCAGGTGGACCAGGTCCCGCCGGTAGTCCTCGGTCGAGCCGACCGTCGGCACCACCCGTACGACGGTGCCGGCGCGGTCGACCAGCAGCAGGCTCACCGTGCCGGGGACGGGGGCGGCGCCGATCAGGGCGCGTAGCCCGCCGGCCGGGTCGGCGAGCCGCCGCACGCCGGGCGCGACCGGGTCCGGGGCGACCGTACGGCCGCCGGTCACGGTGACCACCCGGACCCCCGGTGGCGCCGCGACCACCGCCTCGGCCACCCGCTCCGGGCAGGCGCACGCGTCCACCAGCACGATCGCCGCCGGCAGCAGGCCGCGCAGCGGCACCGGCGCCTGGGCGTCGTCGACCAGGTCGAGCGCCGGCAACGGGCGACCGACCGGGCCGGTCGGGCCGACCGGCGGGGCGGCCGTCGGGACGGTGGGCCGGCTCGACCGGTCGGTGCGCGGCCAGGTGACGGTCACCAGCCCGGCGAGGGTGGTCAACACCGCCACGGCCAGCACCAGCAGCGGCAGGGCCAGCCGGGACGACAGCCGTCGACGGTGCGGACGGCGCGCGGCGCGCAGCTCACGGCGTACCTGCTCGGCCTCGGCGGCGAGCGCGGAGGCGTCGTCCGGCACGACCAGCCGGCCCCACTCGGGCGGCAGGTCGGGCAGGCCGTCCGAGGCTCCGTGGCCATCAGGGTCAGGCATGCCCATCGGACCTCCGCGTGCCGGGTGGGTGAGGGGAGCAACGGCGCTTCTCCAGCGTCCTCCACCAGCCGCTGGATGGCTACATCCGGGCGTGTCTTCGAACGGGCCGGTACCATGGAACGAGTGCATCCCCCTGGAACCCGCCCCCTGCGGGACAGCCTTGCGGCGGATGATCCGAAAACACCCGCACCGAGGCCCACGCCGGGACGTGTTCCACTTGTCACGGAGCGTGTTCGAATCATCGGTTTGACCGCCTGTCAAGCCGAAGAAATCCCTCTCACATGGCCCCTGAGCTGCGCTTACGGTCAGGACTGCGGTGAGACATCGGTGCCTGAGCGTGTTACCCTAGACACAGCGAAAGGGGTTTCGAACCTATGGTTTTCAGTGTCGGCGAGACCGTTGTTTACCCCCACCACGGGGCCGCACTCATCGAGGCAATCGAGACTCGGGTCATCAAGGGAGAGCCTAAGCAGTACCTCGTCCTGAGGGTTGCGCAGGGTGACCTCACGGTCCGGGTGCCCGCTGAGAACGCCGAGATCGTGGGCGTGCGCGAGGTGGTCGGCGAAGAGGGCCTGGGCAAGGTCTTCGACGTCCTCCGCGCTCCGCACACCGAGGAGCCGACCAACTGGTCGCGGCGTTACAAGGCGAATCTGGAGAAGCTGGCCTCCGGTAACCCGCTGAAGGTGGCCGAGGTGGTCCGCGACCTGTGGCGGCGGGAGCGGGAGCGGGGCCTCTCCGCGGGCGAGAAGCGGATGCTCGCCAAGGCCCGCGACATTCTGGTCGGCGAGGTCGCGCTGGCCGAGAAGAGCACCAAGGACGAGGCGGAGACGCTGCTCGACAAGGTTCTGACCGAGGCCTAGTTCCACGGCATCGTCGTACCCACCCTGTAGCAGATGAAAAACGAGGACCGCGACGTGACCGCGCAGCTCAATCCGCGCGGTGACGTCGCGGTCCTTGTTCCTGCGGCCGGCGCCGGCGTCCGGCTCGGTCCCGGCGCTCCCAAGGCGCTGCGGCTGCTCGCCGGGGAGCCGCTGCTCGTGCACGCGGTCCGCCGGATCGCCGCCGCGCCGTCGGTGCGCGCCGTCGTGGTGGCCGCCCCGGCGGGCGACGTGCCCTTCGTCCGGGAGCTGCTCGCGGCGGTCGCCCCGGTCACCGTGGTGGCGGGTGGCGCGCAACGACAGGATTCGGTCGCCGCCGCGTTGGCCGCCGTGCCGGACGGCGCCGAGATCGTCCTGGTGCACGACGCCGCCCGGGCCCTGGTCCCGGCCGCCCTCGTCGAGTCGGTGGCGGCGGCGGTACGTGCCGGGCACGCCGCGGTCGTCCCGGCGCTCCCGGTGGTGGACACCATCAAGGAGGTCTCGACCGACGAGGTGGTGCGCGGCACGGTCGACCGCTCCGCGCTGCGTGCCGTGCAGACCCCGCAGGGCTTCCGTCGGGCGGTGCTGGCCGCCGCGCACGCCGCCGCGGCCGACCCGTTGACCGACGACGCGGGCCTGGTCGAGAAGCAGGGCGTGCCGGTGCTCTGCGTGCCCGGCTCGGAGTACGCCCTGAAGATCACCCGACCGTTCGACCTGACGCTGGCCGAGCACCTGCTGGCCGTGGGCGCCTGACGCGTACCCTGGCTCCATGATCGTTCCCCGGGTGGCCGTCGGTACCGACATCCACGCGTTCGCCCCCGGTCGGCCCTGCTGGCTGGCCGGGTTGCACTGGCCGGGCGAGGTCGGGCTGGCCGGGCACTCCGACGCCGACGTGGTCGCGCACGCGGCCTGCAACGCGCTGCTGTCCGCAGCCGACCTGGGCGACCTGGGCGCCAACTACGGCGTCTCCGAGCCCGAGTGGGCCGGCGCGTCCGGGGTGGCCCTGCTCACCGAGAGCGCCCGCCGGGTCCGTGCCGCCGGCTTCGAGATCGGCAACGTCTCCGTACAGGTGATCGGCGACCGTCCGAAGATCGGCCCGCGCCGCGCCGAGGCCCAGCAGGTCCTCTCCGTGGCGGTCGGCGCCCCGGTGACCGTCTCGGCCGCCACCACCGACGGGCTCGGTTTCCCGGGCCGGGGCGAGGGGCTGACCGGCATCGCGGTGGCCCTGGTCTACCCGGTCACGGACGGTCGGGAGTGACCCCGGAGCCGTCGGAGACGACCCCGGGGCCCGAGCCGACCGAGAGCTACCTCCAGCGCGCCCAACTCCTCGCCGAGCTGGGCCGGTACGACGAGGCGGCCGGTGAGCTGACCCACGTGCTCGCCCGGGATCCGGCGCACGTCCCCGCGTCGACGATGCTGGCCCGGCTGCACCTGGCGGCCGACCGGCCCGCCGCGGCGCTCGACGCGGCACAGACCGCCGTGGCCGCCGCCCCCGGCACGGTCGAGCCGCTGGTCACCCGGGCGCTGGCCCTGATCGACCTACGGGAGTTCGCGCCGGCAGCCCGGACCGCCGACGAGATCCTGGCGCTCGGCCCCGACGACGCGTACGCCCAGCGCAGCGCGGCGGCGATCCTGGCCGAGGCGCGCAACGGGCAGCCGGCGCTGAACGCGGCCTGGCGGGGGGTGGAGCTGGCCCCGGAGCAGCCGCAGGCCCACCTGGTGCTCGGTCTGGTCGCCGCCCGGCTGGGGCTGTTCAGCCTGGCCGAGCGGGCCTACGCCGAGGCGCTGCGCCTCGATCCGGAGCTGGCCGAGGCCCGGCACGACATCGGCGTGCTCCGGTTGGAGCAGCGCCGCTACGCCGAGGCGCTGGAACACCTCGCCGAGGCCGCCGCGATCGGCCCTCGACCGGTCGAGCCGGGCCGGGACGGGGCCGGTCAGGGCGGTCCGGCCCGGATCGATCCGCGCCGGACCATCTCCGGCGAGCTGCGTCGACTGATCGCGTACGGCGCCGGCTGGTGCCTGGTGGCCACCGTGACGGTCGCCTGTCTGGCCGCCAGCGGCGGATGGTCGCGGGTGTTCGCGGCGGTCGCCGCGCTCGGCGCGGCGCTGGTGGTCTGGCGGTACGCGGCGAAGTTGCCCGGCCTGACCCGGACCGTCCTGCCGGAGCTGTTGCGCACCGACCGGACGCTGGCCCTGGCGGTGTACGCGGTGGTCGCCGCGCCCGCCCTGATCCTGCTCTACGCGCTGGTCGGCACGCCGTGGCCACTGGTGCTGGCGATCGTGCTGGCGGCGATCGCGGAACTCGCCGCGTTCTCCCGCCCGGTCCGCTGACCCCCTTCCACCGCGACCCGCCGGCCCGCGCCGGCCTGGCGGGGGTCGGGGGCGGCCGGTCAGGGGCGGCGGGCCCAGGTCCAGGCGTAGCCCGGGTCCTCGCACTCCGCCGCCGCGTCGCAGAGGTCCAGCGGACGGAAGGTGTCCACCATCACCGCCAGCTCGTCGAAGAAGTCGACCCCGATGGCACGCTCGGCGGCCCCGGGCTGCGGGCCGTGGGTGAACCCGGACGGGTGCAGCGAGATCGAGCCCTGCTCGATGCCGGAGCCGCGCCGGGCCTCGTAGTTGCCGCCGGTGTAGAAGAGCATCTCGTCCGAGTCGACGTTGTGGTGGTGGTACGGCACCGGGATGGCGTCCGGGTGGTAGTCGACCTTGCGGGGCACGAAGGAGCAGATCACGAAGTTCGGCCCCTGGAAGGTCTGGTGCACCGGCGGCGGCTGGTGGATCCGGCCGGTGATCGGCTCGAAGTCGTGGATGGACAACGCCCACGGGTACATGTGCCCGTCCCAGCCGACCACGTCGAACGGGTGGTGCGCGTAGACGTACCTGGTCCAGCCCCGACGGTGCCGGACCAGCACCTCCACCTCCTCGCCGTCGACCAGCAGCGGCGTGTCCGGTCCACGGACGTCGCGTTCGCAGTACGGCGAGTGCTCGAGGAACTGGCCGCGTACCGAGAGGTAACGCTTGGGCGGGCCGACGTGCCCGGCCGCCTCGACGGCCAGCAGCCGGGCCGGCTGGTCGCCGGTCGGCACGAGGCGGTGGATGGTCGAGGTCGGGACGATCACGTAGTCGCCGGCGACCACGTCGAGCGTCCCGAAGGTGGACTCCACCCGCAGCGCGCCGGACTCGACGTAGAGGCAGTGGTCGCCGGTGGCGTCCCGGAACAGCGGGGACGGCCGGTCGGCGACCACGTACGCGATCCGGACGTCGTCGTTGGCGAGCAGGTACCGCCGGCCGAACACCGGGTCGGCGGGGCCGCCGTCGAGCTTGTGGGTGCGCAGGTGGCGGGGCTTGAGCGGCAGGTTCGGCGCGCGGGTGACCGCTGGCGGGGTGAACTCGTCGGCGGCGACGATCGCGGTGGGCGCGTGCCGGTGGTAGAGCAGGGACGAGTCGGAGGAGAAGCCCTCCTGCCCCATCAGCTCCTCGGTGTACAGGCTGCCGTCGGGCTGACGGAACTGGGTGTGCCGCTTGCGGGGCACGTCTCCGACGCTGCGGTAGTACGGCATGTCGCCCTCCCGGGGTCGCTCACCGGCGAAGGCGTCCGACGGGGTCGCTCACCGGCCGAAGGCGTCCGATAATCGGACGCTGTTGTCCGTTACTTGTAGCGTCCCGTAGATTCTTGTCTCGTGTCAACGCAGGTGCCCCGGCTGCTCGCCGGTCTCGTCGACGACGCCGCCGTCTTCCCGCCCGGCAGCGCCACCCTGCCCGACGCCCTCGCCGCCCACCGCCGGCACCGCGCCTCCTGGTACGCCGACCTGGTCGGCCCGCTGCTCGTACCGGCGTCGGCCCTGCCCGACCTGGCCCGCCTCCTCGACACCGAGACGCCGGGCACGCCCGAGACGCCGGGCACGCCCGGCGCGCCGGCCGCGGAGCCCGCGCCCCTGGAGATCGGCGTGATCGGCGACGTGCCGCTGGCCCGGCTCGGCGCGGCCTGCGCGGCGGCCGACCCCCGGCTGCGGATCCGCCAGGTGGAGGCGGCCGTCGCCCGGCGGGGCGAGGACCCGCTGCCCGGCCTCGCCGAGCTGACCGGGCTGGCCACCGGGTGGACCGCCGCCGGCCGGCCCGACGTGTACGCCGAGATCCCGCTCGCCTGGGGGCTGCTCGGCGCGCTGGACCGGCTCGCCGAGCAGCGCGCCGGCGGCCTCCGGATCGCGGCGAAGTTCCGCACCGGCGGGCTGGCCGCCGAGCTCTTCCCCACCCCGGGCGAGCTGGCCACCGTGCTCTGCGCCTGCCGGGACCGGCAGCTCCCCTTCAAGCTGACCGCCGGGCTGCACCACGCCACCCGCGCCGTCGACCCGGAGACCGGCTTCACCCACCACGGTTTCGTCAACGTGCTGGCGGCGGTCCGGGTCGCGGCCGAGGGCGGGCCGGTGGACGCCGTCGCCGAGGTGCTGACCACCGTCGACCCGCGCCCCCTGCTCCAGTGGACCGCCCCCGGGCGGGACGGGCCGCGCCCGCTCTGGATCGGTTTCGGATCGTGCAGCATCGGAGAACCCCTGACCGACCTGGTCCGGTTGGGGCTGGTGGACGGAGGCTACTCGCAATGAGCGCGACGAGCTGGGTGCCGGGCGCCGACGGCTCCCCGTACGGGGTGACGAACCTGCCGTACGGGGTGTTCCGGCGGGACGGCCAGCCGCCCCGGATCGGCGTACGCGTCGCCGACCTGGTGTTCGACCTGGCCGCCGCCGAGCAGGCCGATCTGGTGCTGGCCGCCGGGGCGTTCGGCAGCCCCACGCTCAACGACTTCATGGCGCTCGGCCGTCCCCAGTGGACGGCGGTCCGGCAGCGGCTGGTCGAGCTGCTCACCGACCCGGAGCACCGGCCCGCCGTGACGCCGCTGCTGACGCCGTTGGCCGAGGTGGAGCTGGCGCTGCCGTTCGAGGTGGCCGACTACGTCGACTTCTACTCCTCCGAACACCACGCCGCCAACGTCGGGCAGATCTTCCGGCCCGGGCAGCCGCCGCTGCTGCCCAACTGGAAGCACCTGCCGATCGGTTACCACGGCCGGGCCGGCACGGTGGTCGTCTCCGGCACCCCGGTGACGCGTCCCTGCGGTCAGCGGGCCACCCCGGACGGCCCGGTGTTCGGCCCCTCCGTACGCCTCGACATCGAGGCCGAGGTGGGGTTCGTGGTGGGCGTGCCGTCCCCGCTGGGGCGCCGGGTCTCCGTCGCCGACTTCGCCGACCACGTGTTCGGTGTGGTGCTGGTCAACGACTGGTCCGCCCGGGACGTCCAGGCGTGGGAGTACCAACCCCTCGGCCCGTTCCTCGGCAAGTCCTTCGCCACCTCGGTGTCGGCCTGGGTGACCCCGCTGGACGCGCTCGCCGAGGCGTTCGTGCCGGCCCCCGAGCAGGACCCGGCCGTGCTCGACTACCTGCGCGCCGTACCCCATCAGGGGTTGGACCTGCGGCTGGCGGTGGAGTGGAACGGCGAGCGGGTCACCGAGCCGCCGTTCGCCGGCATGTACTGGACGCCGGCCCAGCAGCTCGCCCACCTGACCGCCAACGGGGCGTCGCTGCGCACCGGCGACCTGTACGCCTCCGGCACGGTCTCCGGGCCCCGACGGGACCAGGTCGGCTCGTTCCTGGAGCTGACCTGGGGCGGGGCGGAGCCGGTCAGGATCGGCGGCGACGACCGCGCCTTCCTCGTCGACGGGGACACCGTCACCGTCACGGCCACCGCGCCCGGCCCGGACGGCGGCGTGGTCGCCCTCGGGGAGGTCACCGGCACCATCCACCCGGCTCGTTGACTCTCTGTGGCCGCGATCGCACTGTCTGTCCGGTAGCGCGGCGACCCTGCGCCGTTGAGCGTCCCGGAACGCGTCGCCCGCGACGGGCGGCGGCAAGTCGTGGGACGTCCCACCGCACAGGGAGGTAGCGAGGATGAACGATCTCGTCGGCGCCATCTGGCGCAAGAGCAGCCGCTCCAACGATCAGGGTCTCTGCGTGGAGGTGGCGGACAACCTCGTCGGCTCCCTCGGCGTGGTCGGCATCCGCGATTCCAAGGACCTCACCGGTCCGGCGCTCGCGGTCAGCCCGCTCGGGTGGTCGGCGTTCGTCACCGCCCTGCGGTCCGGCCAGATGCGGCCCTGACCCACCGCCCCGTCGCCGCTGGTCGGCGGCGGGCGCAGCGGAGCTGACCGAGGGCTCCGTCACTCCCGGCCGGAGTGACGGGGCCCTCGATCGTTGTGGCGGCGCGGACCGCCGGCTGCCCGTACCGTGAACGGCACGGGAGGTGCCATGTCCACGGTGTCGGTGACGGATTTCGTCGACGCCCCCGCCGAGCAGGTGTGGCGGCTGCTCACCGAGCTGCCCGCCCGCGCCGACCGGCTCACCGCCGCCGATGCGGTGGAGGTGCTGACCCCCGGCCCGTTCGCCGCCGGAACGTCCTGGCGGGAGACCCGCGTCCGGCCCGACGGCGGCCGGCTGACCGAGGAGTACGTGGTCGGCGCGGTCGAGCCGCCGCACCGGCTGGTGCTCAGCTCCCCCGGGATCGGCGTCGACTACCGGATCACCTGGACCCTGCGGCCGGCACGCCGGCACGGCCGGCCCGGCACCGCCGTCACCGTCGCGCAGGAGGCGGTGCCGAACGCCCCGTACGGGCGGGTGCTCGCCCTGCTCTTCGGCGGCCTGGCCGCCCGTACGGTGGAAGGGGCGCTGCGCCGGGACCTCGCCGACCTGGCCGCCGCCGTCGGTCGGTGAACGGCCCACCTCGAAGCCCCGACGCCACCGACCCTGGGTAGGGTGCCGGGCGGAGGTGCGCCCATGGTGATCCGCAAGGACCGGCGACGACGGGTGGTCGGCGTGGTCGCCGTGCTGCTCGTGGCCGGGCTGGCCGGGGCCACGGTCCACCGGGTGCTCGCCCCGGCCGAGGTGGTCACCGTCGCGCGCGGGGAGCTACCCGCGGTGGCGTCCCCGGCCAGCGGGCCGATCGGCCGGTTCGCCACCGCCCCGCTGCTCGTCGACGGGCGGCTGCGGGTGTACGCCACCACCCGGCAGGTCTGGGCGGACGCGCCGGTCGACGACCGCCAACGCAACACCCCGTACTGGTCGTACCGGCGCTGGCCGGCGCAGCTCAGCGGGGTGGTGACCGGCGGGGCCACGGTGGTGAGCCGCTGGTCCGACGGCCAGTTGGTGGCGTTGCACGCGCACACCGGCCGGATCGCCTGGCGGGCCGCGGCGCCGGCCCCGCCGGACGGCTACACCGGGCGACGCACCGGCGCGTCGACCGTCTGGACGCCGGTCGGGCTGCACACCGCGACCACCCCGGACGGACGGCCCGTGGTGGTGACCGTCGGCGACCGCCAGGCGCAGGGCAGCGAGCTCACCACCGGGCGGCGGCTCTGGCGGGTGGATCTCGACCCGGGCTGCCGTACCGCCATCGGCACCACCGTCACCGGCCGCCTCGCCACCCTGGACCGCTGCGCGGACGGCACCGTCGTCGAGTTCCGGGACGCCGCCACGGGCGCGGTGGTCGAGCGCTGGCGTCCGCCGGGCGCGGCAGCGGCGTCGGTCGTCACGCCCACCGGATGCGCCACCGCCCGTTCGGCCTGCGGCGGTCTGCGCGTCGCCGAGCCGGAGACCACCGGGGCGGACCCCGCCGACGGCCGGGGCTGGCTGGTCGACACCGGGTCGCCGGTCGCCGCCCCCGGCCTCGACCGGACCGGCGCGGTGCTCGCCGGGCCGGCCGGCGTGGCGGTGACCGCCGGCGTGGTCACCGGACGGTCCGCCCGCACCGGCGACGAGCTGTGGCGGCGCACCGACCTGGGCCCCGGGGTCCGGGTGCTGGGCGCCCAGCCCGGCCGGGTGCACCTGCTCACCGAGGAGAAGGACCTGGTCACCCTGGACCCGGCGACCGGCGTGCTGCGGTCCCGGTTCCGGTTGACCGTCGGCCGGGACGGCACCGGCTGGACGCCCGGCCTCGCCTACGCGGCCGACGGTTACCTGGCGGTGGAACGGCTCCGCACCCCGGTCGACGTCGGGGCCGACGACCACCGGTACTACCCGATGGCCGAGCCGGTGGTCCTCGCCGCGACCTGACCGCCGGCGCGCCGCGCGGCGGCGGCCAGGTCGACGCGGGCGAGCCGGCCGGCGGTCAGGCCAGCACGGCGTCGGCCGCCGCCAGGAACGCGTCGTTCTCGGCCGGGGCGCCGATGGTGACCCGCACCCCGTCACCGGCGAACGGCCGGACGATCACCCCGCGCGCCTCGCACGCCTGCCCGAACGCCACCGACCGGTCGCCCAGCGGCAGCCAGACGAAGTTGGCCTGACTGGTCGGCACGTCCGGGACGTGCTTGCGCAGCGCCTCGGTGACCCGGTCCCGCTCGGCGACCACCAGGGCGCACCGGCGTTCCATCTCCTCGGCCTGGGCGAGCGCGGCCAACGCGCCGGCCTGCGCGGCGGCGCTGGCCGAGAAGGGGGTCACCACCTTGCGGATCGCGGCGGCCACCACCGGCTGGGCGACCAGGAAACCGATCCGCAGCCCGGCCAGGCCCCACGCCTTCGAGAGGGTACGCAGCACCACCACGTTCGGCCGGTCGGCGAGCGTGAGCCCGTCCGGCACGTCGGGGTCGGTGACGAACTCCCGGTACGCCTCGTCGATCACCACGAGCACGTCGTCCGGCACGGTGTCCAGGAAGCGTTCCAGCTCGGCCCGACGCAGGAACGTGCCGGTGGGGTTGTTCGGGTTGCAGACCAGGATCATCCGGGTCCGGTCGGTCACCGCCGCGGCCATCGCGGCCAGGTCGTGCCCGTGGTCCGGGCCGTTGGGCACCCGCACGCTGGTCGCCCCGCTGGTCGCCGCGATGATCGGGTACGCCTCGAAGGAGCGCCACGAGTAGACCAGCTCGTCCCCGGGCAGGCAGGTGGCCCGGACCAGGTGCTCGGCCAACGCCACCGACCCGCAGCCGGTGGCGACCCGCTCCGGGTCCACGCCGTACCGCTCGGCCAGGGCGGCGCGCAGCGCGACCACGCCCATGTCCGGATACCGGTGCGCCCCGGCGGCGGCCTCGGCGACCGCCTCCACCACGCCGGGCAGCGGCCCGTACGGCACCTCGTTGCTGGCCAATTTGACGGCCTCCGGGATGCCCAGCTCGCGGGCCAGGTCGGCGGGGCTGCGGCCGGGCACGTAGTTGGGCAGCGCGTCGAGGTCGGCGCGGGTGAGCCGCAGGGGCGGCTGCTGACGTCCGGTGTCGGTCATTCGGATTCTCCCGGGGGGCGGGCACGGTCGTGCGGTTCTTCGCGGGCGGGGGTGGTGACGCGCGGCACCTGGACCACGACGGTCTGGGCGCGCTTGTCGTGCAGGGCCTGACGCATCGGCTGGTCGAACAGGGGCGAGAGCGCGTCGATCAACTGGAGCAGCAGACCGAGGCCGCAGCAGTACCAGAGCAGGGTGGGTAGACCGAGGGTGTTCCAGCGGCGGAACGAGCGCCCGAAGCCGAGCGGCTGGTCACCGGCGAGCGGCACCGCCCGGATCCCCATCACCCGCTTGCCGAAGGTCTGCCCGCCGTTGGCCATCGCCGGCACCTCGTAGGCGAACCACAGGGCGGTGGCGAGCAGCAGGATCACCACCTGGAGGCTGCCCGCCTGGTCACTGGGCTGCGGCAGTGGCTCGGTCGGGTTGGCCGTGCCACTGGACCAGCGGGCGGCGATCTCGCGCCAGACCGGCGACATCTCCTTGGCGAACTGCCAGACGAACCAGCCGTTCACCACCGCGTTCAGCACGAAGACGATGCCGAAGTCGATCAGGCGGGCCAGGAAGCGCGCCCCGTACCCGGCCAGTGGCAGACCGTGCGGGCGCGGCGGCGGGGCCGGATGCCCGCCGTACGGCCAGCCCGGCGGGTACCCGGGCGGCGCGGCATACCCGGGGGGCGGCGGCCCGTACCCGGGCGGTGGCTGCTGTCCGGGTGGTGGCTGCTGTCCGGGTGGCTGCCCGTACCCGGGCGGGGGTTGCTGTCCGGGTGGGAACTGCTGTCCGGGTGGATGTTGAAGTGGGCCGCCCGACGGCCAGCCGGGGCCGGGCTGGCCGCCCGCCCCGGGACCCCAGCCGGGCTGACCCGCGCCGGGCTGACCCCAGCCGGGGTGGGTCGGGCCGGGCTGACCCGCGCCGGGGTGGCCCGCGCCGGGGTGGCCCCAGCCGGGGTGGGTCGGGCCGGGCGGGGGCGGGGCGCCGTACCCGGGACCGGGGGCCGGCGAGGTCGGGCCCGGCAGGCCGGTGGCGCCGGGAGTGGCGGCCCCGGACACCGGCGTGCCCTGCTGCGTCGCGCCACCGGCCGCGGCCCCCGAGGTCGGGGAGTCGGTGGGGGAGGGCGGCGGCTCGGCCGGCGGCGGCCCGTCCGGCGGGGTGGCGTCGGCCGGTATCGGCGCGCCGATCCACCCCCCGCCGTCCCACCAACGCTGGGTCTCGGGGTCGGCAGGGTCGACGTACCAGCCGGGTTGCACGCTCACGCAGCTACCTTAACGACGCCTTCCCCGCCGGCCCGCCCGCCGGCTGTCCGCACCGGCCACCGACACGCCCTGATTCGTACGCTTACACCATCGAAGTCCCTTTTCAGGCCACCCGGGGCGACGTCCCGCCGTTCCCTGCGCCCCGCAAGATCGTGCTGTTCGTGGGCAGAATTGACGATCTTGCCCGCAGCGGCGGCGCGGCGCGAGCGGGTGGGATGGTTGGTCAGTCGGTTTCGACTGGTGCTTCGCCGAACACGGTGAAGCTGACCACCCAGTACGCGACGTAGAGGGCGAGCAGCACGAATCCGTGCCAGCGCCGCAGTCGGCGGGTGTAGAGGAAGTAGCCGGCGAGCGCGGTCATCCCGGTCAGCGCCGGGAGGTGCCAGGAGAGCACCTCGTCGTCGACGACGATGCTGCCACCGGCGAGCAGGATGATGCCGAGTTTGCCGGTCACTCCGAAGACGACACTGCCGATGACGTTGCCGATGCCGAGATCGGGGGCGCCGCGCCGGGTGGGCTCGACGGTCAGGAGCACGTCTTCGAGGGTGAGGACGAGGGTGGCGATGGTGGCCCCGAACAGGGCCCCCTGGATCTCGAACCCCTCCAGGATGCCTTCCGTGCCGATGCTCGTCATCGTCGCGCCGACGACGAGGCCGACCAGCGCGACGACGGCCAGCCCGATCGCGGCCCAGCCGGAGAGCGGGCGGGCCCTGCCGAACGGCATCGTCGCGGCGAGGGGCGGACCGCCCGGGGGCGCGTCGGGCCGGTCACCAGCGCCGCCGAGCTTCCGGAGGGGCCCGTCACCAGCGCCGCCGAGCTTCCGGAGGGGCCGGTCACCGGCGCTGCGGAGTTCCCGGACGGTCACGTACCCGAGGAAGAGCGCGAACAGCAGCAGGAGCAGCACGCCGTACAGCGGGGTGAGGGGCCCGAACACGACGAAGGGGATCATCGCCAGCGGCGCGACTACGAACAGCGCGATGTACCGGCGCGGGATTTCCGTCCTGGTCGGCGAGATGATCGCGGCGAGCGCGAGCACCACTCCGATCATCGAGATCGACGTGCCGAACACGGTGCCGAGCGCGACGTCGCTGAGATCCTCGATGTTGAGCGCCACTCCGAAGGCGACGTCGTCGAACTCGATTCCGGTGAAGATGATCGCGAGCAGGAAGACGGAGACGCGCAGCCCGGACGCGGCGCCGACGAGGTAGGAGATCAGTTTCTCCGCGCTGTAGATCAGGAGCGCGGCGCCGACGACGAAGAGGAGTATCGACGACAAGGTACCGGGCGCCCCTTTCCCACGGTGGTCGGCCAGGTGGACGCGCGGCGTTCACCTGGCCGACGACAGCCACTCGTCGGCTCGATGCATAATCGTTTCACATCGATACCGAAAGGGGCTAGCGCAGCGGAGCCTCAAATGCGCTGGGAAGGGTTTCCCTCGTATGGGAATTGCGCTATCCGGTACTGCTCAGAGGTTGCCGCGCCTTTCCTGCTCACGCTCGATGGCCTCGAAGAGGGCCTTGAAGTTGCCCTTGCCGAAGCCGAGCGAGCCGTGCCGTTCGATCAGCTCGAAGAAGACTGTCGGTCGGTCCTGCACCGGCTTGGTGAAGATCTGGAGCAGGTAGCCGTCCTCGTCCCGGTCGACCAGGATCTTGCGGGCCTTCAGCTCCTCGATCGGCACCCGTACCTCGCCGATCCGGGCGCGCAGCTCCGGGTCGTCGTAGTAGGAGTCCGGCGTGTCCAGGAACTCGACGCCGGCCGCCCGCATCGCGTCCACGCTGGCCAGGATGTCGTTGGTGGCCACCGCGATGTGCTGCGCCCCCGGGCCCTGGTAGAACTCCAGGTACTCGTCGATCTGCGACTTCTTGCGGGCGACGGCCGGCTCGTTCAGGGGGAACTTCACCTTGCGGGTGCCGTTGGCGACGACCTTGCTCATCAGCGCGGAATAGTCGGTGGCGATGTCGTCGCCGATGAACTCCGCCATGTTGGTGAAGCCCATCACCCGCCGGTAGAAGTCGACCCATTCGTCCATCCGGCCCAACTCGACGTTGCCGACCACGTGGTCGACCGCCTGGAAGAACCGCTTCGGCTGGAGGCCGGCGTCGATCATGGGCTGCCGGTCGACGATCGGCCGCCGGGCCACGAAGCCGGGCAGGAACGGGCCGGTGTAGCGGGACCTGTCGACCAGGGTGTGCCGGGTGTCGCCGTACGCGGCGATGCTCGCCATCCGGACGGTGCCGTGCTCGTCGGTGACGTCGTGCGGCTCCAGCAGGCCGGTCGCGCCCTGGCCGGTGGCGTGCGCGTACGCCGCGTCGACGTCGGGGACCTCCAGCGCGATGTCGGAGACGCCGTCGCTGTGCTTGGCGACCAGGGCGGCGTCCGGCGCGTCGGGGCGGACCGCGCCGCGGAGCACGAACCGGGCCGAACCGCTGGTCAGCACGTACTCGGCGTAGTCCCGGTGGCCCTGCTCCGGCCCCCGGTACGCCACGCAGGTCATGCCGAAGGCGGTGGAGTAGTAGTGCGCCGCCTGCTTGGCGTTGCCGACCAGGAAGGCGACGTGGTCGAGTCCCCGGACCGGGAACGGGTCGTGGCTGGTGTCGTGCGCGACAGCGCCGACGAGCGCGTCGACGTCGACCTCTTCGGTCGACTGGGGTCGGTCGATCGCCTGGGTCATCGTGGACTCCCTCCGGTTCGGTGCCTCTTCCGCGAGGATCGCGGCCCGGACGCGGGTGGGCAACAGTCAGCTCCGACCCTGGTCAGGTTGCACATTTGGTACGGTTCCCACCCGTGAGCACTGGGCAGGATGTACAGCTCGACCGACTCGACGTCAGGCTCGTCGAGCTGCTCGCCGCCGAGCCACGGATCGGGGTGCTGGAGTGTTCCCGCCGGCTCGGCGTGGCCCGGGGCACCGTGCAGGCACGGCTGGACAAGCTGGTCGACCGGGGCGTGGTGACCGGGTTCGGGCCGGACATCTCCCCGGCCGCCATCGGGTTCGCGGTGACCTCGTTCGTCACCCTGGAGATCAGCCAGCGGCAGGGGCACGATCCGGTGACCGCGCATCTCGCCGCGATCCCCGAGGTGCTGGAGGCGCACACCATCACCGGCGCCAGTGACGTGCTCTGCCGCATCGTGGCCCGGTCGAACGCCGACCTCCAGCGGGTCATCGACCAGATCGTCGCGCACCCCGGGATCTCCCGGGCGTCGACGATCATCGCGTTGGCCGAGCAGCTTCCGTACCGGGTGCTGCCGCTGGTCCGCTCGGCGGTGACGGAAGGCCGGGAGCAGCCGGCGGCACGGGAGCAGCCGGCGGCGGGAGCCCGGGAGCGGTCGGGGGTGGCACGGGAGCAGCCGGCGGGGCGGGAGCGTCCGGGTCGGCCCCGCTGAGGGCGTCGCCGAGCGGGGTGCGGGTGTAGCGGACGTCGCGGCCGGCGCGGGTCCGGGTGACCAGGCCGGCGCCCCGCAGCACCGCCAGGTGGCCACCGACGCTGCCCAGCGGCAGGTCGAGCTGCCGGACGAGCTGACTGGTGGTGGCCGGGGCGGCCAGCGCCCGCAGCACCGTCGCCCGGGAGCGGCCGAGCAGCCGGTCCAGCGCGTCCGGCGGGCGGTCCGGCTCGGGCGGGCCGAGCAGGTCGGCCACGCCGGAGGCCGGGTACACCAGCGCGAACGGCCACGGCGGCTCGACATAGTTGATCATCGTGCCGAACACGGTCGGCACGAACAGCAGCCCCCGGCCGCCCAGCGAGTACGTGCCCGGGTCCCGGTCGGCCACCACGATCGTGCCCAGCGGGCCACCCGGCTCCCAGCTCAGCCGGGGATCGAGGCCGGCGACCGCGGCGCCCCAGCCGTACGTGACCAGACGTCCGGCGCGCTGGACGAGGTCCCGTTCCAGGATGGTGCGCAGCCGGGGCCAGTCCGGCTCGACCAGGGTCGTCCAGACCGCCTCGATCGCGTCCGCCACCCGGTCCACCATGTCCGGCGCGGCGTAGATCCGCTGCGCGTACGCCGGCGGGGTGGGCAGCCCGGCCAGGTTGCGGGCCAGCTCGGCCCGGGCCTGCGCCAGCGGGGTGGCCCGGACCACGGCCAGCTCGTCGGCGAAGCTGCGCCCGACGCCGTCCGGCGGCGGCTGGACGAAGTCGGCGTTGTACCCGCGGCGGCGCAGCAGGGCCAGCAGCGCGCCCACCGCCGGCACGTGCCGGCGCAACCGTTCGTACGTCGGGCGGACCCGCGCCGTCCACGGGGCGAGCCCCGGCGGGCTGTGCTGCCCGGCGCACGCCCGCAGCGCCGACATCGCCTCGCCGAGCGGGGAGATGGCGTACCGGCTCGCCGCGATGTCCGCCGGGCTAACCTGAATGCGCACGTCAGGCCCTACCTTTCGGGTACGGACGAAAGGATAGAACGTCCGGCGGAACCCGACCAGGATCACCGGTCGTGACCACTGCCCGCACCGCCCCGGCCCCCGAGCGGCCGGCCACCTTCCGGGACGTCTTCGCCGTCGCCGAGTTCCGGGCGCTCTTCGCCGGCTTCGGGATCTTCCTGATCGGCGAGACGGTCAAGATGCTCGCCCTGTCCGTGCTCGTCTACGAGCGCACCGGCTCCGGGCTGATCGCCGCGCTGGCGTACGTCACCGGCTTCCTGCCGTACGCGGTCGGTGGGGTGTTCCTGCTCGCCCTCGCCGACCGCTGGCCGCCGCGCGCCCTGATGGTCGGCTACGACCTGCTGCGGCTGGCCCTGGTGGTGGTGCTCGCCGCCGGCGTGCTACCCCCGGCCGGCATGCTCGGGCTGGTCTTCGTCGTCGGCCTGTTCGGGCCGGTCAGCAGCGCCGCCCGCACCGCCCTGCTGCCGGAGATCCTGCACGGCGACGCGTACGTGCTGGGCCGGTCGCTGTTCACCGTGCTCTCCGGCGGCACCCAGGTCGTCGGGTTCGCCGTCGGCGGGCTGCTGCTCGGCCTGGTCGGCCCGTACGGCGCGCTCTGGCTGACCGCCGTCACCTGCGCGATCTCCGCCCTGCTGATCCGGCTCGGCCTGCGTCGCCGGCCCCGCCGCGACCGTGGGTCGGCCGGCCCGGTCCGGGAGACCTGGCGGGGCAACCGGGAACTGCTCGCCGACCGGCGGGTCCGGGGACTGCTGCTGGCCCAGTGGCTGCCCGGCTCGATGCTGGTCGGGGCCGAGGCGGTCGCCGTGCCGTACGCCGCCGAACTGGGTCCCGGGGCCAGCGCCGGCGTGCTGCTGATGGCCGGCGCGTTCGGGATGCTCCTCGGTGACCTGGTGGTGGGCCGGTTCGTCGCCCCCGCCGCCCGGGAACGGCTCGGCCCGTGGCTGGCGCTGCTGCTCGGCGTGCCGATGCTGGTGTTCCTGCTGCGACCCGGTCTGGCCGTCGCCGCCGTGCTGTTCGGGGTGGCCGCCGCCGGCTTCGCCTACCAGCTCGGTCTGGCCCGCCGGTTCCTCGACGCCGTCCCGCCGACCCGGCGCGGCCAGGCGTTCGGGCTGGTCAGCACCGGACTGATGGCCACCCAGGGGCTCGCCGCGGCGGGCGCGGGCGCGCTCAGCGAGCTGACCGGCCCGGCCGTGGCGATGGCCGCCGCCGGCGTCGCCTCCCTCGCCTGCACCCTCCTGCTGTGGCGGGTGCTGAAGGCCGGGAAGGAGCCGCCCGGCAGGTAGCGGGGACGCGACACGGCCGTACGGGTGGCGCGGAAGCGGTGTGGATCTGGCTACGGTGTCCGGTGTGGCTCGGGAAGGCGGTCGATGCGTCGGCTGCTACGTGGTTCTGGCGGTGATCGCGTTGGTGGCGCTCACCGTCAGTGGCGTGTGGAACCCGTGGCCCGGCCTGTGGGACGCGGTCAACCGCAGCCAGCCGATCTCCGAGCCGGACGTGACCTGGCAGCGGCGCATCGGCGGCACGCCGAAGAGCGTCACCATCGCCGGGGACGCCGTCGTGGTCGAGCAACGGACCCGGGTGGAGGGCCGCAGCCTCGCCACCGGCGCGCCGTTGTGGGAACGCAAGGCGGACTGGGCGGCGGTCGCCGGGGGTGGCCGCGACTCCGTGGTCGCGGTGGGCAAGCTCCTGGTCAAGGGGTACGAGCTGCTCGACCCGACCACCGGCGCGGCGCTCCGCCGCGACGAGGCGGCGGTGGGCGTCTGGACGTACCGGAACCTCCTGCTGGACGCCCGCTGCGCGCAGGCCACCGACTGCACGGTGAGCGCCTGGGACCCGCGCGGGACCCGGCCCCTCTGGACGGCGTTCCTGCCCGGCGTGGAGAGCGGGTTCTTCGCCGACAACCCGGACCTGCTCGGCACCCGACGGCTGGGCGGGCACCGGATCGACCCCGGCGCGGCCGGCCCCGAGCCGGTGCCCGCCCTGCTCGGGTTCCCGGTCGACGGCCGGGTGCACGTGCTGGAGACGGCGACCGGGCGGGTGGTGCGCGACGTCGAGCCCGCCCGGGAGGAACGCCTGGTCACCGTGGGTGGGCGGCTGCTGCGGATCGCTGCCCGATCCCAGGACGGCACGTGCTACTTCAGCATCTCCGGGCAGGACGTCGCCACCGGCCGGGAGGTGTGGCGGCGGGACGGACTCAACCTGCGGACCGCCGACAACGCCGGCTGCGTCCAGCGGGAGGACCCGCAGGGCGCGCGGAACGTGGTGGTCGGGGTGGCCCCGGACGCCCGCGAGACGGTGGTCGACGCGTACGACGGACGGCTGCTCTGGGTGGGCGTGGTGGGGGAGAAGCTGCTCGCCGTCGACGACCGGCACGTGCTGGCCCGGACGAAGGACAGACGCTCGGTCGTCGGGCGGGAGTTGGGCGGTGACCGCCCCCGGTGGAGCCGGAAGGTCGGCGAGAAGGTGTCCGGGGCGCTCACCCCGTACGCGGTGGTGCTCAGCGAGGACGGCCCGTCCCGGATCGTCGCCGTCGACCCGCGCGACGGCAGGGCGCTGGCGAACCTCCGTACCTCGGCGAACGTGCTGGCCGTGGGGCCGGCCGGCATGGTGGTCGGCGAGGGCCGGGAGATCGGGTACGTCAGGTTCGCCGGCGCGGCCGGCGGCGGGCCGCCCGACGGTGGGGCGCGCCCACCGGGCGGCGTCGACGGCGGCGGCTCGCGGCCGGGCGACGGCCCGGGCGGTGACCCGGGTGGCGGACCCGCCCCGGTGGAGAGCTGCGGCCCGAAACGTGCGGGCTGCCCGGACCCGCCCGGCAAGGACGGTTGACTGAGAGCGGTGTCGCACGACTCACCCGGCGGGTAGGACGGGCCGACCGTACTGCCCTAGGCTTTCCGCTCATGAGCAGTGCCGCCGCGTTCACCTACGCCCCCTTGCTCCCGGTCGGTCCCGATCAGACGGAGTACCGCCTGGTCACCGACGAGGGGGTCGACGTCGTCAACGGTCCGGGTGGCCGGCGGTTCCTCACCGTCGAGCAGTCCGCGCTCACCGCGTTGACCGCCGAGGCGATGCACGACATCGCGCACTTCCTGCGCCCGGCCCACCTGGCCCAGTTGCGGTCGATCATCGACGATCCGGCGGCGTCGCCGAACGACCGGTTCGTCGCCCTGGACCTGCTGCGCAACGCCAACATCGCGGCCGGCGGCGTGCTGCCCATGTGCCAGGACACCGGCACCGCGATCGTGATGGGCAAGCGTGGCCGGCACGTGCTCACCGACGGCGCGGACGCGGAGGCGATCTCGCGGGGCGTGTACCAGGCGTACACAAAACTGAACCTGCGCTACTCGCAGCTCGCCCCGCTGACCATGTGGGAGGAGCGCAACACCGGCAGCAACCTGCCGGCCCAGGTCGACCTGTACGCCGAGGACCCGGACGGCCACCCGGACGCGTACAAGTTCCTGTTCATGGCCAAGGGCGGCGGCTCGGCCAACAAGTCGTACCTCTACCAGGAGACCAAGGCGCTGCTGAACCCGACCCGGATGATGCGGTTCCTGGAGGAGAAGCTGCGGCTGATCGGCACCTCGGCCTGCCCGCCGTACCACCTGGCCGTCGTCGTCGGCGGCACCTCCGCCGAGTACGCGCTGAAGACCGCCAAGTACGCCTCCGCGAAGTACCTCGACGCGCTGCCCACCGAGGGGTCGATGGCCGCGCACGGCTTCCGTGACCTGGAGTTGGAGGCCGAGGTCCTGGAGCTGACCCGCAACTTCGGCATCGGCGCGCAGTTCGGCGGGCGGTACTTCTGCCACGACGTGCGGGTGGTCCGACTGCCCCGGCACGGCGCGTCCTGCCCGGTGGCGATCGCGGTGTCCTGCTCGGCGGACCGGCAGGCGGTCGCCAAGATCACCCCGTCGGGCGTGTGGCTGGAGCGGCTGGAAACCGACCCGGCCCGCTTCCTGCCCGAGGTCACCGACGAGACCCTGGACACCGAGCAGGTCGTCCGGGTGGACCTGAACCGCCCGATGGCCGAGATCCGCGCCGAGCTGTCCAAGTACCCGGTGAAGACCCGGCTGTCGCTGACCGGCCCGCTGGTCGTCGCCCGGGACATCGCCCACGCCAAGATCGCCGAGCGGTTGGACGCGGGCGAGCCGATGCCGCAGTACCTGCGCGACCACGCCGTCTACTACGCCGGCCCGGCGAAGACCCCCGAGGGGTACGCGTCCGGCTCGTTCGGCCCGACCACCGCCGGCCGGATGGACGCGTACGTGGAGAAGTTCCAGGCGGCCGGCGGCTCGCTGGTCATGCTGGCCAAGGGCAACCGGTCCGCCCAGGTGACCCGCTCCTGCCACCAGCACGGCGGCTTCTACCTCGGCTCGATCGGCGGCCCGGCGGCCCGGCTCGCCCAGGACTGCATCAGGCACGTGGAGGTCCTCGAATACCCCGAGCTGGGCATGGAGGCGGTCTGGAAGATCGAGGTGGAGGACTTCCCGGCGTTCATCGTGGTGGACGACAAGGGCGAGGACTTCTTCGCCGAGGTCACCAAGCCCGTCCTCACCATCGGCGCCCGCCGCTGACCGCCGCAGACCCGGTTCACGCCCCTGACGCTGTGGGAGCCGCTTGACGTGCCGGTCCTGGGCGTCCGGCGCCGCGTCGGCTCTGCGGGAGGGGTGTGCTCGCCGCTGCCTTTGGAGCTGCCCCGGATCCGGGGCAGCTCCAAAGGCGAGCAATCCATGCCTCTTCTCTCCGGCGACACCCTTGACCGAGGCCGCTCGCTAGAAGTACGTCCGAAGCTCGTGGGCAAGTGGGTCGGTTTCGGCAAGGAGATGGACGTGAACACCGGCCCGTGGGAGCTGGTGTTCCGGGACGCGAACACGAACAAGGCGACGCTGGCGACCTACGACCGCCGACCTGAGCCGGAGTAGACCTGCGACGATCCGGCGGGCGGGGCAGGATGGAGGGCGTGACGACTCCTGAGGACGTGGGCTACCGGATCGAACGCGACTCGATGGGCGAGGTGGAGGTGCCCGCCGACGCACTGTGGCGGGCCCAGACCCAGCGGGCCGTGCAGAACTTCCCGATCTCCGGGCGCGGCATCGAGTCCGCCCAGATCCGCGCGCTGGCCCAGATCAAGGGCGCGGCGGCCCAGGTCAACGCCGAGCTGGGCGTGCTCGACGCCGAGGTGGCGACGGCGATCGCCACCGCCGCCGCGCACGTCGCCGACGGCGGGTACGACGACCAGTTCCCGATCGACGTGTTCCAGACCGGCTCGGGCACCTCGTCGAACATGAACACCAACGAGGTGATCGCCACCCTGGCCACCCGCGAGCTGGGCCGGGACGTGCACCCGAACGACGACGTCAACGCCTCGCAGTCCAGCAACGACGTGTTCCCGTCCTCGATCCACCTGGCGGCCACCCACGCGGTCGTCCACGACCTGCTGCCCGCGCTGACCCACCTCGCCGGAGCGCTGGAGGCCAAAGCCGCCGAGTTCGAGACGGTGGTCAAGGCCGGGCGGACCCACCTGATGGACGCCACCCCGGTCACCCTCGGCCAGGAGTTCGGCGGCTACGCCGCGCAGATCCGGTACGGCGTCGAGCGGCTGGAGTCGGCCCTGCCCCGGCTGGCCGAGCTGCCGCTGGGCGGCACCGCCGTCGGCACCGGCATCAACACCCCGCTGGGCTTCGCCGCCGCCGTGATCGGGAAGCTGCGCGAGTCGACCGGGCTGCCGGTGAGCGAGGCGCGCAACCACTTCGAGGCGCAGGGCGCGCGGGACGCGCTGGTGGAGACCTCCGGCCAGCTCCGTACCGTCGCGGTCGGCTTCTACAAGATCGCCAACGACGTACGCTGGATGGGGTCCGGCCCCCGCGCCGGCCTGCGCGAGCTGCGCATCCCCGACCTCCAGCCCGGGTCGTCGATCATGCCGGGCAAGGTGAACCCGGTGGTCGCCGAGGCGGTCCGGCAGGTCTGCGCCCAGGTGGTCGGCAACGACGCCACGGTCGCCTTCGCCGGCTCGCAGGGCGACTTCGAGCTGAACGTGATGCTGCCGGTGATGGCCCGCAACCTGCTGGAGTCGATCCGACTGCTGGCCGCGTCCGCCCGGCTGTTCGCCGACCGCTGCGTGGCCGACCTGGCCGCGAACGCCGACGTGTGCCTGGCGTACGCGGAGGGCTCGCCGTCGATCGTCACCCCGCTCAACCGCCACCTCGGGTACGACGAGGCCGCCTCGATCGCCAAGGAGGCCCTGGCCAAGGAGCTCTCGATCCGGGAGGTGGTGCTCGCCCGGGGCCACGTGGACAGCGGCAAGCTCACCGAGGACCAGCTCGACGAGGCGCTGGACGTGCTTCGGATGACCCACCCCTGACCGGCCGACCATGACGTCTCCGCTCGACGAGGCGGTGCTGGCCCGGCTCGACCGGGACCGCAACGTCTGGCTCTGCACCCTGCGCTCCGACGGCTCCCCGCACGTCACCCCGGTCTGGTTCGTCCACCGGCAGGATCGGTGGTGGATCTGCACCGGCGCCGGCAACCGCAAGCTCCGCAACGTCGGCACCGATCCACGCGTCTCGCTGGCGCTGGAGGACGGCGACGCGCCGGTGGTCGCGGAGGGCGCCGTCACCGTGCTCCGGGACTCCTTCCCGGCCGAGGTCGTCACGGCCTTCCGCGACAAGTACGGCTGGGACGTGACCGGCCCGGACCAGCCGCCGGGCGGCAACGTCCTGCTCCAGGTCACCGTCACCCGCTGGCTGCTCGCCGGCGTCGCGCGCTGAGGCGTCCCACCCGTCGGGCGGCGGTCCGGCCAGCGGGGCGCGGCAGAAATGCGTGGCCCGGTCAGCCAGGGCAACGGCATCATGCCACCATGACCGAGGCGGACACCCCGGACGGGACCGTGCTGGACACCGGGCGGCTGCGGCTGCGCCGGTTCACCCCGGCCGACCTCGACCACCTGGTGGAGTTGGACGCCGACCCGGAGGTCATGCGGTACCTGACCAACGGCCGACCCACCCCGGCCACCGTGGTCCGGGACGAGCTGCTGCCCCGCGTCCTCGCCGAGTACGACAGGACGCCGGGCCTCGGCCGATGGGCCGCTGTCAGCCGCGCCGACGGCGACTTCCTCGGCTGGTTCGCGCTCGACCCGCCGCCCGGTGACGACCCGACCGAGGCCGAGCTGGGCTACCGGCTCCGCCGGGCGGCCTGGGGGCGGGGGCTCGCCACCGAGGGCGCCCGCGCCCTGGTCCGGTACGCCTTCGACCAGCTCGGACTGCGCCGGGTCCGGGCCGAGACCATGGCGGTGAACGTCCGCTCCCGCCGCGTCCTGGAGCGGGCCGGCCTGCGGCTCGTCCGCACGTTCCACCTCACCTGGGACGACCCGATCCCCGGCACCGAGCACGGCGAGGTCGAGTACGAGATCCTCCGCCCCGAATGACGGGAGGCGCCGCTTTCGTGGTCAGCGTGGTGGTGTTCGACGCCGACGAGACGCTCGTGGACCTGCGACCGGCGGTGACCGGCGCGCTGGTGGCCGTACTGGAGGAGATGCGGCGGGTGAACCCGGCGGCGGCCGAGGTCGGGCTCGCGGAGCTGGAGGCGGACTGGGATGAGGCGTTCGGCGCGCGCCGTGCCGAGCCCGTGACGCGACTCCGGCGGGCCGCGTTGGCCCGGTCGCTGGCGCGGGTCGGGCTGGCCGACGACGTGGATCGCTTCGCCGAGCTGTTCTTCGCTCGACGGTTCGCGCTGACCCGGCCCTACCCGGACGTGCTGCCCGCGCTCGCCGCGCTGCGACCACGGGTCACCCTCGGTTACGCCACCAACGGCAACAGCCGGGCGGAACGCTGCGGCCTGGCCGGCGCGTTCGCCTTCGAGGTGTACGCGCACCAGAACGGCCTGCCGAAGAAGCCCGCGCCGGAGTTCTTCGCGGCGGTGGTCGCGGCGGCCGGAGTGCTCCCGTCCGAGGTGCTGCACGTGGGGGACTCGCCCGCCCTCGACGTGGCGGCCGCCCAGCGGGCCGGGCTGCGCGCGGCCTGGCTGAACCGGCGCGGCGAGACGTGCCCGGTGGAGGTGACCCCGGACGCGACGGTCTCCACGTTGACCCAGTTGGTGGAGCTGATCGACCGGTCGGCGTGACGACCGCGGTAATCGCATCAATGTGTGGCTTCCTCTAGCGAAGATCAGGGACGATGCGGTCTGATGGCTGCCACGTCCCTCAACGAGAGGATCTGATGTGGTGAGCAAGCGCTTCACCGCCGGCGCCGTGGCTACCGCGACGGCGCTGGCACTTACGGTCACCGGCCCGACCGGTCCGGCCGGCGCCGAGCAGACCGCTGCCCGGACCTTCACCGTGGTCGCCGAGGAGGGGGTCACCGCAGACGCGGCGATCGCGGCGATCCGGGCGGCCGGCGGCTCGGTCGTGTCCCGCACCGACGAGGTCGGCATCTTCCAGGTCAGCAGCGACCGGGCCGACTTCGCCGCCAAGGCCAACGCCACCGGCGCCCTGCTCGGCGTGAGTGAGCGGAAGGCCATCGGGCGCAAGCCCAAGCTGGACCGGGTCGAGCAGGAACACCTGCTGGCCGCGACGAGGAAGGCGGCGAAGAAGCCCGCCAAGCACAAGGGCTTGGACCCGCTGGACGACAAGCTGTGGGGCCTGGAGATGATCCGGGCCGACAAGTCCCGCAAGATCGAACCCGGTGACCGCCGGGTGAAGGTCGGCATCCTCGACACCGGTGTCGACGCCGGCAACCCCGACATCGCGCCCAACTTCGACTGGTCGCTGTCCCGCAACTTCGCTCCCGACCTGGTGGACGTGGACGGGCCGTGCGAGGTGGCGAGCTGCGTCGACCCGGTCGGCACCGACGACAACGGGCACGGCACCCACGTCGCCGGCACGATCGGCGCGGCGGCCAACGGGTTCGGCATCTCCGGGGTCGCCCCGAACGTCTCGCTGGTCGAGCTCAAGGGCGGCCAGGACTCCGGCTACTTCTTCCTCGACCCGGTGGTCAACTCGCTGGTGCACGCGGCCAACAGCGGCCTCGACGTGGTCAACATGTCGTTCTACGTGGACCCGTGGCTCTTCAACTGCACGGCCAACCCGGCCGACGCGCCGGAGGACCAGGCCGCGCAGCGGGCGACCATCGCGGCGATGAAGCGGGCTCTGACCTACGCGCACCGCAAGGGCGTCACCCTGGTCGGCGCGCTCGGCAACAACAACGAGGACCTCGGCGCCCCGCGTGCCGACGACTCCAGCCCGAACTACGGCCGCGACCCGTACCTGCGGCCGATCGACAACGAGAGCTGCTGGAACCTGCCCACCGAGGGCCCGAACGTGATCAGCGTGTCGTCGCTCGGCCCGTCGTACAAGAAGTCGGACTTCTCGAACTACGGCACCGAGCAGACCGCCGTCGCCGCGCCGGGCGGCTGGTTCCGGGACGGGTTCGGCACCGACACGTACCGGACCGACGCGAACATGATCCTCTCGGCGTACCCGAAGCACGTCCTCCAGGAGGAGGGCTCGGTCGACGCCGACGGCAACATCGTGGCCGGCGCCGAGACCTTCGTCTTCAAGGACTGCAAGGCCAACGGTGAGTGCGGCTACTACACCTACCTCCAGGGCACGTCGATGGCCGCGCCGCACGCCTCCGGGGTCGCCGCGCTGATCGTCAGCAAGTTCGGCAAGAAGGAGCGTCGGGACGGCTTCGGCATGGACCCGAAGCTGGTGGAGCAGCACCTCTACCGTACGGCCGCCGAGCGGGCCTGCCCGGAGCCGCGCCTGCAGCAGTACCGCAACGAGGGCCGGGACGAGACGTACGACGCCTACTGCGCCGGCAGCCTCAACTTCAACGGCTTCTACGGCTACGGCGTTATTGACGCCTACGCCGCCGTGAAGACCCCCCTGAAGCCCAACGCCCGCCCCTGACACCCGTCTTCTCCGCTCCAGTTCAGGGAAACTGCGGCATCCGGCGCCTCGGATGCCGCAGTTTCGCTGTTGTGGTGGCTGGGTCATCTCCGCCGTGGGGATCGGGGTCATCGCCGCCAGCCGCGGGCGGCCAGGACGGCCCGGACCTCCCGGAGCACCGCCGGGAAGTCGTGACGCAGCCGCCGGCTGGTCACGTGCAGCACCAGCCAGCCGGCGCCGACCAACTGGTTCAACCGGAGCCGGTCCCGGTGCAACTGCTCCGGACTGGCGTGCCACTGACCGTCGTACTCGACGGCGACCTGGAACTCCGGCCAGGCCAGGTCGGGGTGCACGACCAACCCCGACGCCAACCGGACCGGATACTGGGTGACCGGTCGGGGCAACCCGGAGAGCACCAGCCGGGCCCGCAGGTGCGACTCGGGCGGTGACTGCGCGCCCGGGTCGACGAAGTCGAACACCCGCAACGCCTGCCGACCACCCGGTCGACCGGCGTTACGTTCGCCGAGGTCGACGAGCGCCGCCCGGGTGGTCAGCCCGAGCGCCAGCATCGTGTCGATGACGGCGATCGCGTGGAGCGGATCCTCCCAGGCCGCGGTCTCCCAGGCGGCCCGGGCCGGCGAACTCGTCGGCACCGCCCTCGCCGCTCCCGCCATGCCAGGAAGGTCTGCCGCCGCCCCGGCCATGCCGGGAATGTCTGCCGCCGCCCCGGCCATGCCGGGAATGTCTGCCGCCGCCCCGGCCATGCCGGGAAGGCCCGCTGCCCCGGCCGTTTTCGGGCGGCCCGCTGCCCGTGCCGCCGGTGGGCGGTCCGCTGCCCTGGCTGGTTCCCGGCTGCCTGCTGCCCGGGCCGCCCCCCGGCCGCCCGCAACCCCGGTCGCGGCGGTGGCGTGAGCCGGTCCGGTGGTGTCGATCGGGCCGAACGCGACCGTCGTGCCAGTCGGTGTCGGCCGTGACATCGGGGCGGGCCGATCACGGTGGGCTGACCTCGGCGAGGTGGTCGAGCCGACCAGCGCCGACGCGGCGGTCACCCCGCCCGCCCCGCCCCCGCCCACCATGCCCCCGCCCACCATGCCCCCGCCCACCCCGCCCCCGCCCACCATGCCGGCCGACCACCGGGCCGACGGCGCGGGCGTGTGGCAGCCGAGCGGCGCCCCGGTGGTGTGCACCCGCACCCCCTTCCGAGCGCCCATCCGCGCCGGATGCGGGATCAGCACGTGCACGTCGGACTCGAAGGTCGCCGCGTGCGTGACCCCGTGCAGGTAGGCGGCGGAGGAACCGGCGATCATGCCCCCGGACGGCAGGACGAGCGCGGTGGCCCGGCAGGCCAGCGCGTGATCCTGGGGCAACCGGGCGTCGGCGTAGAGGTCGTGGCCCAACCGCAGCCAGGCTCTGCTGCGGAGCTGGTGACGGGTGATCAGGCCGTGGCGTACGACGTCCGCGCCACGGAAGACCTGCCAGACGAGGGCATCGGGGCGGTGCGGCGAGGGAGGCATACCGGCAGCCTGCACCGGTGGTGGCGACTCCGCTACCCCCTGTGGACAACTGCGTCCCCTCGATCAACTCTGCCCTGTGGACAACACCCGAACCGCCGCCGGATGTGTTAGGGGCGCCCCGCCGAGAGGCCTGAGATTGAGGCGCGGACGAGGTGGCACGCGTGGTGGCGCGCCGGACGTTTCCTTGGAAACGGGGTGACGTCGCGACGATAGCCCCTATTTCCCGGAAATGGCCTCGCCGGCGGGGCCGTCCTCGCCAGCGGGGACGGTGGGGACGGTGGGGACGGCGGGACGTGGGTCAGGAGAGGGGTGGTCAGGAGAGGGCGCGGGTGATCGCGGCGGCGGCGGAGAGCACCTGCTCGCCGACCGTGTCGGCGTCCAGCGGGGCCAGGGCGACCACGCCGACGCTCGCCTCCAGGCCGGGTACCCCGAGCACCGGTGCGGCCACGCCGTACGCCCCGGGTTGCAGTTCCCCGGCGGTGGTCACCGGGCCGGCGGACCCGGCGCGACCGGCGAGGATGGCCCGGCCGGCCGCGCCGCGTTCCAGTGGGTGCCGCGACCCCGACCGGTACGCCACGTGGAACGACGTCCAGCTCGGCTCGACCACGGCCAGGGCGACGCCCTCGCCCCCCTCGACGATGGTCAGGTGCGCGGTGGCGCCGGACTGCTCGGCCAGCCGGCGCAGGGCGGGCAGCGCTCCTTCGGCGAGCAGCGGCTGGGCCCGGCGGGCCAGGTGCAGCACGCCCGCGCCGAGCCGGAGTCGCCCAGCGCCGTCGCGGCGCAGCATGCCGTGCTCGGTGAGCGCGCTGACCAGCCGGTAGACCGCGGCCCGGCCGATGCCGAGCCGGTGCGCCGCCTCGGTGACGGTCAGGCCGCCGGTGGCGTCGGCGACCAGGTGGAGCAGTCGCAGCCCCCGGTCCAGGGTCTGCGCCGTCTCCCCGCCGGCCCGCCCGCCCGTCGGCCCGCCTGGCGGCAGGGTCGCGTGCCCGCCCGCCGGCCCACCCGCCGGCCCGCCCGCGTGCCCGCCCGCCGGCAGGGTCGCGGCGGTCGGTGACGATGACGTGTCCGCGCCGGTCGGGCCGGCGGGCGGCGGGGGCGTGCCGGTTGGCCCGGCGGGCGCTGCCGCGCCGGTCGTCGGGCCGTCGGGGCGTGCGGCCGTCTCCACAGCAGGAAGCGTACGGCCCGGCACCGGACGGCCCGGAAGTGTGGGGACCGTTACCCTTGTACGGTGACGCTGCGCCTGTATGACACCGCCTCCCGATCGGTGCGGGATTTCGTCCCGCTGGAAGCCGGCAGGGTGGGGGTCTACCTGTGTGGTCTCACCCTCCAGGCGCCGCCACACATCGGTCACCTTAGATCAGGCGTCAACTACGACGTGTTGCGGCGCTGGCTGCTGGCGAAGGGTTTCGAGGTCACCTTCATCCGCAACCTGACCGACATCGACGACAAGCTGCTGGTCAAGTCGTGCGAGCAGGATCGACCGTTCTGGTCGATCGCGTACGACAACGAGGTGATCCTCGCCGCCGCGTACCGGGCGCTCAACGTGTTGCCGCCCACCTACGAGCCGCGCGCCACCGGGCACGTCCCGGAGATGCACGAGCTGATCGCCACGCTCGTCGATCGCGGGCACGCCTACCCGGCGACGGACGGCTCCGGCGACGTCTACTTCGACGTCGCCTCCTGGCCGGCGTACGGCGAGTTGTCCGGTCAGTCGCCGGACGCCATGCAGTCGGCCGGGGACGCCCCGGACCGGGGCAAGCGGGATCCGCGCGACTTCGCGCTGTGGAAGGGCGTCAAGGCGGACGAGCCGGGTGACGCGTACTGGCCGTCGCCGTGGGGGCGGGGCCGTCCCGGCTGGCACATCGAGTGCTCGGCGATGTGCTGGCGTTACCTGGGCGGGGAGTTCGACATCCACGGCGGCGGGCTCGACCTGACCTTCCCGCACCACGAGAACGAGATCGCCCAGTCCCGGGCCGCCGGGCTGCCGTTCGCCCGCTACTGGGTGCACCACGGCCTGCTCAGCCTCGGCGGGGCCAAGATGGGCAAGTCGGCGGGGAACGCTCTCGACCTGGCGTACGTCGACTCGCTCGGGGTGCGCCCGGTGGAGTTGCGTTACTACTTCGCCTCGGCGCACTACCGGTCCCGCATCGACTACACCGAGGATGCGCTGCGCGAGTCGGCGACCGCGTACCGGCGGGTCGAGGGTTTCGTGCAGCGGGCCGCCGAGCGGGTCGGTCCGGGCGCGCCGGGTGGGCTGCCGCCGGAGTTCGTCGAGGCGATGGACGACGACCTGAACACGTCCGCCGCGTTGGCCGTCCTGCACGACCTGGTCCGGGACGGCAACACCGCCCTGACCGGCGGGGACGATGTGACGGTCCGCACCACGCTGGCCGCCGTCCGGGCGATGCTGGCTATTCTCGGGGTCGATCCCCTGGACGCCGCCTGGACGGGCGGCGGTCGTGGCGACGACCTGCGTGGCGTCGTGGATTCTCTGGTCGCGCTGGCCCTGGAGCAGCGTGCCCAGGCGCGCAGCCGTAAGGACTGGGCCGCCGCCGACGCGGTCCGCGACCAGCTCAAGCAGGCCGGTGTGGTGGTCGAGGACACCCCCCAGGGCCCCCGTTGGACTATTGGAGAGCAGGACTGATGCCCGGCAACTCACAGCGCCGTGGCCGGCGACTCACCCCCAAGCAGGGGGCCCCGAAGGGTTCCGGCGGCAAGAACCGCGACTCGCTCGCCGGGCGGGGCAGGACCCTCCCCGCCGACGAGCGCCCGTGGCACAAGGCGTACTCGGGTACCGAGCAGGTGCCCCAGCGGACGGCCTGGAAGCAGGACAAGGAGCGCCGCGCCGCCGCCGAGGAGGGCCGCGCGCCCAAGATCGGCCAGCCCGGCACCAAGGACACGACGTGGGGCAAGGGCAGCCGGGCCGGAGTGCCGCTGCGTAACAGTGGCGGTCGGGGCGCCGGCCGATCCACCGGCGCCGGGCGGGGCGGTGGCCCACGGGTGGCGCCGGGCCGGAAGTCGAACCCGGCGAAGGACGGCCCCGAGCTGCTGGTCGGCCGGAATCCGGTGCTGGAGTCGCTGCGCGCCCTGGTGCCGGCGACCGCGCTCTACACGGCGCAGGGCATCGACGTCGATGACCGGATCAAGGAGATCATCCGGACGGCCGCCGATCGGGGCATCGCCAACCTGGAGGTCAGCCGGGCCGAGCTGGACCGGATGACCGGCGGGGTGCTGCACCAGGGCGTCGGCCTCCAGGTGCCGCCGTTCGCGTACGAGCCGTTCGAGGATCTGGTCGCCGCCGCGCTGGAGCAGACCGCGCCGCTGCTGGTGGCGCTGGACGGGGTCACCGACCCGCGTAACCTCGGCGCGGTGATCCGTTCGGCCGCCGCGTTCGGCGCGCAGGGGGTCTTCGTGCCGGAGCGGCGGGCCGCCGGGATCACCGCCACCTCCTGGCGGACCAGCGCGGGCGCGGTGGCCCGGGTGCCGGTGGCCCAGGTGACCAACCTGACCCGGTCGTTGAAGGCCTGCCAGAACGCCGGGTTCATGGTGGTCGGGCTGGACGCCGACGGCGAGACCGACCTGTACGACCTGGAGGCGGCCGTCGGTCCGCTGGTCGTGGTAGTCGGCTCCGAGGGGCGGGGGCTGTCCCGGCTGGTCGGCGAGACGTGCGACCTGACCGTCAGCATCCCGATGGTCTCCGACGTCGAGTCGCTCAACGCCAGCGTCGCCGCCGCGGTCACCCTCGCCGAGGTGGCCCGCCGCCGCGCCGCCGCCTGATCCGGTCGCGCCGCCGGTCACCGACCCGGTGCGTCGCGTCCGTCACCTGCGACAACGAGAAGGGGGCGGCCCGCCGATCGGCGGGCCGCCCCCTTCTCCGTCACATCAGATCCGGTGCCCGGTGGCGGCGTTGAACACGTGGGTACGGCCGGGGCGCGGCTTGACGAACACGGTGTCACCCATGTTCGGCATGGCCCGCCGGTCGGTACGCACCACGAACCGCTCGTTCGCGCCTTCCAGCGCGGCGTGGCCGTAGACGTTGGCGTCGGAGCCGAGGTCCTCGACCAGCTCGACGACGACGGGCATGCCGCCCTCGGTCGGGCTGACCAGGTCGCAGTCCTCCGGACGGAAGCCCACGGTCACCTTGCCGTTGCCGCCCTCGGCGCGGGCCGCCTCGACCTGCCTGCGGTCCAGCGGGATGAGCATCTCGGCGAACGAGGCGCCGTTCTCGCCCAGCGGCACGGTCTTGATGTTCATGGCGGGGGAGCCCATGAAGCCGGCGACGAAGACGTTGGCCGGGGTGTCGTAGAGCGCCCGGGGGGTGTCCACCTGCTGGAGGACGCCGTCGAGCATGACCGCCACCCGGTGACCCATGGTCATCGCCTCGACCTGGTCGTGGGTGACGTACACGGTGGTGACACCCAACTTGGCCTGCAACGACGCGATCTGGGTACGGGTCTGCACCCGGAGCTTGGCGTCGAGGTTCGACAGGGGCTCGTCCATGAGGAAGACCTGGGGCTCCCGGACGATGGCCCGGCCCATCGCGACCCGCTGGCGCTGGCCGCCGGAGAGGGCCTTCGGCTTCCGGCCGAGGAACTCCTCGAGCTGGAGCAGGCTGGCCGCTTCCTTCACCCGCCGGTCGATCTCCGCCTTCGAGGTCTTGCGGAGCTTGAGCGCGAACGCCATGTTCTCGTACACCGTCATGTGCGGGTAGAGGGCGTAGTTCTGGAAGACCATCGCGATGTCGCGGGCCTTCGGCGGCAGGTGCGTGACGTCGCGCTGGTCGATGTAGATCGAGCCCTCGTCGACGTCCTCCAGGCCGGCGAGCATCCGCAGGCTGGTGGACTTGCCGCAACCGGAGGGGCCGACCAGGACGAGGAACTCGCCGTCGCCGATCTCCAGGTCGAGCTGGTTGACGGCGGGACGCTCGGTGCCCGCGTAGATGCGGGACGCCTTGGCGTAGGTGACCGTGGCCATGAGGGGTGCTTCCTTTCACCGGCAGGAACGTGCCGGACGATCCGAGTGAAGGAGCGACCGGCGCGGTGCCGCGCCGGCCAACCGGGCGAAACCCGGCAACTGAGGGGCGCCGGAATGTCGTCCGTGTCACTGCACGGTAAACGGGATTTCCTCCGCTGCCAAGGCGGGGGGCAAGGGATGGGACCGACGACATTCGCATACCGGTCAGTCAGGCACGCACGGCCATCAATCGCTCGTAAATTGGCTGCGTTGCGTGCACCCTGGCGTCACAACCCGGCCCCGGGTGTCGCATCGGATCACGTTTCCGGTGCTGAGGGCCCTGGTGAAGGAGGAAATCCGGACGCCAGTCGCTATGCTGACCACGGACGCACGCGCCCCTGTAGCTCAGCTGGCCAGAGCACTCGCCTTGTAAGCGAGATGTCGCCGGTTCGATCCCGGCCGGGGGCTCCTTTTCCCGTTGGTTTCGGGTCCGTTCAGCCCTGGACGGACCCGACCGGCGGACCCCACCCGCCCGACGTCGACCCCTCCGGGGTCGACCCGCCGCCCGTGGACCGGCCGACGTCGCCGCCCGTGGACCGGCCGACCTGGGCGTACGTGATCACGCGGTGCCGGGCGGCGAGCCGGTCCACCCGGGCCGGGGGCCAGGTCGTCGCGGTGGCCTCCGCGCCCGTGACGAGCGGTGGCGGCGCCCCGACCGGCCCGAGCGCCCACGCCCGCAGCCGGTACGGCGCTGCCACGTCGACGCTGAACTCCATAGTAGACATTGTGCCTCAGTGGCGGCGGCTTCGCCCGTTGGTCGGTGAGCAGGCAATTCGTCGTAGGCTGGCGGCCGTGATGGGCGGATGAGCCGCGCGGTGGAGCAGTCCAACCGGGCGATGCTGCGGGCCCGGGACGCGATGGACCGCTCGTACGCCGAGCCACTGGACGTTCCCACCCTGGCCCGGATCGCGCACGTCTCCCCGGCGCACTTCATCCGGACGTTCCGGGCGACCTTCGGTGAGACGCCGCACCGTTACCTCCAGCGTCGCAGGGTCGAACGCGCGATGTCGCTGCTGATGACGACGGACCGGGACGTCACGGACATCTGCTACGCGGTCGGCTTCGGCAGCCTCGGCACGTTCAGCCGCACCTTCCGGGGGATCGTCGGCGAGTCGCCCACCGCGTTCCGGCGGCGTCGGGCGGCTGCCGACGCCGTGCCGAGCTGCTTCGCCAAGGCCTGGACCCGGCCCAGCAGTTTTGGATAAGCAGCAGGTCAGCGCGGGGCTCTACGGTGCTCGCATGACGATGATGAACGCGATCAGCCGCTCCCAGATCTTCGTGCTCGACCAGGACGAGGCCCTCGACTTCTACGTCGGCAAGCTCGGGCTGGAGGTGCACACCGACGTCGACCTCGGCTTCATGCGCTGGCTCACGGTGAACGTCCCGGGCGACCGCGAACGGGAGATCCTGCTGGAGAGGCCCGGTCCGCCGGCGCTGGACCCGGCCACCGCCGAGCAGGTGCGGGAGCTGCTCACCAAGGGCGCCGCGGGCGGCTACCTCTTCATGACCACCGACGACGCGTACCAGACGCACGCGGACCTGGTGGCGAAGGGCGTGGACATCACCGACGAGCCGACCGAGCGTCCGTACGGCATCGACTTCGGTGTCCGTGATCCCTTCGGCAACCGGATCCGCGTCGGCCAGATGTTCTGAGACCGGCCGGGCCGCCGTCCCCCGCAGGCCGCGGCGGGTCCCCACCCCGTTCCGGTGCGCCCCGGCCGGCCGTGGGGACCTGTCGCGTCGGCTCCCGGGACGAGATCGTCGGCCGAACATCCACTGCGGACCCTCAACCAGGCAAACGATCTTGACATCTGTCGACCGGGCTGGTCTCATGCCGTTCGGACGGGCGACGAGACCCTGCGGACCCACCGCCGGGAAACCGTGTCCGGCCGGACGGCCGGGTGTCGACGGGGGACACCTCCACCTCATCTTTCATGCCTCCCTCGGTCGCCACGTCCACCTGCGTGACTGACTGTCACACCTCTGCCTGCCAGGAGGGCATGTGAGAAGATCCCTCGCCGCTGTCAGCTCGGCGCTGCTCGCCAGCAGCCTGCTGACCGGCGTCGCCGCCACCCCGGCCCAGGCGGCGCCCACGCCCGCCGACCCGGACGCCGCCGCCCGCTCCGCGCTGCGGGCCAACCCCGCCGTGGTCAAGGGCAGCAACCGCGAGTCGTACGCGGCGCACCGCACCACGGTCGACCGCGACGGCGCCGGCCACGTCCGCTACACCCGTCGCTACCAGGGCCTGCGGGTCGCCGGTGGGGACTTCGTCATCCACACCACGCCCGGCGGCGGGTACGCCGGCTCGTCGGTCGGCCTGACCACCCCGCTGACCCTGGACGTCAAGCCGACGTTCCCGGCCGCCTCGGCGAAGACGCTGGCCGCGGCGCGGTTCAAGGGCCGACGCACCTCGGTGGGCACGCCGGAGCTGTTCGTCGACGCCACCTCCGGCAAGGGCCGGCTGGCCTGGGAGACGGTGATCACCGGCTGGCAACCGGACGGGCAGACCCCGTCCCGTCTCCACGTCGTCGTCGACGCCACCACCGGCCGGCTGATCGGCACGTACGACGAGATCGCCATGGTCGCCGGCACCGGGTACGGCGTGCACGGCGGCCAGGTCACCATCGACACCGTCGCCGCCAACGGCAGCTACACGCTCACCGACCCGGTGCGCGGCGACGGCTCCACCTGCGACATGGGCAACGACACCGTCACCTGCGCGCCCTTCACCGACGCCGACAACGTCTGGGGCAGCGGCACCGTCGGCAGCCGACAGTCGGCGGCGGTGGACGCGCACTACGGGGCGGCGAAGACGTACGACTACTTCAAGAACGTGCACGGCCGCGACGGCGTCTTCGGCGACGGCCGGGGCGTGCGCAGCCGGGTGCACTACGGCGACAACTACGACAACGCCTTCTGGGACGGCCTCCAGATGACCTACGGGGACGGTTGGGGCAACGCCAGCCCGCTGGTCTCCCTGGACATCGCCGGGCACGAGATGACCCACGGCGTCACCGACAACGTGGTCCCCGGCGGTCTCACCTACGCCGGTGAGGCCGGCGGTCTCAACGAGGCCACCAGCGACATCTTCGGCACCGCCGTCGAGTTCTACGCCAACAACCCCACCGACCCGGGTGACTACCGGATCGGCGAGAAGCTCGGCCCGGCGCTGCGGGTCATGTACAACCCGGCGCAGGACGGCGTCTCGGACAGTTGCTGGTCGACCGCCACCGCCGGCAAGGACGTGCACTTCTCGTCCGGCGTCGGCAACCACTTCTTCTTCAACCTGGCCGAGGGCACCGGGGCCACCCCGTACGGCACGTCGCCGGTGTGCGGCTCGGCCCCGGCGGTCACCGGGATCGGCCGGACCAGGGCGGAGCGGATCTGGTGGCGGGCGCTGGACGTCTACTTCACCTCGAACACGTCGTACGTGAACACCGCCAACCCGGGCAACACCGCACGGGCGTACACCCTGCGGGCGGCGGCCGACCTGTTCGGCGGCTGCGGCGTCGAGTACCGGGCCGTCCAGGCGGCCTGGACGGCGGTGAACGTCGCCGGCGGCGACGCGGCCTGCACGGCGGCGGACGGCTTCTCGCTGACCCTGACGCCGACCAGCACGGCGGTCAACGCGGGCGAGTCGGCGACGGCCGGGCTCACCCTGGCCACCACCGGCGGGGCGGCGCAGCCGGAGGTCACGTTCTCGGTCAGCGGCCTGCCGGCCGGTGCGACCGCCTCGTTCAGTCCGACGGTGACCAGCTCCGACGGCCAGACCACGCTGACCGTCACCACGGCCGCCGGCACCCCGGCGGGCAGCTACCCGGTCACGGTCACCGCCACCGGAGCGACGGTCACCCGGACGGCCAGCCTCACCCTGATCGTGTACGGGCCGGGCGGCGTCTGCCCGGTCGGGCAGCAGCTCGTCGACCCCGGCTTCGAGTCGGGCGGCACGGGTTGGACGGCCACCCCCGGAGTGGTCGGGCAGTTCGGCGCGGTCGGCCAGCCGGCCCGCACCGGCGTCTGGAGCGCCTGGCTGGGCGGTCACGGCCGGACCAGCACCGACTCGCTCGACCAGCGGCTCGCCCTGCCGGCCGGCTGCGCCACCTACACGCTCAGCTACTGGATGAGCGTGCGGACGGCGGAGACCAGCACCACCAAGGCGTACGACACGATCAGGGTGCAGGTGCTCGACGGGTCCGGGGCGGTGCTGGCCACCCTGGCCACGTACTCGAACCTCAGCCGCAGCGACGGGTACGTGTCCCGGAGCCTGTCGCTGGCCCCGTACCAGGGACAGAGCGTGACGCTGCGGTTCGTGGCGACCGAGGACGTGTCGTTGCAGACCTCGTTCGTCCTGGACGATCTCGCGGTGACCATCGCCTGATCCCGGTGATCCACCGGCCGGACCGACCGTCCGGCTGACCGGCGCCCGGCGGGGCCCGGCGACCACCCACCCCGGTGGTCGCCGGGCCCGCGTCGTTAGGGTCGGCGGACGAGAAGGGTGGTGGGCGGTGTCGGACCCGCAGTTGACGGTCGAGGTGACCGGGCCGGTGGCGACCGTGACGATCAGCAACCCGGCCCGGCGCAACGCGATGACCCACGAGATGTGGCGGCGGTTGCCGGTGCTGCTGGACCGGGTCGAGGCGGACCCGGCCGTCCGGGCGCTGGTGCTCACCGGGGCGGGGGACACCTTCTGCGCCGGCGCGGACCTGGCCGACCTGGGGGAGACGCTGGCCCTCGGTGACGCCGGCGTCGCGGTCGCCGCCGAGGAACGGCTGGCCGCCTTCGCCAAACCGACGATCGCCGCCGTGCGGGGGGCCTGCGTGGGCGGCGGCTGTCAGCTCGCCGTCGCCTGCGACCTGCGGATCGTCGCCGCGGACGCGCGGTTCGGGGTGCCCCCGGCCCGGCTCGGGCTGGTCTACCCGGCCCCGACCACCCGCCGGCTGGCCGCCCTGGTCGGCCCGGCAACCGCCAAGTACCTGCTCTTCACCGGCGAGCTGATCGACGCCGAACGGGCCGTCCGGGTGGGGCTCGCCGACGAGGTCGTGCCGGTGGACCGGCTCGCCGACCGGGTCGCCGGGCTGACCGGGAGCGTCGCCGCCCGGTCGCAGCTCACCGTCGTCGCGGCCAAGGAGATCGTGGACGGCCGGGCGGACGCCGACCGGGTCGCCTGGTGGTACGGGCAGGTCCAGACCAGCGGCGAGGCCCGCGAGGGGGTGGCCGCCTTCCACGAACGCCGCCCGGCGCGGTTCACCTGGGCGGTCCCGCCGGAAAAAACGTCCGGACCGGATGTCGGAGCCGGGCCGGCCGGTTCGTGGGGTGACTGAGGCCGGCACCGGACCGACGGCGCGCTCAGGAAGATCCTTCGTGAGCCCGGACGGGAGGGGCCGCCGGCCGCCCGGCTGAGCGGGCCGACCCACCGGCCAACGGGGACGCTCAGCCGGGCGGGGACACCGGAGCCACCGGCCCCGCCGGACGCGTCGGGCCGGAGCAGCAGGTCAGGTGGCGCGTCCCCGGCGGGCGGCGGTGGCGGCGCGGGCCGCGTCGAGCGGGCGGCTGACGCAGTCGGCCATCTGCGCCACCAGCTCGCTGTGCAGCAGCGGCCGGTTCACCTCGCTGGCCACCTGCAACGCCGGCCCGGAGACGGAACGCCAGATGGCGGCCAGCCCCGCGCCGAGGCCGAGCAGCGCGATCGCAGCCCGGGTGACCGGGGAGCCGCCGGCCGCGGCGGCGCTCACCCCGACCACCGCCACCAGGACCAGCACCAGCGGTACGAGCACCGGGTAGAAGATTCCCCGCGCGGCCCGGACCACCAGTTTCCGGTCCCGGATGATCAGGTTGCGGGCGACGATCGCGTAGTGCTCCTCGTCGAGCAGGTCCCGGGGGTGCAGGCCGCCGGTCAGCACGCCCCGCCACAGGTCGCCCTGGTTGCGCAGCTCGTGGGCCAGGTCGCGGGGCTCGGCCTCGGCCGGGTCGCCGGCCAGCGTGGCCCGGACGGCGGTCGTCCAGCTCTCCAGCGAGCGGCGCACCACCGGGGCGGCGTACGGCGGCAGCACGCTGGCCAGCTCCTCCAGCCAGCGGCGCAGCTCGGTCTGCCGGCCGCCGAACCGGTGCGCCAACTGCTCGGCGTCGCACCGCCGTACGGTGTCGGCGAGCGAGCGTCCGAGCCGGTACGCGAGCCCGACCCGGTGGTTGGTGGCCATCGCCCAGCGCAGCACGTCCACGTTCAGCTCGTTGAGGGCGAACAGCATCGCGGCCACGTCGCCGGGCCGGTCGTGCCGGGCCCGACCGACCTTGGCCTGGGCGGCGGCGGTGGACGGGCCGACCCCGTCGTTGCGGCTCAACGCGGCGATCTGGGCGAGGGCCACGTCCACCCCGTCGAGGTACATCTGCATGCGCTGTCGTCCCGACATCTCGGTCAGGTTGGACAGCTTGGCCGGGGGGACGGTCGGACGGGGCCCGCCCCCGTCACCCAGGCCGGTGAGCTGCGCGTGGTGGTACGCGTCGGCCATCCACCAGCCGAGCCGCAGCGCGGTCACCACGCACGCCCGTTCCGCCGCCGTCCCGGGGTGTCCCGCGCTGGCGTCGGGCTCGGGGCGGCCGGCCTCGTCGAGGCGGGGCGTCGGCTCCGCGCGGAGCCGCTGGTGGCGTGACTGCACAGGTCCCTCGCTGGCGTACCGTTACGCCCAGCTTATTCGTATACCAGTGCTAATTTCGTGAAAACGTCATTTCCCGGGGGGCCGGTCGGCGAGCAGCCCACGCGGACGCACCGAACGTACCGGCTCGGCGGCCCCGCCCTCGGCGCGCAGGATGTGGTTCGCGGCGATGATCCCGGTGGCCGCCGCCCGCTCCATCAGCGCGCTCGGGAAGTCCGTCCGGATCCCGTCGCCGGCCAGGTAGAGGCCGGCGGCGCCGGTGCGCACCCCGGGCCGGGTCGCCTGGCCGCCCGGCCGGAACGCCGGGGCCTGCGCCTCCACCCGGGCGCGCAGCTCACGGACCCGCAGCCCGGCCACCTCCGGCCAGAGCGCGGCCAGCTCGCCGCGCATCCGCTCGGCCAGCACGTCGGCGGCCACCCCCGGCTCACACGCGTACGCGTGCACCTCCACCACCGAACCGCCGACGCGCTCCGCCCAGCGGCGGGACTCCCGCTCCAGCCGGTGGTAGAGGGTCACCGAGTCCAGGGTGGCCTCCCGGGACACCCCGCTGAACACCGCCCGGTCGGCGCGCACGTCCCCGTCCAGCCAGTACCGCGCCACCGCGTACGGCGGACCGGGCGGGCCGAACGCGGGCATCCGCGCCACCAGGTCCCCGGCGACCGCCGCGAGCCCGGGGGAGGCCCCGACCAGCGCGGCCAGCGCCGGCGGGTCGACCGCCAGCACCACGTGCCCGCCCCGGTACGCCGTGCCGTCGCCGGTCGTCACCTGCCAGCCGTCCGCGTCCCGCGCCAGGGTGGTGGCCGCCGCCCCGGTGACCACCCGACCGCCGTGCCGCCGCAGGTGCCGGGTCAGCGGCGCCCAGATCACCGTCGCGTAGTCCTCGGCGGGCGCGTCGAACGCCAACCCCTCGGCGTTGCCCAGCAGGTAGAAGTGGAACTGCGCGACCATCTCGGCGGCCGACATCTCCGCCTCGTGGTTGAAGAACGAGTGCGAGAAGACCTCGAACAGCATCGCCCGCGCCCGGTCCGGCAGCCGCAGCGAGTCGAGCAGCTCGGCGGCGGTCCGGTCGTCCAGCTCGGCGTAGGTGCGCTCCGGATCGTAGGTGAGCAGCGGTAACGCGGCGTCCCGGTCCATTCCGCGCAGGTCCCGCAGCCGCAGGCTGGGGCTGCGCAGCAGCAGGGCGAGCAGGTTCGCCGGCGGGGCCGGCGGCAGCCGGCCGAACTCCTCGGTCGGCCACCGTCGACTCAGGATCGGGTAACCCGGCACCGCCCGCAGGAAACCCAGCCCCGGGTCGGCCCGCCGCAGGATCGACCGCCAGTTGTAGTACTGCCGGAAGAACGCGTGGAAGCCGTGCTCGACCACCTGCCGGCTGCCGTCGGCCAGGGTCTCCGGCCACGCGCCGAGCCGCCCGCCCAGGGTGGGCGCGGCCTCCAGCACGGTCACCCGGACGCCCCGTTCGGCGAGCACCACCGCCGCCGACATGCCGGCGATGCCACCGCCGACCACCACCACGTCGACCGGGCGGGGCACCCGCGACGCGCCCCCACCGCCGGGGTCCACGAGGTGCTCCCGTACGCCGATCAACCGGCCGACCCGCTGCGACAGCGCCATGCGCCCAGTCTCCCCCAGCCCCGGCCGGACCGCCCTCCGTGCAGGTCGGGGGGCGCGCCGGGGTCACCCGTCGGGGCAGCGGCGGGGGCGGTCCGAGGCGGGCCAGACGTACTCCAGGTCGTCCGGCACGGCACCGAAGAGCGGGCGGTAGTGGTCGGGATCCTTGCGCAGCAGGGACGACCGGTGGCTGCGGTGCAGGTCCTCCCGGCCCAGCCAGGGCGGCAGGTCACCGGCCCCGGCCAGCTCCGGCTGGGTACGGACCACCCGGAGGCCGCAGCCGGTGGCGAGATCGGCGACGAGGGTGGCCGCGCAGGTGTCCGCCCGCCCGCCCGCGCGCCACACCGCGCACACGTCCAGGCCGTACCGGACCAGCGCCTCCTCGTACCCGGCCCACATCTTCACCGCCGGATGGTGCCGCCAGCCGTACCCGGGTCGGGTCAGGCCGCGCAGCACCTGGATCGCCTCCACCCGCTGCTTGCCGAGCCGGCGCTGGTCCAGCACCCGGGCGCTGGCCAGGAAATCCGGGTACGGAAGGAACGTCTGCACCGCTGAGCTCTACCCGTAGCGTCGGGCCGCATGCCTCGCCCGCGGCGCGTGGACGGCGGTGGATACCATGCGGCGCATGGCGGAGCCCCTGCTCGACCGCGCGTGGCGGGCCGGCCGACGACTACGCCCCAACGGTTCCCGACGCCACTACGTGGTCTGCGGGCACGACCCGCTCGCCTACTGGGTGGTTCGGGCGTTGCTCACCAGCGAGGTCGCCAGCGGCCGGATCCGGGTCACCCTCATCGTGCCGGAACGTCCCCGCTCCGACGGCCCGGACGGGCGGCACATCCACGGCGTCGACGTGGTCCGGGCCGACCGGCTGGACACCGCCACGTTCCGCCGGGTCGGGCTGGCCGACGCGGCCGGGCTGGCCCTGCTGCACCAGGACGACGTGGGCAACCTGTCGGCCGCGCTCTGCGCGCAGGAGGTCGAGCCGAAGCTGCGCCTGGTGGTGCGCATGTTCAACACCGGCCTGGCCAACGGGGTCCGGCAGATCTTCCCCGACTCGGCGGTGCTGTCGGACGCCACCATGGCCGCCCCGGCGTTCGTCGCCGCCGCGCTCGGCGAGGTCGCCCCCACCCACTTCCGGCACGCCGGCCGCACCCTCTACGTGGCCCACCGCGACGACGTACGCCCGGAGGAAGTCGTCTGCGCGGTGGCCGACACCCGCGATCCCCGCGAGGTGCGGCTGCTGCCCGCCGACGAGTCCACGGCGGACGTGGTGCTCGCCGAGGCGACCGGCCGGGCCCCCGGCGCGGAGCTGGCCGCCCGCCGGTTGGCCAGGGCCCGGCGGCGGCGCGGCTGGCGTCGGCCGCTGGCGGTGCCGTTGCGCGCGGTACGCAGCTTCGCCACCCGCAAGATCGGGGCTGCGGTGCTGGCGGTGCTGGCCCTGATCGGGACGCTCGGCTGGCTCAACGGCCGGGCCGCCCACCTGAGCTGGGCCGACGCGCTCTACCTCACCCTGGTCACCACGCTCACCGGCCAGGATCCCGACGCCGCCAAGCCGCTCGCCGAGCAGATCATGCAGGTGGTGCTCAGCGTCGCCGGCCTGGCGCTGATCCCGTTGATCACCGCCGTGGTGGTCGACGGCGTGGTCAACGCCCGGCTGGCCCTGCACTCCGGCCGGATCCAGCCGGACCGGGCCGGGCACGTGGTGGTGGTCGGCCTCGGCAACGTCGGCACCCGGGTGATGGCCCTGCTGCACGACTTCGGTGTCGAGGTGGTGGCGATCGACAGGCACGCCGAGCCGCGTGGCGCGTCGCTGGCCCGGCGGCTCGGCGTACCGCTGATCGTCGGGGACGCGGCGCTGGAGGACACGTTGCGGGCCGCGTCGGTGGGCGCCTGCCAGGCCCTGGTGGTGGTCTCCACCGACGACGCCACCAACCTCCAGGCCGCCCTCAACGGCCGGGCGCTGAACGAGGACCTGCGCGTGGTGCTGCGCCTGTTCGACGGCGACTTCGCCGAACGCATCCAGCGTGCCTTCGGCATCGGCGCGTCGAGCAGCGTGTCGTACCTGGCCGCGCCGTCGTTCGCCGCCGCCCTGCTGGACCGCGCGATGATCGCCACCATCCCGGTCGGCCGGCACGCGCTGCTGGTCACCGAGGTCTCGGTGGCCGCCGGATCTCCGCTGGACGGTCACCCGCTGGACGCGGTCGGCCGTCCCGGCGAGGTGCGGCTGCTCGCGCACGCCCGCGCCGGCCAGCCCCGCTCCGAGTGGCGCCCCGACCCGCGCCTGGTGATCGTGGCCGGTGACCGGCTGACCGTGCTGGCCCGCCGCGCCGGCCTGAACGCGCTGCTCCGCGAGGTCACCGCCCCCGACATTCCGCCCTCGGCCGTTTCCCGGTCCGTCCCGCCGGGCGTTGTCCCGCCCCCGACGGCTCCGGCCGCCCGCGTCGCGCCGCCGACTCCGGGCGGACCACCGGCCCGGAGCGCGCCGCCACCCGTGGAGTCGTTGCCTGCGGAGCCGTTGCCCGCCGAGTCGGACGAGTCTGGCACGTCCTGACGGTCGGCACCGTCTTTCAGCCGCCCTGACGGAGACTTCCACGGTAGTGGATGTCATGTCGGCGGTCTTCGAAAAGGCACGGTGTACGTCCGGCGGGGGCTGGTCGGGCCGGTCGCCGAGATCCTTGATCTGGGGGTGTCGGGCGCTCACGACCAACCCGTTTCGCGGAAACGGAGTCGATCAAGGGGGTGGTCGACCGAAGTCGATCAAGGGGTGACTCGGCGGAAGCGGAAGCGGAAGCGGTGGCGGGCGGCGTACCAGAGGGTGCCGAGGGCGAGGACGCCGAAACCGGCGAGCACGCTGCCCAGCGGCAGGTTGGCCGCGAGCACCAGGCAGCCGACCAGCCCGGCCACCGCCAACGCCCGCCCCGGCAACCGCCGGTCCGGCTCCCGCCCCAGCGTCAGCGCCGCCGCGTTGGTGATCGCGTAGTAGACCAGCACCGTACAGCTCGAAAAACCGATCGCCTGACGGACATCGCCGAGGAGCGCCACCACGATCACCACGGCGGCGACGGTCAGCTCGGCGCGGTGCGGCACCCGGTGGCGGCGGTGCACGGCGGCGAGCCCGCCCGGCAGGTCCCGGCGGCGGGCCATCGCCAGGGTGGTCCGGCCGACCCCGGCGACCAGGGACAACAGCACCCCGGTCACCGCCACGGTCGCGCCGGCGCGCACCACCGGAGCCAGACCGGGCAGGCCGGCGGCGGTCACCACGTCGGCCAGGGGGGCGGCGGAACCGGCCAGCGCGTCGGCCCCCAGCACGCCGACCGTGACCACCGCCAGGACCAGGTAGATCGCCAGCACGACGCCCAACGCCAGCGGCACCGCCCGGGGGATGGTCCGCCCCGGATCGCGTACCTCCTCACCGAGGGTGGCGATCCGGGCGTACCCGGCGAACGCGAAGAACAGCAGGCCGGCGGCGGTGAGCACGCCCCGACCCGAGCCGCCCGGGTCACCCAGCCGGTCGACGGAGACCGCGCCGACGCCGGTCGCCGCGACCAGCGCCAGCACCGCCAGCACCACGCCGACCAGAATCTTCGTCGCGGTCGCGGTCTTGCCGATGCCGCGCAGGTTCACCGCGGTCACCGCCACCACGGCGGCGACGGCGACCAGCCGCGCCCGCTCCGGCCACAGGTACGCCCCGATGGTCAGCGCCATCGCCGCGCAGCTCGCCGTCTTGCCGACCACGAACCCCCAGCCGGCCAGGAAACCGGCGTACGGGCTCAGCCGCTCCCGCCCGTACACGTAGGTGCCGCCGGACTCCGGGTAGCGGGCGGCCAACCGGGCCGAGCTGGTCGCGTTGCAGAACGCCACGAAACCGGCCACGGCCACCGCGAGCAGCAGACCCGCGCCGCCGGCCGCCGCCGCGGCGGGCGCGAACACCACGAAGACGCCCGCGCCGAGCATCGACCCCAGGCCGACGACCACCGCGTCGGCCACGCCCAACCGTCGCGCCAGTCGATCCACGACCCCGACCCTAGGGGTACGGGGTGAACGGCCGGTTCCAGCGCCGTAGCCGACCCGGCAGCGGCAGGGCGTCCCACGGGATCCGGCGCAGGATCCGGTCCAGCAGCAGCCCGAGCAGCAGCCCGGCCACCGAGTCGGTCAACCAGTGCCAGCCCAGGTAGGTGGTGGTGAAGATGACCACGACGGGCGGGACCACCCGGATGGCGGTGACCAGTCGGGGCGGCACGCGCCGGCCGAAGTCGCGCAGCAGCGGGGCGAGCAGCAGCGCCAGCACGCCGTACCAGACGATCGCGTTGGCCACGTGCCCCGACGGGTACGACTGGGCGAACCGCAACGGCAGCTCGTCGGAGAACAGGGGCAGGGTCTGCTCGACCGGCAGGTACGGCTCCTTGACGCTGGCGCTCGGCGCGGGCCGGGCCGTCCAGACCTTCAACGGGCCGATGGTGAACGTCGTCAGCCCGAACGCCACCACCGGCGGCAGGATCGGCCGCACCGACCCCAGCCGGACCGCCAACGCCACGCCCAGCCCCGCCGCGAGCAGCGTCAACGGGGTGCCCTGGCCCAGGAGGTTGAACACCACCGCGATCCGGTACGCGACGGTCGGCCGGTGGTCGGCGGCCCAGTCGGCGACCGCCAGGTCCAGCCCGAAGAGGTGGCCGGCGGCCAGCGCCACGGTGATCCCCACCAGCCCGGCCAGCAGCAGCGCGTCCCACCACCAACCGGCGGGACGCACCGGGGCGGGCCGGGCCTTTCGCCGTACCGTCGGGGTCTCACGCACGTCGGACACGCTACCGGCCGGCGGCGTCCGCCGGTCCGACGCTGTGGGCCGAGCCACGAAGGGAAGCGCCGCACCGGGGCTAGGCGGCATGCTTGACCCGTGCGGATCACTTCGGCCCTTGTCGACCCGGCGCTGCTCGACCTTCCCTGGTCGACCCCGCTGGAGCAGTGGCCTGCCGAGCATCTGGTGGCGCTGCCGCAGGGCATCTCCCGGCACATCGTCCGGTTCGTCCGTCTCGGTGGGTTCGTCTACGCGGTGAAGGAGACCGGCGAGCGGGTCGCCGAACGCGAGTACGACCTGCTCCGGGCCCTGGAACGGATCGACTTCCCCTCGGTGGAGGCGGTCGCGATCGTCGCCGACCGGCACGCCCCCGACGGCGAGCCCCTGGACCCGGTGCTGATCACCCGGCACCTCCAGTTCTCCCTGCCGTACCGGGCGCTGTTCTCGCACACCCTGCGCCCGGAAACCCTGGAACGGCTGCTCGACGCGCTCGCCGCGCTGCTCGTCCGGATGCACCTGACCGGCTTCTTCTGGGGCGACTGCTCACTGTCGAACACGCTGTTCCGGCGGGACGCGGGCGCGTTCGCCGCGTACCTGGTCGACGCCGAGACCGGGGCGCTGCGCACCTCCCTGTCCAACGGTCAACGCGGCGAGGACCTGGAGATCGCCCGGGTGAACATCTTCGGCGAGGCGCTCGACCTGCAGGCCGCCGGGCTGCTGCACGAGTCGGTCGACCCGGAGGTGGTCTGCGAGGAGGTCGTGCGGCGGTACGAGCGCCTCTGGCACGAGATCACCTACGAGCAGCAGGTCGAGCGGGAGGCCCGGCACGACATCGAGAGTCGGATCCGCCGCCTCAACGAGCTGGGCTTCGACGTCGCCGAGGTGGCGCTCTCCACCATCGAGGACGGGCGGTACCTGATCCGGCCGAAGGTGGTCGACGCCGGCTACCACACCCGTCGGCTGCTCCGCCTGACCGGCCTGGACGCCGAGGAGAACCAGGCCCGCAAGCTCCTCAACAACCTGGACGCGTACCGCGCCGAGAGCGACCTGACCGACGAGCAGCAGGCGGCGCACCGCTGGCTGACCGAGGTGTTCGAGCCGGTGGTCCGGGCCGTCCCGGCGCACCTGCGCCGCAAACTGGAGCCGCAGGAGGTGTTCGCGCAGATCATCGAACACAAGTGGCTGCTGTCGGAGCAGGCCGGCCGGGACGTGGGCATGGCCCCGGCGGTCCAGTCGTACCTCAACGAGGTGCTGGTGCACCGCCCCGACGAGCAGGCCGTCCTGGGCGTCGAGGTCACCCCGGCCTGACCGGCGTGCTGCCGGCGTCGTGCCGGCCCTGCGGTGCTGCCGGCGCCCTGCCGGTGATCCGGGTCAGCGGCAGAACAGGCCGCCGCCGCGCAGGTCGCGCACCCGGGCGTACCCGTCGATCGCGCCGTCCCCGCTGACCGCCCGGGTCTGGGTGATCAGCACGCAGGTCGCGCCGTACCGCTCGGCGATCGCGGCCCGCCGCCCCGGCGTGGTGCCGGGGGCCCGCAGTTCGCGCCGGGCCGCCTCACGTTCCTTCTCGTCGCCGATCCACGGGTTCGGCCAGCCCGGGTTGACCGTGTGGTAGCCCAACCAGTTCAGGTGCCGGTCGGCGTGCCGCCGGTCGGTGAGCACGGTGACGCCGGTGGGCACGTACCGGGTGACGAAGTCGTACTCGTGGGACGGGCCGCTCAGGCTCGGCGTGCGGGCGCGCTCCCGCAGCGCCTCGGGCAGCGCGCCGGTCGGCGCCGCGCCGAGGAAGCCGTTCAGCGGCGTGACGTCCACCGCCAGGCCGGCGAGCAGCACCAGCGCCGCGAACGCCCCGAGCAGCCGCCGCCCCGCCCGTCCGCCCCCGACGGGCGCGCTCTCCCCGTCCGCCGGCAAGGTCCGGCCGGCGGGCGACGTGGTCGGCGGCCAGCGGAGCACCGCGCCGGCGACGAACGCGCCGAACGCGACGTGCAGGGCCAGCATCGCGGTCGGCGCGACCCGCAGCAGGTGGTACTGCCCGGTGGCGAACGCGACCACCAGCACCGCCACGGCCAGCCCGCACATCAGCGCCAACGGGTCACGACGCTGGGCGCGCAGGCGCAGGACCAGCGGCGCCAGCCCGAGCAGCCCGTACGCGCAGGAGAGCTGCGTGGGGCTCAGCATCCCCTCGCCGAGCTGCCGGTGGATCTCCACGAACTCGGGCGCGCCGGTGAACAGCCCGCTCACCGTGCTGAACGGCCACGCCGTTACCAGCAGGAACGCGCCGATTCCGACTCCGACGACACGGAACAGGTCCGACCCGCGCCAGCGGGGGCCGGCGGCCAGCAGCACCGCCGTCGCGCCGAGCGCCGTGTTCACGGCGGTGAACGAGTGGACCAGGGTGATCGCCGCGCCGAGAAGTCCGAAGGAGACCAGCGGGCCGAGCTCCCGGCTCCGGCGGTACGCCAGCAGCCGGTCGAACGCGAGCAGCATCAGGCCGACCGCGGTGGTGCTCGGGTACGCCACCACCTCGGCCAGCGAGCGCAGCGACAGGAACCCGCTCCACACCGGAGGGCGGATCCCCCAGAGGAAGAGCGTGGCGAGCAGCGCGAACGCGGCCCGAGCGGGGAACCGGTGAACCAGCGGCAGAACCTGTGGAACGCCCACACCAGCAGCGTCGTGTTCAGCACCGCGAGCACCCCGAACACGGCGGTGGAGGAGAGCCCGGTGACCCGTACGACGACGGCGAGCAGCCAGGTCAGCGGCGAGTGGTAGGGGCTGCCGGCGCCGGTGCCGGTCATCGGGTCCGGTGGGGTGAACAGGTCCCGGGCGAGCGTGTCGACCGTCGCCACGTGCAGCAGGAAGTCGGTGGCCCAGGTGTGCTGGACGGCCACCCCGGCCGACCAGAGCACCAACCCCGCCCCCACCACGTGGTACGCGTTCACCCGGCGACGCCCGTCACCAGCAGCGGCCCCCGACTCCGAACCCTGCTTCCGCCCCAGCCCCTGTCCCAGCACCCCGGGATCCTACAAACGCCCCCACGACTGTCGTCTGTCGAACTCCCCACCGGGCGGGGGCTGGGGTCAGGGGAGCCAGTGGCCGTTTCGCATGACGCGCAGGACGGTGAGGTGGTCGTCGAGGACCACCAGGTTGGCGGCGAGACCGGGGTGCAGGGCCCCTACCTGGTGGTCCAGGCCGACCGCGCGGGCGGGGGTGGTGGCGAGCATGCGGCAGGCGTCCGCCATGGACACTCCGGCGGCCACCGCGTGCCGCAGCGCGGCGTCCATGGTGAGGGTGCTGCCGGCGATCGCCCCGCCCTCGGTCAACCGGGCCACCCCGTCGGTCACGGTGACCGCCTGACCGCCCAGCTCGTACCCGCCGTCGGGCATGCCGGCGGCGGCCATCGCGTCGGTGACCAGCGCGATCCGTTCCGGGCCGGCGACCGAGGCGGCGAACGTGAGCATCCCGTCGTGCAGGTGCACCCCGTCGCCGACCAGCTCGCAGATCACGTTGGGCGCGGAGAGCAGGGCCACGGCCGGCCCCGGCTCCCGGTGGTGCACGGGGCGCATGCCGTTGAACAGGTGCGTGCCGACGCTGGCCCCGGCGGCGATCGCGGCCCGGGTCTGGTCGAAGGTGGCGTCGGTGTGCCCGATCGCGGCGACCACCCGCTCCCCGGTGAGCAGCTTGATCGCGGCGAGCGCGCCGTCACGTTCCGGCGCGAGCGTCACCATCCGGACCGTGCCCGCGCCGATTCGGATCAGCTCGGCCAGCTCGTCGGTGGACGGGTCGCGGAGGTACTGCGGGTTCTGCGCGCCGCAGCGCGCGTCGGACAGGTACGGGCCCTCGAAGTGGATACCGGCGAGCACCCCCTCCCCGACCAGCGGGGCGAATGCCGAGGTGGCCGTGCTCATCAGCGCGAACGGGGCGCTGACCAGGCTCGCCAGCAGGGTGGTGGTGCCGTGCCGCAGGTGGAACGCGGCGGCCTGCCGGGCCGCGTCGGGGTCGCCGGTGGTGAAGGTGTGCCCGCCGCCGCCGTGGGTGTGGATGTCCACGAAGCCGGGCACGATCCAGTGGCCGTCGCGCACCGACGGGTACTCGGCGACGGCCCGGATCCGGCCCTCCTCGACCTCCACGCACCCCTGACGGATCACGCCGTTCGGGGTCACCACCTTGCCGTTCACCCGTACGGTCATGCTTCCTCCAGGAGGTCGAGGGCGAGCAGGGCCGCGCCGAGACAGCCGGCCTCGTCGCCGAGGGTAGCCGCCACCAGCCGGGGCTCCCGGTGGAAGGTGAGCCGTTCGCGCAGGGCCGTGCGGAGCGGGTCGAACAGGTGCCGGCCGGCGCGGACGAGACCTCCGCCGAGCACGACGGCCTGCACGTCGAAGAGCGCCTGGCCGGTGGCGAGCCCGTCGGCGAGCGCCTCGACGGTGTCCTGCCAGACCTCCCGGGCCAGCTCGTCGCCGGCCACCGCCCGGTCGACCACGTCCGCGGCGGTGCTGCCCGGGGCGCCGGCGAGTTCCGCGTACCGGCGGCCGACGGCCGCCGCCGAGGCCACCGCCTCCAGGCAGCCGACCCGTCCGCAGCCGCAGCGCGGCCCGCCGGGGCGGACCAGGATGTGGCCGATCTCGCCGGCGGCGCCGTGCGCGCCGACGACGGCCGTGCCGGCGACCACGTGGGCGGCGGCGATCCCGGTGCCGACCGCGACGAAGAGCACGTGCGGGGTGCCACGTCCGGCCCCGAGGCGGGCCTCGGCCAGCCCGCCGGCGCGCACGTCGTGGCCGAGCGCCGTGGGCAGGCCGAGCCGCGTCACCGCCAGCTCCCGCAGGGGTACGTCCCGGAAGCCCACGTTCGCGGACCAGACCGCCACGCCGGCGGCCTGGTCGACGATCCCCGGCACGGCGATGCCGACGGCCCGGGGAGCGAGCCCGTCGGCGTGGGCCTTGCCGGCCAGCCCCTCGGCGACGTCCAGGATGGTGGCGATGACCGCGTCCGGGCCGCGTTCGGCCCCGGTCGGATGTCGTTCGGAGTGCGCCACCGTGCCGTCCGGGCGGACCAGCGCGCACTTCATCCCCGTCCCGCCGACGTCCAGCGCGACGACGACCGGCGCCCCGACGGCGACCGGCGGCGCGTCGACGGCGTCGGACCGGGGGTGGGCCGGCGGGGCGTGCGGTGCGGGCCCGGTGGGGGCCGGCGGGCCGGGCGGGTCGGGGGCGGGGGTCACGCCAGTACCACGGAACGGGTCAGGTGCCGGGGCGCGTCGGGGTCGAGGCCACGGCTGGTGGCCAGGGCCACCGCGAACCGCTGCGCCAGGATCAGGTCGGCCATCGGGTCGACCGGGGTACGCCCGGCGGCCCAGCGCCCGAGCACCGTACGGCAGCCGTTGGTGCGGCTGTGCACGAACGCCGCGCCGGTGGCGGCGACGTCCTCGGCGAGGCCGTCCGGGATCTCGCCGAACGCCCAGACCAGCCGGCCCGGGGCGGCGATGGAGATCGGCCCGTGCCGGTAGTCCATGGCCGGGTACGCCTCGGCCCAGAAGGTGGCCGCCTCCCGGCACTTCAACGCGGCCTCCTGGGCCAGGCCGACGGTCCAGCCCCGGCCGAGGAAGGTGGCCTGCTCCACCCGGGTCGGGTCGAGCGGCAGCGGGGCCCGGACGGCGACCTCGGCGTCGGCGGCGAGCGCGGAGACGTTGTCGCCGAGGTGGGCGCGGAGCAGCGCGAGGGCGGTGGTGGCGAACCGGGTCTGCACCACGGACCGCTCGTCGGCGAACGGCAGCGGCACGGTGTCGGCGAGGCCGGCGGCCGGGGAGTCGGGGTCGCCGACGATGACGGTGGTCGGCAGGTGGCCGCGCAGCGCGGCGAGCAGGTCGGTGACCTCGGTGGTGGTGCCGGACCGGGTGATCGCGACGAGCCGGTCGTAGCGCCGGGTGGTGGGGAACTCGGACGCCTGGAACGCGTCGGTCTCGCCCTGGCCGGCGGCCTCGCGGCGGGCCGCGTACGCGGCGGCCATGAACCAGGAGGTGCCGCAGCCGACGACGGCGGTCCGCTCGCCGGGGCGCGGGAGTCGGTCGGCGACGGTCGGGGCCAGATTGGCCGCCTCCCGCCAGCAGTCGGGCTGGCTCGCGATCTCTGCGTCCACGTACGCCATGAGAAATCCTCGCAGGGGAGACTGTGCGCAATACGGCTCGTTACAGCTATGTTTCGAGCGTCATTCTGCGCGAAGTCGGGTGCTCCTGGCAACCGCTCGCCGGATCGCGCAGCCGAAGGTTTTGCGCACACCCAGTTTCGCGCACTACTGTGCACGCAATCAATCACCTTCCGTGCAGTCGTGGAGGCCCCCGAGGTGGACCGGTACGCGAGATGGAACGCCCTACTGGAGATGCTGACCGACAGCGGCAGGGTCAGCGTCGAGGAGGCCGCCGGGCGGCTCGACGTCTCCCAGGCCACCATCCGCCGGGACTTCGACCAGCTCGCCCAGCAGCAGATGATCACGCGTACCCGGGGCGGGGCGGTCGCCAACGGCGTCTCGTACGACCTGCCACTGCGCTACAAGACCGCCAAGCACTCGGCCGAGAAGCAACGGATCGGCGCCGCCGCCGCCGCGCTGGTCTCCCCGGGCACCGTGGTCGGCCTCAACGGCGGCACCACCAGCACCGAGGTAGCCCGGGCCCTGGCCGTCCGGGCGGATCTGAACACCAGTGCCGAGGGCGCCCAGTTGACCGTGGTCACCAACGCCCTGAACATCGCCAACGAGCTGCTGGTGCGGTCCCGGATGAAGGTCGTGGTGGCCGGCGGGGTGGTCCGGCCCAAGTCGTTCGAGCTGGTCGGCCCGCTGGGCGGGGCGCTGCTGCGCGAGGTCACCCTGGACGTCGCCCTGCTCGGCGTGGACGCCATCGATCCGCACCTCGGGGCCGCCGCCCACCACGAGGGCGAGGCGGCGATGAACAACCTGATGGTGGCCCGGGCCAAACGTGTGGTGATCATCGCGGACTCGTCCAAGCTGGGCGGGCACGCCTTCGCCCGGATCTGCCCGGTGGACCGGGTGGAGACGCTGGTGACCGACTCCGGCGCGTCCCCCGCCGTGGTGGCGGAGTTCCGCGCCGCCGGGGTCGACGTGGTCTGCGCCTGAGCCGTCGGGCTTCCCGACGGCCCACCGGCGGCCCGACGGGCCCGGCGGCTGGGCGTGGTCTGTCCGGGAAGCGGAAAAGTTCGGTCGAATAACGGACACGTCCGGGACGGCCGCCAGGGCATCGATAAACTGTAGGGTCGCCGCACGTGGCGGAGGAGCCACGACGAGCCTTCCGTGAAGGGCAGTCCCATGCTGCGGCTACGCATACTTCTGACCGCGTCCCTCTGCGCCGCTGTCGGCGCGATCGGCGCGCCCACGGCCCTCGCCGCCCCGGTGGCCCGCGCCGCGGCCGACACCGCGCCGCCGGTGATCGCGGACCTCACCGTCACCCCGGACGACGTCGGGGTCAGCGGGGTCGACCTGGTGCCGGTCACCGTCGCCGTCCGGCTCACCGACGAGTCGGGGGTCATCGAGGCCGGCGAGATGGACGGCGTCGCCACCCCCCTGCTCGGCCTGCGCCGGGTCGAGGGCGGTGAGCGCAACGAGGGCGTGGAGTTGAAGCTCACCTCCGGCACGGCGAAGGACGGCGTGTGGAGCGCGACCGTCCACGTCCCGTCCACCTGGGACGGCCGGTGGGAGGTCGGCCAGGTGATCGCCGAGGACTCGGCCCGCAACCGGCTCGAGGTCGACCCGCGTGACGCGGGGACCACCGTGTCGCTGGAGGTGACCGGCGCCCACCAGCCGGCGGTGACGATGGAGCTCACGCCCGACCCGCTGGTCGGTGACGGACCGCTCACCGTCAAGGGGCGGTTCTACGACAAGGACACCGGCAAGGGCCTCCCGAACCAGCCGATCTTCTTCGGGCACGACAACGTCTGCGTCGAGCAGCCGGGCACGCCCAACGGCGTCACCGCCGCCGACGGCACCTTCAGCAGGGTGTATCCGGTCGGCGACATCTACCTGCGCTGCGTCGGAATCCTGCGTCCGACGAACATCGGCATCGTGCCGGCCTACATCGTCGTCACGTCCGCTCACCCCCGGTTCCGGCCGACCATCACCGCGTCCGCCGACCGGACCACCGTCCAGCCCGGTACGAAGGTCACCTTCACCGGCACGGTCAAGCCGTCCGGCCTGTCCACCGTCGAGCTCCAGCAGCTCAAGGACGGCAAGTGGCAGAAGGTCACCAGCGGGCAGCTCGACGACCGGAGCCGTTTCACGCTGACGGTCACGCCGAAGGCCACCGGTGAGCACTCCTACCGGGTGGCCCGCCCGAGCGATGATCCGGAGCTGGTCGGCGCGTCCAAGACCATCGTGGTGCGGGTGACCACGTCGGGCGGCGACGGCGGCGGGGACGGCGAGCTGCCGATCACCGGCCCGGCCACGTTGCCCATGGTCGGTGGCGCGCTGGCGCTCATCGCCGTGGGGACGGGGCTGACGCTGCTCGGCCGGCGACGTCGGGGGGCGGACCCGGACCGCTGACCGGCGTCGCGCCGTACCCGTCAGGAGCGCGCTGTCGTCGCGCCGTACCCGTCAGGAGCGCGCTGTCGTCGCGCCGTACCCGTCAGGAGCGCGCTGTCGCCGCGGCTGCCCGCCGCGGCGACGGTCGTTCCGGGGTCGGGAAGCGACCCGCGTCGGCGATTCGCGCTTTACTACTACGGATAGCGAAGTATCATCCTTGCCGTCATACAACCGAGCGGGGGAGGTTCACGGTGCCCGCCGTCCTGGAGATAGAAGGTCTACGCAAGACGTACAAGAGCCGCAGGCGCGGCGAACGGCACGCGCTGGACGGCTTCGACATGCGGGTCGACGCCGGTCAGGTGCACGGCTTCCTCGGCCCGAACGGCTCCGGCAAGACCACCACCCTCCGTACGCTGCTCGGTCTGATCCGGCCCGACGGCGGCCGGATGGCGCTGCTCGGCCGGGAGGTGCCGGCCGCGCTGCCCGAGGTCGCCGGACAGGTCGGCGCGATCGTGGAGAGCCCGCAGTTCTTCCCGCACTTCTCCGCGCGGGACACCCTGGAGCTGCTCGCCGGCGCTGGCGGGGTGCCCCGGCCCCGGGTCGAGGAGGTGCTGGAGCTGGTCGGGCTCCGGGACCGGGCCGGCGAACGGGTCAAGACGTACTCGCTCGGCATGAAACAGCGCCTGGCGGTGGCCTCCGCGCTGCTCAAGAACCCGAAGCTGCTGATCCTCGACGAGCCCGCCAACGGCCTCGACCCGGGCGGCATCCGCGAGATGCGGACCCTGGTACGCGACCTGGCCGCCGCCGGGATGACCGTGGTGCTGTCCAGCCACATCCTCGGCGAGATCCAGCTCATCTGCGACTCGGTCACCATCATCTCGCTGGGCCGCCGGGTCGCCTTCGGGCCGGTCGACGAGGTGCTCGCCCGGTACTCCGGCGGCACGGTACGGGTCCGTCTGGAGGCCGCCGCCGACCTGCCGACCGCCGCCGACGCCCTGGGCCGGGCCGGTGTGCCGGTCACCGCGTACGACGACCACCTGATGCTGGCCGGCGTCGACAAACCGGCCACCGTCACCAGGCTGCTCGCCGAGCACGGCCTGTACGTCAGCGAACTCGCCCCGGTCACCGCCGACCTGGAGAGCGTCTTCCTGGAGCTGACCGCGACCGCGCCCGTCCCCGGCCAGCACCGCCAGGTCGACCAGTCCCGCCGGGTCGGCGACGCCAGCACGGGAGGTTGGGGAGCATGAGCCTGTACACCACGGAGCTGCGCCGCCTCGGCAAGCGCCGCTTCACCCGGTACATGACGCTGATCGGCCTGCTGGTGCTGGCCGCCGTCGCGGTCGGCACGTTCCTCACCAACGAGCGGATCGGGCCGGCGCAGCGGGCCACCGCCGAACGGCAGGCCCAGGCGGAGTACGAGCAGCAGATCCGCTTCACCGAGCAGGAGCGCGTCGAGTGCCAGCGGGCGGAGACCGCCGGGGAGCCGAAGAACGGCCGCTGGCCCGAGGACTGCGCCCAGATCACCCCGCCGCCCCGGGACGCGTTCCAGGCGCAGTGGTACCTCCCCTCCACCTTCGACTTCCGGGAGAACTTCGGCGGCGTCCTGACCACGTACGCGGCGATCCTGGTGCTGGTGGCGTTCGTGGTCGGCGCCTCCTTCGTCGGCGCCGAGTGGAGCACCGGCGGCATGATGAACCTGCTGCTGTGGCGGCCGAGACGGACCGGCGTCCTGCTGACCAAACTGGCGGCGCTGCTCACCGGCGTGGCGGCGGTGACCCTGCTCGGCACGCTGGTCTGGACGGCGGCCTTCTGGGCGGTCGGCACGTTCCGGGGCAGCACCGAAGGGATGACCGGCGGCGCCTGGCAGTCGTTCGCCCTCACCGGCCTGCGCGGTTTCGCCCTGGTGCTGGTCGCCGCCGTGATCGGTTTCGCGTTGGCGTCGGCCGGCCGGCACACCGCGTTCGCCCTCGGCGGGGTGCTCGCCGTCGCCGTGGTCGGCCAGTTCGGGCTGGGCATCGTCCTGTCGCTGGCCAACGCGAAGTTCCCCGAGGCGTGGCTGCTCCCCACGTACGCGTTGGCCTGGATGAGCAAGCAGGTCAAGCTGGAGAACTACCAGGCGTGCAACTACTCCACGGTGTCCGGCTGCCAACCCGACACGCTCACCATCACCTGGCAGCAGTCGTCGGCGCTGTTCGCCGTCGGGCTGGTGCTGGCCCTCGGCGCGGCCCTCTGGGGCATCCGCCGCCGCGACATCGCCTGACCGGCAGGCCGGAAGGGACCCGACCCCACGCCTCGTACGCGGGGACGGGTCCCCTCCGACGTCGCCCCCCGGCGTACGGTGCGCTGCTGGCCGGGCCTGGTTAACCTGGGGTTCCCCCGGTTGGCGTCGCCGAGCCGGCCGCCTGCCCGAGGAGCGCCATGCCGCCGTCCGCCGACGCGTTCCCCGGCCGTGCCGAGCGGGTGGAGCCGGAGCCCACGTCACCGCCGGCCGGCGTGCCCCCGCCGCGGTCCGCGCCCGAGGTCGAGTCCACCCGCGTGGCGTCCCCGCCGACCGACCGGCCCCGCGCCACGGAGCCGTCGGAGGCGGTGGAGCTGCCGCCCGGTCCGTCGCGGTCGGTGGAGTTGCCGCCCGGAGAGCCGACGGACCCGGCGGCAGCGGACCCGGCGGTCGGGTCCGGGGCCGGTGACGAGCTGGCCGAACGGGATCGCCGGATCCTCGCCTTCGAGCGGAACTGGTGGCGGCACGCCGGAGCCAAGGAACAGGCGATCCGGGACACGTTCGGCCTCTCCGCCACCCGGTACTACCAGTTGCTCAACGCGCTGCTGGACAACCCCGCCGCCCTCGCCGCCGACCCGGTGCTGGTCAGCCGGTTACGCCGGCTGCGTTCCTCCCGGGCCCGCAACCGTCGCCGCTGACCACAGTCCGTCCCGCGCCGCCCGAACCGCCGCCCGCGCCGTTCCGGCGTCGGATCGCGCCGTTCCGGCGTCGGTCGCGCCGGTCGGCTGCGGCCTCAGCGGCTCTCGTACGTGCGCAGCCCGTTGCCGATCGCGAAGAACGTCGGCGCCCACTCCCCGATGAAGATCCCCCACCGGTCCGCCCGGGCCACGCCGGCCCGTTCCAGGTGCTTGGAGAGGAACCAACTGGTGAAGGAGAGACCGATGCTGACGAACCCGGCCAGATAGGCATGCTCCGACCGTAGGCCGGTCTCGTGCAACCTCTGCAACATCAGCGCTTCCCCCCGTCGCGTCGACGACTGCCGTCAAGCCGAGGCTACTATCGGTGACCGCTCCGGTTCGCTCGGTTGACCGATCGTCCCGGGCGGTCGGCGGGTATGTGGGCGGGCGGGGCGGGTAGGTGGTCCCGACCCGGGCCACCGGGCCGGGTCGGCGAGAGGGGGCACAGCCATGGCCGCACGCGCGTACGCCCGTCATCCGGCGATTCTCGCGGCCCTGGCCGGGGCGGCCGGGGCGGCGCTCGGCTGGCTGGCCCGGGCCGGCCGGAAACGTCCGCCGCAGTCCGGGCCGGACCGCGCGCCGGAGCAGACGGTGAATGCCCCCTACACCGCCGAGGAGCCGTACTCCGGCCTGCCGCGACCGCCGACGCCACCGGCTCCACCCCCGGTCCCGCCGGTCCCGCCGGTCCCGACGCCACCGGTTCCACCGGCGTCGGGCCGACCGGACACCGACGTGCCCGGTGGCATGCCACCATGACCGACGGCGTCACCAGCCGACGACGCCGCCGACGCGACGGACCACGACCGGTGTCGCCACGGCCGACGCAGCGTGGTCGTTCCCGGCCCGGGAGAGTTGACGATGATGCAGGTCAGATCCGCTTCCACGGCGTCGCCGGGGCACCCGGAGAACGAGGATCTGGTGTTCCGGTTCGGGCCGCTGGTCGGGGTGCTCGACGGGGCGACCGTCCCGGACGGTTTCGACACCGGCTGCGTGCACGGCCCGGTCTGGTACGTCCGGCAGCTCGCCGCCCGGCTCGGACTGGCCCAGGCGGCCCGGCCGACCGCCGCGCTGACCAGCCACCTGGCGGCGGCCATCCTGGGGGTACGCGCCGACCACGGCGGCGGGTGCGACCTCGACCATCCGGGAACCCCGTCGGCCACCGTGTGTCTGCTGCGGGACGGCGGCGACCGGGCCGACTACCTGGTGCTCTGTGACAGCCCACTGGTCCTGGACACCGGTGACCGGGTCAGCGTCGTCTCCGACGACCGGTTGGAGGTCGCGCTGGCCGAGCTGCGTGCCGTGCCGGCGACCGTTCCGACGGGCTGTGTCGACGACCCGGTCAGCGGGTTCCGCCGGGCGGTGACGGCGCAGCGCGAGCGGATGAACCGTACGCCCGGGTACTGGGTGGCGGCGGGCGAGCCGGAGGCGGCGTACCAGGCGGTCACCGGGACGGTTCCGCTGCGCGGGCCGGGCGCGGTACGCCGGGCGGCGCTGCTCAGTGACGGGGCGTCCTGCGCGGTCGAGCAGTTCGGCCTGTTCGGCTGGGACGGTCTGCTGGACCTGGTCGGCACGGCTGGCCCGGGCGCGTTGATCGAACGGGTCCGGGCGGCGGAGCGGGACCATCCGGAGCGGTTGCGGCGGCACAAGCGCGCCGACGACGCGTCCGTCGTGCTCTGCGAGTTCGATGGTGGCGCGGTGGCGGCGACCGACCCCGGAGCGTGACGAGGAACACTCCGCCCGGCCGACCGGCCGGTACCCGCCGCCGGACCGGTGGAGGCCAGACGTTCGGGTGGACGCCGCCCGGCCCGCCCGGCAGACTGCGGCACGTGGCTGGAGACGTCCGGTTGGCGCCGGTGGACGAGGGAAACCTGGAGCCGCTGCTCTCGGTTGCCGCCGCGGAGGCGGAACCGGGTGACGTGATGCCGCCGGTGGAGGCGCCGGCCGGCTGGTCGCTGGCCCGCCGGGACGCGTTCCGGGAGTTCCACCGGGCCCACTTCGGCGGCCTCCACGGCGGCACCGGCACCGTCATGTACGCGATCCTGCTCGGCGGCGAGGTGGTCGGCATGATCCGGATGGCCCGCCGGGCGGAGCCGGGTACGGTCGAGGCCGGCATGTGGCTGGGGCGTTCGGCCCGGGGCCAGGGGGTCGGCGCGGCGGCCCTGCGGGAGCTGCTCGACGTCGCCGCCGCGCACGGCATGCACACCGTGGTCGCCGAGACCACCGTCGACAACGCGGGCGCGCTCTCCGTGCTGACCCGCTGTGGCGCGCGGCTCCGCGCCGACGGCGACCAGGTGTACGCGGAGATCTCCCTCGACGCGCCCGCCCCGAACTGCTGAGCCGCCCTGCGGCGTGAGTTACCGGCCTCTCCTCCAGGATGTGGGGGCATCCTTTCCGAGGGACACCCCGCCTCAGGGACATGAGGTCGAGCAGACGCCGGAGGGCGAGACGATCGAGCGCCGACGGCGGGTCGATCACGCCTTGGCGGCGTACGCGGCCAGCCAGGCGACCTGATCCGGGTCCAGGGACGGGCGGACCCGACGGCGGGCCTGCGCGACGTGCGCGGCGGTGACCGTGGCGGCGGTCAGCGACTCCCGCATCGCGGCCAGCGCCGCCTCGCGGACCAGCGCGGCGCAGTCCGCCGCCGAGAAGCCGTCCAGCGCCTCGGCCAGCGGGGTCAGCTCCACGTCGTCGGCGAGCGGGACGTTGCGGGCGGCGGCGCGCAGGATCTCCACCCGGGCGTCGGCGTCCGGTGGCGGGACGTAGACCAGCCGCTCCAGGCGTCCGGGCCGAAGCAGCGCCGGGTCGACCAGGTCGGGTCGGTTCGTCGCGCCGACCACGACGACGTTGCGCAGCGCCTCCACGCCGTCCAGTTCGGTGAGCAGCGCGGCGACCACCCGGTCCGTGGTGCCGCCGTCGGTGGCCTGGCCGCGTACCGGGGCGAGCGCGTCCACCTCGTCCAGGAAGATCAACGTGGGGGCGGCCTCACGGGCCCGGCGGAACAGCTCCCGTACCGCGCGTTCGCTCTCGCCGACCCACTTGGACAGCAGCTCCGCGCCCTTGACCGAGAGCACGTTCGCCCGTCCCGAGCCGGCCAGCGCGGTGACCAGGTACGTCTTCCCGCACCCGGGCGGCCCGTAGAGCAGTACCCCGCGCGGCGGCTGCACACCGAGCCGGGCGAACGTGTCCGGGTAGGTCAACGGCCAGAGCACCGACTCGGTGAGGGTCTGTTTCACCTCGACCAGGTCACCGACGTCCTCCAAAGTGACGTTGGCCAGCTCCAGCGTGGCGGACGCCATCGAGGTGGGACGGACCACCTCCAACGCGGCGGTGAAGTCGGCCATCGCCACGGCCGGCTCGTCGGTCGACTTCTGTCGCAGCGCCGCGCGGACCCCGGCCTCCCGGACCAGGGCGGCCAGATCAGCGGCGACGAAACCGGGGGTACGCGCGGCGACCTCGTCCAGCCGGACGTCGGTGGCGAGCGGCACCCGGCGGGTCAGCACGGTCAACTGCTCCCGGCGCAGCGCGGCGTCCGGCAGGGGCACGGTGATCCGGAGCGAGAGCAGATCCGGGGCGCGCAGCGCCGGGTCGACGGACTCCGGGCGGCTGGTCGTGCAGACCACCGCCACACCGGCCCGTACCGCCTCGGCGAGCACCTGCCGGAACACGGTGGCCAGCGGGCCGGGCTGCTCCGCCGGGGCGAGCGCCTCCACGTCGGTGACCAGCAGCACCGCCGTCCCGTCGGCGCGGGCCGCAGTGGCCGCCTCCCGTAGCCGTCCGGCGGCGGCCTGGTTGGTCAGGGCCGCCAGCTCCGGGGCCCAGAGCGGCCGGACCCGCGCGCCCACCACGGCGGCGACCGCGCGGACGAGCGCCGACTTGCCCGACCCGGCCGGCCCGCTGAGCAGCACGCCGAGCGACACCGTCGTGCCCAGCCGGTCGAGGACCTCGCGGTGGTGGAAGCCGAGGTCGAGCAGCTCGGTCAGCTCCTCGGCCTGGGTCCGCAGACCGGGCAGCTCGTCGACCCCGGGCGTCTGCGCCGCGTCCTCCACCGCCGGACGCGACGAGCCGCCCGCGTCCCCGTCCGATCGCGTGCCGCCCGGCATGTCCCCGGCGGGTCGCGTGCCGCCCGGCATGTCCCCGGCGGGTCGCGTGCCGCCCGGCATGTCCCCGGCGGGTCGTGTGACGCCCGGCATGTTCCCGGTCGGGCGCGACATGCCGGTTGGTTCCACGGTCGGGCGCGCGACGCCGGTCGACCCCCGAGCACCGGTCACGCCACCGGTCGCGTCCCACGCCGGTACGCCGCCGTCGGACCCGGCCCGGGCGGTGCCGTGGGTGGCCTGCCCGTGCTCCCAGCCGACCACGGTGTCCATGGTGACCAGCGCGCCCGGCCCCGGCTCGACGGCGACCACGGTGAGCAGGGTGCTCGTCCAGGCGTACCCGACGGTGTTGGCGAGGCTACGGCGCGCGGCTTCGACCAGCGTGCGGGCCGGGGCGTCCGGTCGGACGTCCTGGGGCAGCAGCGACACGTCGTCGCCGGCCGTGACCACCTTGCCGAGCAGGGCGAGCCGGAGCATCTCCGGGGAGACCGCGGCGACGATCGCCGCCGGCCCGCGCAGGGTCACCCGACCGGCCGCCGTGGTCGGGATGGGGCTGAGCGTGACCTGACCGCCGTCGCGGATGCCGAGGTTGCCGAGCAGCAGGTCGTCGGCCTGGAGCAGGCCGCTGCCGGCGCCCGGCTCGGCCTTCGCCACGATGCCGGCGGTCTGCCGGCGGCCGGTCAGCCGGACCGGGTCACCGGGCCGCAGGGCCAGCGCGGTGAGCACCTCCGGGGGTAGGCGCACCACGCCCCGGCGGGCGTCCAACGCGGCCGGACGCAGGCTCGCGATCAGGGTCAACTCGGGTTCTGCCACCCGCCCGAGGGTAGCCGCCACCGTCCGCCCCGGTCGGTGAGCGACGCACCGCCGGTCGGTGAGCGCCCCGGCGCCCTGGCCGGGTTCGACCTGCGGCCCTGGCCGGGGTGCGAAGCGCCACCCGGGCGCGGTAGGGAACCGGGCTTCCGCCGGGCGAACCCTGTCTGCCACTGGAAGCCAGCCAGCCAGCCAGCCGGTCGGCCGGCCGTCACTGCGCGCGACGGTTGCCGGTGAAGAGGTATCTGCCACCCATCCTGTCGAGCTGCCCCAGATATGGGGCGGTGGCGGCGGTGGAGGCGGCGGGGGCAGCGATCACCGGACGGCGGAGAAGGTCGAGACGGTCGAGACGGCCCGGTCGACAAGAGCGCGATTTCCGCCATGTCGTGGGGTGAGCAGGCCGGGTGACCACCACTTCGGGGTTTTGGGGAGCCCTTGCGGCCATCCCGGGTGAGTCCTTGCGGCCATCCCGGGTGAGTTCTGGGGAGGCAACCCAGTCGTGCCCCATATCTGGGGCAGCTCGACAGGCTTCGCCTCAGGGCACAAGGAAGGGGTGGCCAGGTGAGGCCCTAGGCCCGACAGGGGGATCTCGCTGTCGGTCCGGTCGGATTTGGAGCCGAGTCGGATGCGGAGTCGAGGTCGGAGTAGGAGTCGAAGGGCGGATTCGGGGCCAGCCGGGTCGGTGGTGGTGCGGACCACCGACCCGACGGCCGGTCCGAGGGTGTGATTCTGCTCGCTAGCGGTAGGAGGTGATGTTCCTACCACGGAAGGCCGCCGACGGCGGGGCGACTTGACGGAATCTCGGGGCTTTCGCGGGAAGATTCGTAATTCACGGGATGCGAAGACTACTACCGGGATTCTTCGAGGCGTGCGCGGTCGACTGTTCCGTGCCGCCGATCGGCGCAACCGGACGGACGTACGGAGGATCTCAGCCAACGCTCAGGATCAACGACGTACGGTGTCCTCCATGCCATCCCTGTCGGCCGCGCGGTTCCGGCGTGCCCTGCCCACCGGTCGCCGGTTCGTCGCCGCCTCGGTGGTGACGGTGCTGGTCGCCGTCGTCGTCGGCTGGGCGGTGTGGCCCGAGCGCCCGTCCTTCACCGTCCGGTCCGCGCTGCTCCCGGTCCCCGCCGGTCCGACCGGCAGCGACCCGTCCCAGGGCGACCCGACCGAGGAAAGCCCGGCGCCGGTCGCCCTGGACATCTCCTTCTTCCTGCCCAGGGACGCCTCGGCGGCCCGTCGGGCGCCCGCGGTGCTGCTGGCCCACGGCTTCGGCGGCACCAAGGACTCGGTCCGTGCCGACGCCGAGGAGCTCACCGAGCAGGGCTACGCCGTGCTCACCTGGACCGCGCGTGGGTTCGGCCGCAGCGGTGGGAAGATCCACCTGAACAGCCCCGAGCACGAGGTACGCGACGCCCAGCGGCTGCTGGACTGGCTCGCCGACCGTCCGGAGGTGCGCGTCGACGCTCCGGGTGACCCGGCGGTGGGCGTGGTCGGCGGCTCGTACGGCGGCGGGCTGGCCCTGCTGCTGGCGGCGCAGGACCAGCGGGTCGACGCGATCGTGCCGATGATCACCTGGAACGACCTGCCCCGGGCGTTCCTGCCGGAGAGCACCGGCCGGGCGCCTGTCGACGGGGTCTTCAAGAAGGGTTGGGCCGGGGTCTTCTTCGGCAGCGCGGGCGCGGCCCCCACCGGCCTGGCCGGTCGCGCCGACCCCGCAGCGGCCGACAGCGGGGGCGGCGACCCCGGGGAGAGCGCCGGCGAGGGGACCGGTCGCGCCGACGCGGCCGAAGGCGCCGGGCCGGGCGGGCCGCCGGCCCAGGGTGGCGCGCCCGCCCAGGGTGGCCTGGCAGGCGTGGACCCGGCGTGTGGCCGGTTCGCCGCCGACGTCTGCGCCGCGTACCTGCGGATCGCCGCCACCGGTCGGGCCGACCAGGCTGCCGTGGATCTGCTGCGCCGGTCCAGCCCGGCGACCGTGCTGGACCGGATCAAGGCCCCCACCCTGCTGGTGCAGGGGACGGCGGACAGCCTCTTCCCGCTCGCCGAGGCGGACGCCAACGCCCGGGGGATCGCCGCCACCGGCACCCCCGTCCGGGTCGCCTGGTTCACCGGCGGGCACGACGGCGGCGACGGCCCGAAGTCCGACTCGGACCGGGTGAAGTACCTGACCGTGCAGTGGCTCGACCACTACGTCAAGGGCACGGGCGACGCCCCGGGCGACGATTTCACCTGGTCCCGGATCGCCGGTTTCGACGCCCTGGACCGGGGGCTGGTGGCGACCGGTTACCGTGCCGACGACTACCCGGGCGTCGGCGGTGACGCGCGGCGTGAGGTCACCGTGACCGGGCCGGCCCAGCCGGTCGCCAACCCGCCCGGCGGCAACCCGGCCGCGCTCTCGTCGCTGCCGCTGGCCGGGCGGTTCTCGTCGTTGCTCGACGGCGTCGCCGGGGACCTGCCCGGGCAGCACGCCCGTTTCGACTCCGCGCCGCTGGACGAGCCGGTCGACGTGGTCGGCGCGCCCACCGTACGCATCCGGGCCGCCTCCCCGACCGGCGAGGCCGTCCTCTTCGTCAAGCTCTACGACGTCGACCCGAACGGCGCGGCGAGCCTGCCCAACGGCCTGGTCGCGCCGGTCCGGCTCACCGGCCTGCCCGCGCGGATCGACGACGCCCAGCCGGTCACCGTCACCCTGCCGGGGATCGTCCGCCGGATCGAGGCCGGGCACCGGGTACGGGTCGTGGTGGCCACCAGCGACCAGGCGTACGCGACGCCGGCCGAGCCCGCCGTGCACACCGTCGCCCTCGGCGACGGGCCGGTGGTGCTGCCCACGGTGGCCGGCGAGCCGATCCCCACCACCGCCGTGCTGTGGCGCTGGGTGCTGGCCGGGCTGCTCGCCGCCATCGTCGTCGGGCTCGTCGTGGTCGTCGCCGTGCTGCGCCGCCGGCACCGCCGCCACGACACCTCGGTCCATCCCGCGTACGCGGACACGCCGCTGGCCGTGCGTCAGCTCCGCAAGGAGTACGCCGACGGCTTCGTCGCCGTGTCGAACGTCGACTTCGAGGTGCACCCCGGTCAGGTGGTGGGGCTGCTCGGGCCGAACGGCGCCGGCAAGACCACCACGCTGCGGGTGCTGATGGGGTTGACCCAGCCGACCGCCGGGGAGATCTACGTCTTCGGGCGTCGGCTGGTCCCCGGCTCGCCGGTGCTGTCCCGGATCGGCTCCCTGGTCGAGGGGCCGGGTTTCCTGCCGCACCTGTCCGGCCTGGAGAACCTGAAGGCGTACTGGCGGGCCACCGGGCGACCGGAGGCGGAGGCGCGGTTCGCCGAGGCGCTGGAGATCGCCGGTCTGGGCGACTCGGTGCACCGCCGGACGAAGAAGTACAGCCACGGCATGCGGCAGCGGCTCGCCATCGCGCAGGCCATGCTCGGCCTGCCCGAGCTGCTGGTGCTGGACGAGCCGACGGACGGGCTCGACCCGCCGCAGATCGCCGAGATGCGCCGGGTGCTCCAGCGGTACGCCACCGACGGCCGGGCGGTGCTGGTCTCCAGTCACCTGCTCGCCGAGGTGGAGCAGACCTGCACCCACGCGGTGGTGGTGAACAAGGGGCGGATCGTAGCCTCCGGCCCGGTCGAGGAGATCGTCGGCGAGTCGCCGAGCGTGCTGTTCGACGTCTCCGACCCGGCCGCCGCGCGAACCGTGCTGGCCGGGCTGGACGGCGTGCGGGTGCTGCCCGACGCCGACGGTCAGCTCGTGGTGGACACCGACGGCGCCGCCCGCAGCGAGGTGGTCGCCGAGCTGGTGCGGGCCGGGGTCGGGGTGAACCGGGTGGTGCCGCGGCGTCGCCTGGAGGACGCGTTCCTCGCCCTGGTCGGCGAGAACTCTCGGGGAAGCGGAGACCGGTGATGGCGGACCTGTCCACGGTGGGCGCGGCCCCCGGTTACCGGCCTTCGGCCACCCTGCCGTTGCGGGCGGAGTTCCGCCGGCAGGCGTCCCGACGGCGTACCCAGTTGGCGCTCGGGTTCATGGTGCTGCTGCCGTTGATCATCCTGATCGCGTTCCAGTTCGACGCCGGTGACGACGACGACAACGGCGGCGGCGAGTTCGCCAGCCTGGTCGAGTTCGCCACCACCGGCGGACTGAACTTCACCCTCTTCACGATCTTCGTGTCGGCGTCGTTCCTGCTGGTCGTGGTGGTGGCGCTGTTCTGCGGGGACACCGTGGCCAGTGAGGCGAGCTGGGGGAGCCTGCGTTACCTGCTGGCCGTCCCGGTGCCCCGGGCCCGGCTGCTGACGGTGAAGCTGCTGGTCGCGTTGGCGTACTCGGGGCTGGCCCTGCTGACCCTCGCCGGCACCGCGCTGCTCGTCGGCACGCTCCGGTACGGCTGGTCGCCGCTGCGCAGCCTGGTCGCCGCGGAGCTGCCCCCGGGGGAGGGGCTGCTGCGGCTGCTGGCCGTGCTCGGCTACCTGGCGGTCGTCCTGCTGGTGGTGGCCGGTCTGGCGTTCCTGCTGTCGGTGGTCACCGACGCGGCGCTCGGCGCGGTCGGCGGCGCGGTGCTGCTGTGGATCCTGTCCAGCATCCTCGACCAGATCACCGCGCTCGGCGCCTTGCGGAACTTCCTGCCCACCCACTACAGCACCGCCTGGCTGGGCCTGCTGTCGACGCCGGTGCAGACCGACGACGTGGTGCTGGGCTGCATCTCCGCGGTCTGCTACGCCACCCTGTTCTGGGGGATCGCCTACTGGCGCTTCACCCGTAAGGACGTCACGAGCTGAGCCGGATCCGTCGTCGCTGCCGGATCTCCGTCCCCGGTCACCGGCAGGTATCGGTGCCGAAGTCGGAGAAGGTCTGGCCCTGGATCGGTAGGAAACGCCACTGGTAGCCGTCGGCCAGCAGGTTCACCCACAGCACGCCGTGCGTGGTGCCGTTGCGGACCTCGCTGTTCGGGACGACCGTCCCGAAGTCCGCCTGGAGGGAACGACCGCCGGTGCCGACGACGAACTGGCGGATGCCACGGATCGGGTCGGCGGCCCGGGTCGGGGTCTGCGGGGCGAACCGCTCGTACTGGTGGGCGTGTCCGCTGATGACGATCTCGGCGCGATCGTCGTAGAGCGCCTGGAACAGGGGGAGGACCTCCGGCCGTTGCCGTTCGCCCGAGCTGAACACCGGGTGGTGCCAGTACGCCAGGGTGCACCGGGCGGGGTTCGCGGCCAGGTCGGCGCGGAGCCACCGCTCCTGCGGCGAGCCGACGTGGCAGCCGCCGACCCGTGAGCAGTTCGAGTTCAGCACGACGATGTGCCAGCGTCCGCCGGCCAGGTCGTAGGAGTAGTAGCCCTTGTCGGGGGCGCCCGCCGCTGCCCCGAAGTACCCGAAGTACCCGGCGGCGTTCGGTGTCAGGTACTCGTGGTTGCCCACCGCCGGGCGGGTACGGCTCTTGTGCCGTCCCCAGGTCGGGCCGTAGCAGTTGGCGTACTCGGCGGCGGTGCCGGTCTCGTAGACGGTGTCGCCGACGGCGGCGACGGTGCCGGGCTCACGGTCGAGGATCCGCGCGGTCTGCTCGTCCTGGTCCCGACCGCAGACGGCGATGTCACCGGCGGCGAGGAGCACGTTCTGGTTCGAAACGGGCGGACCGGTGTCCACGATCAGTTGCGGCCCGTTGGGGAAGTTCTCCCGGCTGTCGTAGTAGGCGCCGTCCGGGTCGGTGGAGGAGATCCGGAAGCTGACGATCAGGTTGCCGGTGATCGCCGGGGTGACGTCCGCCTCGTACCAGCCGTCAGGCCGGACCGCGCCGAACATGGACAGCGGCGTGCCGATCGGCGCCGGGCGGTTGGCGGCCCGCAGGGTCGTCTCGACCCAGTTGTTGGCGACCTGCTCCACGGTGCCGCCGGTGGGACTGCCGGCGTGACCGACGTCCCGGGTGTGCAGCCGGAGCCGGGCGTGGGTGACGGGCTCGGTCATGCCGGTGACGACGAACGAGACGTACGACATCCGGGTCGGCCCGGCGGCCACCGCGAGCACCTTCGTGGTGTCGTAGTTGGTGTTCGGGGAGGCCAGGTTCACGTACGAGTCGTTGCTGGCGTAGAAGAGCGAGGTGGCGACGGCGCCGGCGGGCACGGCGAGGCCGAACGTGACCGCGAGGACCATGACGGTCAGCGATACGAGGTAACGGGATCCGGGCACGGGGCGTCCTCCGTGGTCTCCGTCCCGGTCTGTCCGGAAGCGGTGAGGACAGTCAACCCCGCCGGACGTGATCGTGTCCGCAATGCCGGGTGGGCGGGCGTTGCCGCCAGGGTGACGGTCGAGGTGTTTGTCTGACGCCCTGGCCGCCGTCACCCACCTCGACTTCGGAACGGAGTCATCGTGAGAGTTCCCGGGATTCCCTTCGTGCAGGGCCGCAACGTCTACCCGGACCGGGACGGTCTGAAGTACGGCATCGCGATCCACGCCACCGCCAACACCGCCACCGCCGAGCAGGAGGCGTCGTACGCGACCAGACGCACCGACGGCGTCAGCGCCCACTTCTACGTGGACTCCGACTCGATCGTGCAGTCGCTGGACACGGACGTCCGGGCCGGCCACGCCGGTTCCGGCACCGGCAACGAGAACGCCATCGCGATCGAGATCACCGGCCTCGCCGGCAGCTCCCGACAGTGGTGGCTGGCCAACGTCGCCTGGGGCCGGCTCGCCACGGTGCTGGCGACGCTCTGCCGCCACCATGGCGTCGCGGTGCGGCGGGCCACCGTCGCCGAGATGGTGGCCAACCCCCGGGTGCGGGCCTTCTACGGGCACAACGACATGCGGTTGGCCTGGGGCGGCACCACACACACCGACCCGGGGCCGAACTTTCCCTGGGACCACCTGCTCGCCACCGTGGCGAGCGCTCTCGACAGCGAGGACGACATGACACCCGCTCAGTTCCTGGCCATCCTGCAGGACCCCGCCGTCGCGCGCGCCATGCGCGCCCTGCCCTGGCAGTACGACGGACGGGGCATCCCGCCGAACTACAACACCCTGAACGTGCTCAACGAGACCCTGGAGAACACCCGCGCCCTGGTCGGCCGCAATGTCAGCGAGGAGGTCGTGCGGGCGGTGCTGACCGCCCTCAGCCCGGAGGCGATCGCCGCGGCGGTGCCTCCGGACCTGGCGAAGAAGCTGGCCGACGAGCTCGCCGCCCGGCTGGCCGTGACCTGACCGGTCAGCGGTCACGGACGCCGAGACGGCGGTGTCAGGCGGCCACCGCGAGGACGGCCAGCAGCGCGCCGACCAGCAGGGCCGGCCCGAACGGCACGCTCGACCGCCAGCCGATCCGGCGGGCGCCCAGCAGCACCAGCAGCACGGGCACGTTCACCACCCAGGGCAGCACCAGGCACAGCACCACCGCGTCCCAGCCGAGCCAGCCCAGGTGGAAACCGAGCAGCGCGCCCACCTTGGCGTCGCCGAAACCGAAACCGGCCCGGGGCAGCAGCACCAGCCCGGTGAGCAGCAGCCCGACCAGCAGGCCGCCGAGCAGCGCCCTCAGCCAGTCGTCCCACCGGCCGGTGACCAGGGCGACCACGGCGAACAGCGTCGGGGCGGCGGCCAGCGCCGGCAGCACCACCTGGTCGGGCAGCCGGTGGCAGGCGACGTCGACGACGGCCAGCAGCACGCCGAGCACGGCCAGCGCGAGGAACAGCGGGAGCACGGCCACCGGGCCGAGCGCCGCGCCGAGCAGGCCGCCGGCCAGCCCGGCGAGCACGGCGGTCGACCAGCGGGGCACGCCCGTACGGTGTCCGCAGGCGGGCCGGCGTAGCCAGCCGGCCGCCCCCGGGGGCAGCGGGCCCCCGCACCGCGCGCAGTCCGGCCGGGCCGGGGCCCCGTACGGCACGGCGAGCCGGTACGCCACCGGGGGCAGCAGGGCGCCCGCCGCCGCGCACCCGAGCGCGGCCGATCCGACCACCACCCACGCCGACATGCGCCGCACCCTATCTTCACCGGGTCGGCGCGGGCAGGGGCGTGGCTCACAGGGTGGGAAGGGTGTTCGGCGGCCGGGGGTGGACGCCCGTAGACTCGGCGGCACAACTGCATACCTCATCCAGAGGGGCTGAGGGATACGGCCCGACGACGCCCCGGCAACCACCCCGCGCGCTCAGAGTTGAGCGCCGCGCGGGGCAGGTGCCAAATCCGTCCCCGCCGCAGGGTGCGACGTGGGGAAAGATGAGAGGACTCCTCGACATGACGTCGACGCTTCCCGCCGCCTCCGGCATCGACACCGCCGCCAGCCCGGCCCGCGCGCTGGTCTGCCGCGCCTGTTCGGCCCGGTACCCGTTGGCCGCCCAGCACGCCTGTTACGAGTGTTTCGGCCCGCTGGAGGTGGACTACGACGCCGCCGCCCTGGCCGCGGTCACCCGCGAGCAGATCGAGGCCGGCCCGCGGAACCTCTGGCGGTACGCCGCGCTGCTCCCCGCCGGCCAGGACCCGGCCACCCGGGTCACCCTCGACCCGGGGCTGACTCCGCTGGTCGCGGCCGGCAACCTCGCCGCCGAGCTGGGCATCACCGCCCCGCTGTGGGTCAAGGACGACAGCGCCAACCCGACCCACTCGTTCAAGGACCGGGTGGTCTCGGTGGCGTTGACCGCCGCCCGGGCCCTGGGTTTCACCAGGTTCGCCTGCGCCTCGACCGGAAACCTGGCCAACTCGGTGGCCGCGCACGCCGCCCGGGCCGGGACGCCGTCGGTGGTGTTCATCCCCAGCGACCTGGAGCAGGGCAAGGTGGTCACCACCGCCGTGTACGGCGGCGAGCTGGTCGCCATCGACGGCTCGTACGACGACGTGAACCGGCTCTGCGGTGAGCTGGTGGAGACCGACGAGTTCGAGGACACCGCGTTCGTCAACGTGAACGTCCGGCCGTACTACGCGGAGGGCTCCAAGACCCTCGGGTACGAGGTGGCCGAGCAGCTCGGTTGGCGGATCCCGGCGCAGGTGGTCGTGCCGATGGCCAGCGGCGAGCTGCTCACCAAGATCGACAAGGCGTTCAGCGAGCTGGTGGAGATCGGCCTGGTGGAGGCCCCGGCGGGCGGCTGGAAGGTCTTCGGCGCGCAGTCGGCCGGCTGCAACCCGATCGCCACCGCGCTGCACGCCGACTCCGACACCGTCACCCCGGTCAAGCCGACCGGCATCGCCAAGTCGCTGAACATCGGCGACCCGGCCGCCGGCCTGTACGCGCTGGAGGCGGTGCGGCGCACCGGCGGGTGGATGGAGTACGCCGACGACGACGAGATCCGCGCGGGGATCCGACTGCTGGCGCGCACCACCGGGGTGTTCGCCGAGACGGCCGGCGGGGTGACCGTGGCGGTGCTGCGCAAGCTGGTCGAGTCCGGGCGGCTCGACCCGACGGCCGAGACCGTGGTGTTCAACACCGGTGAGGGTCTCAAGACCATCGACGCGGTCGCCGGCCTGGTCGGCCCGACCCACCGGATCCGGCCTTCGCTGCGCGCCGCCCGCGACGCCGGCCTGCTCGGCTGACCGCCGCCGCTCGCCCCGCCGGCTGACCGCCGCGTTCGTGTCGCCGGGTCGACCGGCGTGCATCACTGCGCCGGCCGACCGCCGACCGTCCTGTCGGGTGGTCGGGTCGGCCGGTGGGGTGGACGGCTCACCCGAACGGGGGATACGGTCGATCCGTCGGGTAACTGACTCTTCGCCCACGGTACGAGAAACCACCCACCTGGGCCTTGACGACAGCAAGTGGACGAGCGCAAGATGCTTCGTGCGGGAGGGCTTTCGCCGGAGACTTTTCAAGCCTTGCGACCCAACGCCGGAGGCGTTGTGCGATCGTCCCTCCCGACCAACTTTCTCCGGGCCGGCGATTTAAATCGCTGGCCCGGTTGCTTTTCCTGGCGCACCCTCGTCGGATGAGCATCGTCATCGCGTCGTTCGACGAGTCCGACCAGGCCGCGATCGACGCGGCGTACGCGGTCAGCGGGGCGGCCAAGGCCGTCGACCTGCCCGACTTCCCGCACGCCCGGGAGGCGTTCGAGGCCACGCTCCGGCACCCGATGCCCGGCCGGTCGCAGCACCTTGCCCTGGCCACCCTGGACGGGACGCCCGCCGGGTATTTGGAGCTGCGGATGTCCGTTCTGGAAAATCTCGACAACGCCGGCGTCGAGCTGCTGGTGCACCCGGCGCGCCGGCGGCGGGGCGTCGGCCGCGCGCTGCACGAGTACGCCGTACAGGTGCTGCGCGGGCAGGGCCGCAAGCGGCTGATCGGCCCCACGGTCGGGCCGCTGCCCGACGGGCCGGACCGGCCGGACAACGGCAGCGGGTTCGCCGCCGCGATGGGGGCCAAGCCGGCGCTGCCCGAGGTGCGCCGTCGCCTGGAGATCCCCACCCTCGACCACCCGGCCCTGGACGCGCTGCTGGCCGACGCGCGCGGCCGGGCCGCCGGCTACCGCACGGTCGGCTGGCAGGGGGCCACCCCGGCGGAGTACCTCGACGACATCGCCTACCTGGACAGCCGGCTGCTGGAGGACGCGCCGATCGGCGACCTGACCATGGAGCCGGACAAGGTCGACGCCGAGCGGGTCCGGGGTGTCGACCGGGTGTTGGCCGTCCGGGGCCGTCGCGCCTACCACCAGGGGGTCCTGCACGTCGCGAGCGGTCGGCTGGTCGCCTGGACGATGATCGACGTCCACCGGGCCACTTCGTGGCACGCGTTCCAGCAGATCACCATCGTCGATCCGGCGCACCGGGGCCGCCGGCTCGGCCTGCTGTGCAAGATCGAAAATCTGCGGTACGTGCTGGCGCACGAGCCGCAGCTCCGCGTGATCGACACCTTCAACGCGGCCAGCAACTCGTACATGATCGCGGTCAACGAGCAGATGGGCTTCCGGCCGGTCGACGCCTGGATGGAGTGGCAGCTCGACTTCTGACACCTGCGGGTCGGCCCGTGACGGCCGTTCCCCGGCTGCGGCATGATGGCGGGCATGACGGAGACCCCGCATCCCCTGTACGCCACGCACGCCGACACCCTCGCCCGGGCGCTGACCGCGATCACCGAGCGCGGGTACTGGTCCGCCTACCCGGAGTCGCCCAGCCCCCGCGTGTACGGCGAGACCGCCGCCGCCGAGGGCCGGGCCGCCTTCGAGGCGTACCTGGGCGGTGACTTCCCCCTCGACCAGCCGGGCGCCGGCGACCGGGTCGCCACCGAGGCGAGCCCGTTCGGGGTGCCGCTGGACGTGCGTTACCCGCACGCCGGCGTGGACGAGCTGGTCGCCGCCGCCTCCGCCGCCCTGCCCGGCTGGCGGGACGCCGGCCCGCAGACCCGCACGGGCGTCTGCCTGGAGATCCTGGCCCGCCTGCACCGGCACATCTTCGAGCTGGCCAACGCCGTGCAGTACACCAGCGGGCAGGCGTTCGTGATGGCCTTCCAGGCCGGCGGGGCGCACGCGCTCGACCGGGCGCTGGAGGCGGTCGCCTACGCGTACGCGGAGATGACCCGGCACCCGGGGACGGCGGCCTGGGAGAAGCCCGCCGGCAAGGGCGAGCCGCTGCGGATGACCAAGACGTTCCACGTGGTGCCCCGGGGCGTCGCGCTGGTGATCGGCTGCAACACGTTCCCCACCTGGAACTCCTACCCCGGGCTGTTCGCCTCGCTGGTCACCGGCAACCCGGTGGTCGTGAAGCCGCACCCGCGCGCGGTGCTGCCGCTGGCGATCACCGTGAAGCTGGCCCGGGAGGTGCTCGCCGAGGCCGGCTTCGACCCGAACCTCGTCCTGCTCGCCGCCGAGGCGCCCGGCGAGAAGCTCGCCTCCGACCTGGCCCTGCACCAGGCCGTCCGGATCGTCGACTTCACCGGCTCCACCGAGTACGGCGACTGGCTGGAGCAGCACGCCCGGCAGGCGGCGGTGCACACCGAGAAGGCCGGACTGAACACGGTGGTGATCGACTCCACCGACGACTTCGCCGGCATGTGCCGCAACCTGGGGTTCACGCTGACCCTCTACAGCGGGCAGATGTGCACCACCTCGCAGAACGTCCTGATCCCGGCCGGCGGCATCGCCACCGACCAGGGGCACAAGAGCTTCGACGAGGTCGCGGCGGGCATCGCCGGGGCGGTGGCCAAGCTCACCGCCGACCCGGCCCGCGCGGTCGAGCTGACCGGCGCGATCGTCAACGACGGCGTGCTGGACCGGCTGGACGAGGCGGCCAAGCTCGGTGACGTCGTGCTGGAGTCGCGGCCCCTGGAGCACCCCGCCCACCCTGACGCGGTGGTCCGTACGCCGACCATCGTCAAGCTGGCCGCGGACGCCACGGCGACCTACGGCCGGGAGTGGTTCGGGCCGATCTCGTTCGTCATCGCCACCGACTCCACCGCCCACAGCCTCGACGTCCTGCGCGCCACGGTGGGGCAGAAGGGCGCCCTGACCGCCGCGGTCTACACCACCGACGAGGCCGTGCTGGACGCCGCCGAGGCGGCGGCGATCGACGCCGGGGTGCACCTGTCCTGCAACCTGACCGGCGGGGTCTTCGTCAACCAGTCGGCGGCGTACTCCGACTTCCACGGCAGCGGGGCCAACCCGGCCGCCAACGCCGCCCTCACCGACGGCGCGTACGTCGCCAACCGGTTCCGGGTCGTCCAGACCCGCCGCCCCGCCTGAGGGCCAACGCCTGACCGGTCGGGCGGCACGACTCCCGACCGGTCAGGCGGCGCGCCGCATCTGGAGCTCCCGCAGGGCCGGGATCGTGGGGTGCGGTACGCGTACCCCGGTGTCGGTGAAGCCCAGCCGCCGGTAGGCCCGGTAGGCCCGGTCGTTGCCGACCACCACCTCCAGCATCAGCTCCGGCCGCCCGCATGCCCGGGACCAGGCGGCGACCCCGTCGATCAGGTCGGCGAGGAGCCCGCCGCCGCGCCGGGCCGGCGTCACGTAGACCCCGAAGACCACGGTCAGGCCAAGCTCGTCGGAGGAGGCGACGCCGCCGGCGTGACCGACCAGCCGGCCGCCCGGGTCGGCGACGAACTGCGCGGTGTGCGACCCCTGCGAGGTGTACGCGATCCGGGCGGCGTACTCGGCGTGGGGGCGGGCGGCGGCGTCCGCGAGCGTCTCCAGGAAGGCCAGCGGCGAGTCGGCGAGCATCTCCAGCCGCAGGGCCCGCATCCGGGCGGCGTCGGCCGGTCGGATCCGCCGGACCGGCGCGGCGCCCAGGGTCGACCGGGCCGAATTTCGCGTCATGCCCGAATGCCTACCGCAATGATGGCCGCCGATGCCCGTCCGGGTCGAGAGCTGACCGATACGCCCTGGTTTGTGGTCGTGCGCTGCGGTCACGCTTCGTGTAGCGTGCGATTTCGGTTCGCAGAACATCGACCGCTTCCGGGTCGGTGTTCACCGGTGGTTCCGATGCCGGCTGCCCGCCGGTGTCGGGGGTTGCGTGTCGCCCAGCGAAGTGAGGAAGTGCACCGTGGCGCAAGGCACCGTCAAGTGGTTCAACGCCGAAAAGGGCTACGGCTTCATCGCCGTCGACGGAGGGCAGGACGTCTTCGTCCACTTCTCCGCGATCGAGATGGACGGCTACAAGGCGCTGGACGACGGGCAGCGGGTCGAGTTCGAGATCGCTCAGGGGCAGAAGGGTCCGCAGGCCGAGCGGGTACGCGTCATCGCCTGAGTCGAGCCGGTGGCGGTGCGGCCAGCCACGCCACCCCGTCAGTGGAGACCACGGGCCGTCCGGATCAGCCGTCCTGGTGGCGGCCCATGGTCACCGTCTTCTGTGGAGCCCGCCCGGTATCCGATCCGTCGGACCGGGCGAGCCCTCATCCGTCGGGCCCGCCCCGCCCGAGGCCCTCCCGCCCTGACGTTCCCGCCCTGACGTTCCCGCCCTGACGTTCCCGCCCTGACGTTCCCGCCCTGACGTTCCCGCCCTGACGTTCCCGCCCTGAGGTGCCCGTCGACGGGTTTCCGGTGGCGTCGTCGGCGGCTTTCTGCCCGCCTTCGGAAAGCCCGAGGGCCGCCCCGGACCTGTTCGGGCCACCGCCATTCACGATGCGGACGACGCCCGATGGCGGGAAACGTCGCGTTCTTTCATGCTTTCATGGCGCCGACGGCGTGACCGATCGCGGCATCCGTCGCCTCCACCTTGCCGATGCTGACGGCGTGTCCGGTCGCGGGCGCCGTCACATTCGTGCGTCGTCGGCGCGGCCCATGTTCTCCCGTCGTCCAGGAGGACCGTTCCAGGTTCTGTGGGGCGGTGCTGATCGTGGTGGCTGTCGGCCCTCCTGGGGGGTCGTTGGCTGCCACGGCTTCGCCCCGATGCCCGAAGGCCGGCGGGGCGGCGGGCGGCCGATGGCGGACGGCGCACGGCGGGGTGGGGGAGTCCGGTGGGGGTCGGCGGGCCGGGGCGGGGGTCCACGGGGCACGGGCGTCACGCGGAACGGGGTGATCGGGAAGGCGTCGTGCTTGCACTCGGCAGGGGAGAGTGCTAAACAAGTCATTGGCACTCGCATGGCGTGAGTGCCAATGGTCGGGGCGGTAGGGCCACGGTCACGCGGCATCGCGCAGCGTGGCACATGGCCGGTCGTCGCGGGCTATCCGGCCCGGCCGACGGACGTCGTCGTCGCCAGGTGGCGACGTCCCAAGGTGCGTACACCAGGCGGCCCATCCGGGGCACAACACTCGGGTGGCCCGTGAGTGTCCAGGAGGACAACGCCGTATGGCCAAGATGATCGCGTTCGACGAGGAGGCCCGTCGCGGCCTCGAGCGGGGCATGAACCAGCTCGCCGACGCCGTGAAGGTGACCCTCGGCCCCAAGGGCCGTAACGTCGTGCTCGAGAAGAAGTGGGGCGCCCCCACCATCACCAACGATGGTGTGAGCATCGCCAAGGAGATCGAGCTCGAGGACCCGTACGAGAAGATCGGCGCCGAGCTGGTCAAGGAGGTCGCCAAGAAGACCGACGACGTGGCCGGTGACGGCACGACGACGGCGACCGTCCTGGCTCAGGCCCTCGTCCGCGAGGGTCTGCGCAACGTGGCCGCCGGCGCCAACCCGATGGCCCTCAAGCGGGGCATCGAGGCCGCGGTCGCCAACGTCTCGGAGGAGCTGTCCAAGCTCGCCAAGGACGTCGAGACCAAGGAGCAGATCGCCTCCACCGCCTCCATCTCCGCCGGTGACACCAGCGTCGGCGAGATCATCGCCGAGGCGATGGACAAGGTCGGCAAGGAAGGCGTCATCACCGTCGAGGAGAGCAACACCTTCGGGCTGGAGCTCGAGCTCACCGAGGGCATGCGCTTCGACAAGGGCTACATCTCCGCGTACTTCATGACCGACCCGGAGCGTATGGAGGCCGTCTTCGACGACCCGTACATCCTGATCGTCAACAGCAAGATCTCGTCGGTGAAGGACCTGCTCCCGATCCTGGAGAAGGTCATGCAGGGCGGCAAGCCGCTGCTGATCATCGCCGAGGACATCGAGGGCGAGGCCCTGGCCACCCTGGTCGTCAACAAGGTCCGGGGCACCTTCAAGTCCGTCGCCGTCAAGGCGCCGGGCTTCGGTGACCGCCGCAAGGCCATGCTGGGCGACATCGCCATCCTCACCGGTGGCCAGGTCATCAGCGAGGAGGTCGGCCTCAAGCTCGACGCCGTCGGCCTCGACATGCTGGGCCGCGCCCGCAAGGTCGTCGTCACCAAGGACGAGACCACCATCGTCGACGGCGCCGGTGACGCCGAGCAGATCCAGGGCCGGGTCAACCAGATCCGGGCCGAGATCGACAAGAGCGACTCCGACTACGACCGCGAGAAGCTGCAGGAGCGGCTGGCCAAGCTGGCCGGCGGCGTCGCGGTGATCAAGGTCGGCGCGGCCACCGAGGTCGAGCTGAAGGAGCGCAAGCACCGCATCGAGGACGCCGTCCGCAACGCGAAGGCCGCCGTCGAGGAGGGCATCGTCCCGGGTGGTGGCGTCGCGCTGGTGCAGGCCGGCAAGACCGCCTTCGACAAGCTGGACCTGGCCGGCGACGAGGCGACCGGCGCGCAGATCGTCAAGATCGCGCTGGACGCCCCGCTGCGGCAGATCGCCGTCAACGCCGGCCTCGAGGGTGGCGTCGTCGTCGAGCGGGTCCGCAACCTCGACCCGGGTCACGGCCTCAACGCCGCGACCGGCGAGTACGTGGACCTGCTGGCCGCCGGCATCATCGACCCGGCCAAGGTGACCCGGTCGGCGCTGCAGAACGCCTCGTCGATCGCGGCGCTCTTCCTCACCACCGAGGCCGTCGTGGCCGACAAGCCGGAGAAGGCCCCGGCCGCCCCGGCTGGCCCGGGTGGCGGGGACATGGACTTCTGAGTCCGGTTCCGACACACGCCGAAGGGGCGGGCCGCGTCAGCGGCCCGCCCCTTCCGTCGTACCGTGGACCGCCCTGACGGCGGGACGGCCCTGGGCTCAGCGGCGGGCCGCCCGCACGGCGGCGTACGCGTCCACCAGCCCCGCGCCCGCGTCGGCCGTCGCGCCACACCTGTCGGGCCGACCGGCCGCCCCCGGCGGCGGCTCGACCGGGGTGGCGGTGTCCCGCAGGAGTCGCCGGGTGCGTTCCAGGTCGCCGACGAGCGCCGGACTGGCCGACCACATCAGCGCCACCACCCCCGCCACCTGCGGCGTCGCCATCGACGTGCCGTCCAGGACGGCGTACCCGCCGCCGGGCATCGCCGACCGCACCGCCGCGCCGGGCGCCACCACGTCCGGTTTGCCGCCATCTTGCCCCGGGCCGCGGCTGGAGAAGTCGGTGACCCGGCGGGAGCGGTCCACCGCGCCGACGGTCAACACGTCCGGGTGCGTCGCCGGCGGGTCGTCGATCGAGCCGCAGTACGGGCCGGTGTTGCCGGCCGCCGCCACCACGAACACCCCGGCCGCCTCGAAGGCGACGGTCGCCGGCCGTAGCGCCGCCGGGTCGCAGCCCTCGATGACGGGACAGCCCCACGAGTTGGTGAGCACCTGCGGGGCGCGTTCCGGCCGACCGTCGGTGAACGGGTCGCCGCCGGGCGGGAACGGGGCCAGCATGAACTGGAGACAGTCCAGGTAGCGGGCCGGGCTGCCCAGGTTGCGGTCCAGGTTCACGCAGCTCGTCCAGGTCGCCCCGGGGGCCACGCCGATGCCGCCGCGTCCCACCGCGCTGCCCACGGTGTGCGTGCCGTGCCCACCGGTGTCCCGGGGGGACCGGCTGCCGTCCCACGGGTCGTACCAGGAGTCGTCGCCGCCCCGGAAACCGGCCGCGAGGGCCGGGTGACCGGCGTCCGCCCCGGAGTCCGAGCTGCCCACGGTGATCCCCGCGCCGTCCACGCCCAGCTCCGACCAGACCCGGTCGGCGCCGATCATCCGGATGTTCCACTCCGGACCGGTCGGCGCGGTCGCGTCGCCCCGGCTGACCCCGACCGGCGCGGGCAACGGACGCAACCGCTGGCTGACCAGCACCCGGTCCACCTCGGGGCGGCTGGACAGCCAGGCCCGCACCGCCGGCCCGCCGTCCACCTCGATCGCGTTGACCAGGTAGTACGCCGTGTACGGGAGCCGTAGCCGGGCCAACTGTCGACGCAGGTCGGCCTGGCTGCGGTCGGCGGTGTCGACGAGCCGGCGGTAGACCGCGCGGACCCGGGCGTCCCGTCCGGCCGCCCCGGTGGCCCGGGGCACGTCCCGCAGGTCGGCCTGCTCGCGGAGCACCACCAGCAGGCGTTCACCGGAGAGACCGGGCTGGCCGGGGCCCGCGTACACCCCGGCGGCGGCGACCAGCAGCACGCCGACGGTCACCGCGGCGACCGGGCGGCCCGGGGCGCGGCGGGGCAGCAGCAGGCCGTACCCGAGGGCGACCAGCAGCGCGACGGCGAACGCCGCCCCGGCGGCGACCGCCACCCAGAACGGCACGTCCCGGGTGGTGGTCAGCAGCAGGGTGACCTCCTCCGGGTCGGCGCCGGCCAGCGGGCCGAGCACCGTGAGACCGACCAGCCAGCGGACCGGGGCCGGACCGCTCGGCCCGGCGGGCGTGGCCTGGAGCGCGGCCAGCACGAAACCGGCCGGCGGCAGCGTCAGCAGCAGGGCGAGCTGGCTGCCCGAGTGGCCGACGCCGGCGGCGAGCAGGAGCAGCGTCACCCCGGCCACCAGGCCGCCGACCAGCACCAGCCGGGCCGGTCGACGGTCAGGCCCGGCCCCGAAGCGGGCCCACAGCTCCGCGTCGAGCAGCGCTCCGGCGAGCACGCCGACGGCCGTCGCCGCCAGCACGGCGAGCGCCGTCTCCAGCAGCCCGCCGAGCGCGCCCAGCCAGAGCCAGGGCAGCAGCAGGAGCAGCCCGGCGGCGACCGCGAGCAGCGTCACCGGCGCGCCCGCCCCCCGCCCGTGCCCGCCGGTCTGCGCGTGCGCCCCGGTCTGTCCGTGCCCGCCGGTCTGCGCGTGCCCGCCGGTCTGTCCGTGCCCGCCGGTCTGCGCGTCCGCCGGGTCGGGCCGTGCGGCCCGGCGGCGCAGGCGGGCGATGACCACGGCGGCCAGCACGGCGACGACGGCGAGCCCGGCCAGGTACGCCTCGTGGTGCACCGCCGGGATCATCCGGAGCAGGCCGAGCGCGCCCAGCGCCGACACCCCGGCCAGCCAGGCGCGGCCGACGGCACGGACCGCGTCGGAACGCGGCACCAGGGCCAACAGCAGCGCGGGCACCCCCACCATGACGATCGTCAGCAGGGAGACCGCCGGCCAGAGCCAGACCGGCCGGTCCAGCCCGGTGGCGAGCATCACCTGCTCGACCAGCCAGCCGACCACCTGGGGGAGCAGAACCACCCCGACCGTCCAGCAGCCCGCCAGGACGGCCGCGACCACCGGCAACGCGCTCGGTGGAGCCGGAGTGGGCGGCGGCGCGAACGGACCGGGCAGCGGCGCGGGTTGCATGACCGTACGGTACGGGGCGGATGCACGGTGTGCCGTGCGGCGGCCGGTGCGGCTACCGTGAACGGGTGCGTGACCCCAACGTATCCCGTTCCACGGCCGGTAGGCTCTCTCCCGTCCGGCGGGTCGACGACCTGCGCCGGCTCCGGGCCGAGCGGTTCGACGTCCTGGTCATCGGCGGTGGGGTGACCGGCGCGGGCGCTGCCCTGGACGCCGCCTCCCGCGGGCTCAAGGTGGCCCTGGTCGAGGCGCGGGACTTCGCCGCCGGCACCTCCAGCCGGTCCAGCAAGCTGATCCACGGCGGTCTGCGCTACCTGGAGCAGTTGGAGCTCGGGCTGGTGCACGAGGCGCTCACCGAGCGGGGGCTGCTCGCCACCCGGCTCGCCCCGCACCTGGTCCGGCCGGTGCCGATCCTGGTGCCGCTGCCCGACGACGGCGGGGTGCGCGGCCTGCCGGGCCGGGCCTTCCGACGGGCCTACTACGGCGCCGGGGTGGCCGCGTACGACGCGTTCGCCGGGGTCTTCGGCCGGGGTCGGGGCATGCCGCTGCACCGGCACCTGAGCCGGGAGGGCGCCCGGCGGGTCTTCCCCAGCCTGCGCGCCGACCGGCTGGCCGGGGCGATCCGCTACTACGACGGGCAGGTCGACGACGCCCGGCTGGTGGTCACCCTGGCCCGCACCGCGGCGAGCCTCGGCGCGGCCGTGGTGACCAGCGCCCGCGCCGTCGGCCTGATCCGGCAGGCCCGGGAGGTCACCGGGGTCCGGGTCCGCGACCTGGAGGCGGCCCCGGGCTCCCCGGACGCCGAGTTCGAGGTACGCGCCCGCACGGTGATCGCCGCGACCGGCGTGTGGAGCGACGACATGTCGCGGATGCTCAACGACGTGGGGCTGCGCCCCGGCCTGCGGGTGCGGGCTTCCAAGGGGGTACACCTGGTGGTGCCCCGCTCGGCGATCACCGGCGAGACCGGGCTGATCCTGCGGACGGCCACCTCGGTGCTGTTCGTCATCCCGTGGGGCGGGCACTGGATCATCGGCACCACCGACACCGACTGGCGGCTGGACCGCTCCCACCCGGCCGCCTCCGCGCGGGACATCGACTACCTGCTGGACCAGGTCAACACGGTGCTGAACCGGCCGTTGACCGTCGCCGACATCGAGGGCGTCTACGCCGGGCTGCGGCCGTTGCTCTCCGGCGAGGCCGACTCCACGTCGAAGCTGTCCCGGGAGCACGCGGTGGTCGAGCCGATGCTCGGGCTGCTGCTGGTCGCCGGGGGCAAGTACACGACGTACCGGGTGATGGCCGCCGACGTGGTCGACCGGGCGGCCCGCCGGCTCGGCGGGGTCCGTCCCTCGCGCACCGCCGACCTGCCGCTGCTCGGCGCGGACGGGTACGCCGCCATGTGGCGGGACCGGGCCGACCTGGCCCGCCGGCACGGGACGCCGGTCGGCGTGGTCGAGCACCTGCTGGAGCGGTACGGCAGCGTCACCCGGGAGCTGCTCGCCCTGATCGCGGCCGATCCGCTGCTGGCCGCCCCGCTGGCCGGGGCCCCGGAGTACCTGGCCGCCGAGGTGACGTACGCGGCGCGGGCGGAGGGGGCGCTGCACCTGGAGGACGTGCTGACCCGACGGACCCGGATCTCGTTCGAGACCAGCCACCGTGGGCTGGAGTCGGCGGAGCACACGGCGGAGCTGATGGGCGCGGTGCTCGGCTGGAACGCCGACGTGCGGGCCCGCGAGGTCGCGCACTACCGGGCCCGGGTGGAGGCGGAACGCCAGTCGCAGCGGATGCCGGACGACGCCACCGCCGACGCGGCCCGGCTCGGCGCGCCCGACGTACGCGGCTTCGCCGCCGACCGGGGCGTGGAGACCGACCCGAGCGGCCTGCCGACCCCCGGCTGACCCGCGGCGGCCCTCAGAGCACCTTGCCGGGGTTGAACAGACCGTCCGGGTCCAGGGCCGCCTTGATCGCCTGGTGCACCCGGACCCCGACGGGGCCGATCTCCCGGGCCAGCCACTCCCGCTTGAGCAGCCCCACCCCGTGCTCGCCGGTGCAGGTGCCACCCAGCTCCAGGCCCAGCCGCATGATCTCGTCGAAGGCGCGCCGCCCCCGTTCCAGGCTGGCCGGGTCGGCGCGGTCGACCACGATGTTGGGGTGCATGTTGCCGTCCCCGGCGTGCCCGACCACCCCGATCGGCACGTCGCACTCGACGGCGATCCTCGCCACCCCGTCGAGCAGGGCGGCGAGCGCGCCGCGCGGCACCGCCACGTCGTCGATCACCAGACCGCCGTTGCCGTTCGGGTAGGTCCGGGCGGCGTACGCCTCCATCGCCGGGTGGGCCAGCCGGCGGGCCTGGAGCAGCGCCGCCGCCTCCACCGCGTCGGTGGCCGTGTACACCTCGGACGCCCCGGCGGCCGAGCAGACCTCGGCCAGCCGGGCCAGGTCGGCCGCCGCCCGGGGGCCGGTGTCGGCCGCCGCGAGCAACAGCGCCTCCGCGTCGGTGCGCAACCCCATCGGCCGGTACGCCTCGATGGCCGCCAGGTGGGTGCGGTCGAGCAGCTCCAGCAGGCTGGGGCTGAGCCCCTGGGCGGCGATCCCGGCGACGGCGGCGCCCGCGTCGGTGGTCGAGTCGAAGACCGCCACCAGGGTCAGCGACTCCTCCGGGGCGGGCCGCAGCGCCAGGGTCACCTCGGTGACGATCCCGAGCGTCCCCTCCGAGCCGACGAAGAGCCGGGTCAGGTCGTACCCGGCGACGCCCTTGGCGGTGCGCCGACCGGTGCGCAGCACCTCGCCGGAGGCGAGCACCACCTCCAGGCCGAGCACGTACTCGGTGGTCACGCCGTACTTGACGCAGCACATGCCACCGGCGTTGGTGGCCACGTTGCCGCCGATCGTGGACGACTCCCACGACCCCGGGTCGGGCGGGTAGTAGAGCCCCTCCTTGCGTACCGCCCCGGCCAGGGTGGCGTTGACGACCCCGGGCTGCACGACGGCGATCCGGCTGACCGGGTCGATCTCCAGGATCGCGTCCAGCGCCGACGTGCTCACCACCACCGCGCCGTCGACCGCGTTCGCCGCGCCGGCCAGCCCGGTCCGGGCCCCCTGCGGCACCACCGGCGCCCCGTGCCGGGCCGCCGCCCGGACCACCGCCACCACCTGCCCGGTGTCCCGGGGGCGCACCACCACCAGCGGCAGGCCGGCGGCGCACAGGTCGGCCTCGTCGCGTTGGTGCGTCCGGAGCAGATCCGGGTCGGTCAGGACGGCGTTCTCGCCGAGCGCGGCCCGCAGCTCGTCGAGGAGGGGGGAACCGGACATGCAGCAGAGGTTAACGTCAGCTCAGGGCGACGGCCATCGTGCGCCGGCCGCTCACGGCGGCAGCCGACAGGGTGACCGGGCGACGGCGGGCCGGGTGACCGTGGTGGCGGGGGACGCGGTGGGTCAGTCGGGGTGGCGCAGGGTGGTCAGCTCCCGGGTCAGGTTCGCCCGCGCCGGGGCCTCCCAGCGGGCGGCCAGCGCCGGCACGTGGAACAGGGCGGGCAGGTCGAGCAGCTTCTCCAGCACGGCCGCCCGGCCGGACCGGAACGCCGCCTCGGGCACGTGCGCGTACTCCTGACGGATCCGGGCCGCGTACCCGTCGTACCGCTGCGGGGTGGCCGCGAGGACCGCGAGGTCGGCGTCGCAGAGCAGCGCGCCGTCCCGGTCGTCGGCGGCGACCGCGTGCCCGGCGGTGAGCAGCACCAGCCGGCGTACCTCGGCCACCGCGTCGGTCGGCACGCCCACGGCGGTGAGCAGGTCACCGGCCAGCGCGGCGCTGTCGCGTTCGTTGGTGTCCCCGGGCGCGCGCGGATCGTAGACCGCGTCGTGGCACCAGGCGGCGAGCCGTACCAGGTCGGGCCGGTCGGCGTGCCCGGCGTGCCGGTCGATCACGTCCAGCACGGCGGTCAGGTGGTCGACGGTGTGATAGCGGCGGTGCGGCTCCCGCCACCGGGTGAGCAGCTCCGTGCCGGCCCCGGCCACCGCCGCCGGGTCGGGGGCACCCACCCCGCGGGCCGCCGCCTGCCACCGTCGCTCCAGCGTCTCCACAGGCGCAGTGTGCCGTACGGCCCGCGACCGCCAGGATTCACCACGCGTGGCGCGGGTAGTCCCGCCCATGGCCGCTGCCCGTGACCGACACCGCCCGCCGCGGACCGAGTTGCGGCAGGGACTGGTCGACGTCGACACCGCCCGGATCGCCGGGGCGATGGTGGAGCTGCGGCAACGGGGTCACGCCACGCTGCGGGACCGGACGCACCGGGTACGCAGCGCGGCGGGCCTGGCCGTGCAGGCTGGGGTGGCCGCCGCGCTGGCCTGGGTGGCCTCGCACGAGCTGCTGCACAACCCGGAGCCGGTGTTCGCGCCGATCTCGGCGGTCGGCACCCTGGCGGCGTCGGTCGGTCAGCGGCTGCGCCGCACCATCGAGCTGATCGTCGGGGTGGGCATCGGCGTGCTGATCGGCGACGTGCTGATCTACCTGCTGGGCACCGGCCCCTGGCAGTTGGGCCTGATCGTCACTCTGGCCATCATCGTCTCGATCTTCCTGGGCGGCAGCGTGGCGGTGGTCATCCAGGCGGCGGCGACCGCCGTGCTGATCGCCACGCTGAGTCCGTCGACCAAGGATCTGGAGCTGCCCCGGTTCGTCGACGCCCTGGTCGGCGGCGGTATCGCCCTGCTGGTGACCGCCGTGCTGCTGCCGCTCAACCCGCTCCGGGTGATCAACCGGGCGGCCCGGCCGGCGCTGGACCTGCTGGCCGAGCAGCTCGACGTGACGGCGGAGGCGATCCGGGACCACGACCGGGAGCGTTGCCAGCGGGCCCTGGAACGGCTCCGGGCGAACAAGGAGGAGCTGGCCGCGTTCACCGAGGCGATCGACGGGGCGAAGGAGACCCTGACCATCTCGCCGGCGCGCTGGCACCGGCGCAGCGAGCTGGCCCACTACGCCGAGGCGGCCGAGCCGATCGACCGGGCGATGCGCAACAGCGGCACCCTGATCCGCCGGGCGATCACCATGATCGAGGACGAGGAGCCGACGCCGGAGCCGCTGCCCGACGCGGTCGGGCACCTGGCCGAGGCGGTCCGGCTGCTGCGGCACGAGTTCGCCGTCGGGGCGGAGCCGGGCGACGCCCGGGAGCGGACGCTGCGCGCGGTCAGCGAGGCGGGGCGGGCGTACGAGCAGGGGGTGGGGTTCTCCGGCAGCGTGGTGGTGGCCCAGGTGCGGACCACCGCCAGCGACCTGATGGTCGCCTCCGGTCTGGACCAGGAGGAGGCCAACCGGCTGGTCCGCAGCGCGTTCGGCGAGCACGAACGGCCCTCGTCGCCCACCGACCGGCGGACCGGCGACGCCGGACCGCCGGTGGCCTGACCGCCGGTGGCCCGTCGACCGCCGGGACCGGTGTGCCGCCGCCGGTGGCCTGACCGCCGGGACCGGCATGCGGCCGGTCGGGTCGGCCGGGGGTCGATACGCTGAGCGCATGGCCGACACCCCGCCCGGCGCAGCGCCTGCCGGTCCGCCGCCGCCGAGCCCCGCCCTGCACACCCCGGGCCCGCCGGTCACCCCGCTGCCCGCCCGCCGGACGAGCTGGCGACGGTACGTGGTGTTGGCCGGCACCATCCTGGTCATCGCCGCCTGCGCCATCTTCATGATCTTCACGTTGGGGCAGAGCCTGGGCGTCGAGGCGCTGTTGATCGGCCTGGTCGCCGCGATCCTGCCGGTCCCGGTGCTGGTGGCGTGCTTCCTCTGGCTGGACCGCTACGAGCCGGAGCCGTTGAAGTACCTGATCTTCTGTTTCGCCTGGGGGGCGTTCGTCTCCACCGCGGCGTCACTGACGGTGAACGAGTTCTTCGCCGGCCGGTTCGCCGCGTGGGACCTGCCCGACGCGCTCACCGCCGTGCTGGTCGCCCCGTTCATCGAGGAGCTGACCAAGGCGCTCGGCCCGATCCTGCTGCTGATCTTCCGGCGGCGGGAGTGGTCCGGCATCACCGACGGTCTGGTCTACTGCGGGCTCTCCGCGATCGGCTTCGCCATGGTGGAGAACATCCTCTACCTGGGCGGGTACGGCTACCGCACCGGCGTCGAGGAGTACGGCCCGGCCACCGGCGCGCAGCAGGTGCTGGCCATCTTCATCGTCCGGATCCTGCTGTTCGGCTTCGCCCACCCGCTGTTCACCGCGATGACCGGCGTCGGGCTGGGCATCGCCGCCCGGTCCGCCGACCGGCGGGTCCGTTTCCTCGCGCCGATCGCCGGCCTGCTGGTGGCGATGATGCTGCACGGCACCTGGAACCTGGTCCCGTCGCTGGTGGCCGCCACCGGGCAGCCGCTGGTCGCCCTCTACGGGTACATCGGCGTGATGGTGCCGATCTTCTTCGGCATGGTGGGCCTGGCCGTCTGGCTGCGCGCCTGGGAGGGGCGGCTCACCGAGCGCACCCTGCCGGACTACGTCCGCGCCGGTTGGCTCACGCCGCCGGAGGTGGCGGCGCTGGGCAGCCTCGGCCGGCGGCACGCCGCCCGCAGTTGGGCCCGCCGGGTCGGCGGGGACCGCGCGGTGAAGGCGATGCGGGGCTACCAGTTCGCGGCCACCCGGCTGGCCCTGCTCCGCGACGGCATGCGCCGGGGCCTGGACCTCCGCCCCGTCGACCGGGAACGGACCGCCGCCGAGGAACGCCTGCTGCTGGAGACCATCTCCGCGTACCGGTGGTTCTTCGTCGGCCGCGACCCGCAGACCCCGCTCGGCATCTGGGACGGGCACCGCTACCACCTGCGGTTCCCCGACGGCCACCAGCGGCCGGTGGATCCGCCGGACGAGCCGGTCGTGCCGATCCCGGTGGTGCTCGCCCCGCCGCCGCCACCCGTGCCGTACCCGCCGGGGCCGCACTGGCCCGCCCCGCCCGCCGGCTGGCACCCGGGCGCTCCCCGCTGACGGCGGCCCGGGGGCCGGGCGCTCAACTGAACAGGCTGGTCAGGAAGTCACCCAGGCCGGCGGCGATGGCCAGCAGCGCCACCCCGATGGCCCTGAACAGGTCCGCGGCGCCCTGCGGCCGGAACGCCATGAAGTAGATCAGGAACCCGACGCTCAGTATGACGAGCAGCTTCTTCAGGAAGATCGGCATCATCCCTCCCCAGGGCGCGGACGTGCCTGGCTTCCCGCCGCGGCGGTGGGCAAACGGCACAGACCCCGGGGAGCGGGACGCCTACAGGTACAGGCCGGTGGAGTCGGGCTCGACGCGCTCGGCGGCGACGGCGTGCACGTCCCGTTCGCGGAGCAGCACGTAGCCCCGCCCGTGCAGTTCGACCTCGGAGCGGTCGTCGGGGTCGAACAGCACCCGGTCGCCGGAGACGATCGACCGGACGTTCGGGCCGACGCCCACGGCGGTCGCCCAGGACAGGCGCTTCCCGACGGCGGCGGTCGCCGGGATCACGATGCCGGCGGTGGAGCGGCGCTCGCCCTCGTTACCCTCCAGGCGCACCAGCACGCGATCGTGCAGCAGGCGGATCGGCAGGCCGGCGTCGAGGTTCTGGTCGGCGGTCACGGGAGGAGACGCTACCGTGCCCGCCGCCTCCGTCGGCGCGGTGGTTACCGGACGACCGCCCTGGGCAATGTGTGGCGCGACCGGCCTACCGTGACGTTCCCGCGGGAACATGTCCGGCCGTTACCGTATGTGGACACATGGTGAGCAGGAGGTCGGCTTGAGCCGCTTCGAACGGATCCGCAGCCGGCTGCGTCGCGCGTACGAGTCGGGCCGGGACGCGGTGCGCGAGGGCCGCGACCGCGACCGTGAGCAGGCCCACGACCTGCGGCGACGGGCTGCCGTCCCCGGGTCGGGGACGGGGACGGCCTCGCCGGCCGAGCCCGGGCCGGTCGCCCCGGCGTCGGCGGTGGTGGTCGGCGCGGAGCCGTCCGCCGCCCTGCACAGCTCCACGGTCAGCCGGGACGACGCCGACGTGCCGCACGCGCTGCGGATCGCCGCGGCCTGGTCGTGGCGGCTCATCGTGGTCGGGCTGGTCGGCTGGGCGCTGTTGAGGATCGTCGGTCAGATCCGGATCGTGATCATCCCGTTGGCCGTCGCGCTGCTGTTGTCGGCGCTGCTCGCGCCCGCCGTGGGCTGGCTGCTGCGGGCCCGGTTCCCCCGCTCGCTGGCCACCGCGGTGGTGCTGGTCGCCGGGCTGGCCGCGGTGATCGGCACGCTGACCCTGGTGGTCAACGAGTTCATCGACGGGGTGCCGGAGCTGAGCGCGAAGTCCTCCGAGGGCGTCCGGCAGATCCAGGACTGGCTGAAGACCGGGCCGCTGCACATGAGCGACGGGCAGCTCGACCGGTACATCAGCGAAGGTCAGCAGTGGGTCAACGACAACACCAACCGGTTGACCAGCGGGGCGCTCTCCACCGCCGCCACCGTCGCCGAGGTGCTCACCGGAGCGCTGCTGGTGCTCTTCGCGACGTTCTTCTTCCTGCGGGACGGCCGGCAGATCTGGCGTTTCCTGGTCCGGCTGCTGCCGGTCGCGGCCCGCTGGAAGGTCGACGACGCCGGTCAGGCGTCCTGGTCGACCCTGGTGGCGTACGTCCGGGCCACCGTGCTGGTGGCCTTCATCGACGCCGTCGGCATCGGTATCTTCCTGGTCGTCTTCGACATCCCGTTCGCGTTCCCGCTGGCGGCGCTGGTCTTCCTCGGCGCGTTCATCCCGATCGTCGGGGCGACCCTGTCCGGCGCGGTGGCGGTGCTGGTGGCGCTGGTCGACAGCGGGCCGGTGACCGCCCTGATCATCCTCGGCGTGGTGATCGGCGTGCAGCAGGTGGAGGGGCACATCCTGCAACCGTTGATCATGGGTCGGGCGGTGGCGATCCACCCGCTCGCCGTGATCATCGGGATCGCCGCCGGTGTGGTGCTCGCCGGCATCACCGGGGCGCTGGTCTCGGTGCCGCTGATCGCCGTGCTGAACACCGCCGTCCGGCGGCTCGCCGCCCGTACCGTGCCGGAGACTCCGCCGGACGCGGTGGTGGTCGCCGCCAAGGCCCCCTGACCCGTCCCGGCCGGGCCACGCCCCGCGCGGTCGGGGTGTCCGGCCGCCCGGACAGCGCCGTTTCGGCGACGTCGGGGTGTCCGGCGGCCCGGACAGCGCGGTTTCGCCGAAATGGCGGCGGCCGGCGAGAAAGCCCACGGTCCGGGGGCACCGGGCGGGGTCAGGAGTCGGCCAGGCGTTCCAACGCGCCCCGGGCCACCTCCGGCCGGGTGGTGTACCAGAACGGCGGCAGCGACCGGCGCAGGAACGGGCCGTACCCGCGGGCCGTCTCCAGCCGGGAGTCCAGCACCGCGACCACGCCCCGGTCACCGGTCGAGCGGATCAGCCGCCCGACGCCCTGGGCCAGCCGGATCGCGGCGATCGGCACGCTGACCGCGGCGAACCCGGACCCGCCCCCGGCGTCCACCGCCGCCGCGCGGGCCGCCGCCAGCGGCTCGTCCGGACGCGGGAACGGCAGCCGGTCGATCACCACGAGCTGGCAGGAGTCGCCCGGCACGTCCACCCCCTGCCAGAGCGACATCACCCCGAACAGGCAGCTCGACCGCTCCTGCTTGAACCGGCGCACCAGCAGCGGCAGGGACTCCTCACCCTGGAGCAGGATCGGCAGGTCCGTCCGCGCCCGCAGCAGCTCCGCCGCCTGCTGCGCGGCCCGCCGGGAGGAGAACAGCCCCAGCGTACGGCCACCCAGCGCGGTCACCAGCGACAGCAGCTCCGCGCCGGCCGCCTCGGGCAGCCCGGAGACGCTGGGCCGGGGCAGGTGCGCCGCCACGTACAGGATGCCCTGCCGGGCGTAGTCGAACGGGGAGCCGACGTCCAGCGAGCGCCAGCCCGGGCCCTCCGTCGCCGGCTGCCCGGCAGCCGGCGTGTCCCCTGACGTCTTCCGCTGCGCGCCCCGGGCGGCGGTGGCCAGGGCGTCCGCCGCCGGGGACGGCGTCGGGGCGGGCGGGGCCTCCAGGCCGAGGGCGCGGGCCACCGTGTCGAACCGGCCGCCCAGGGTCAGCGTCGCCGAGGTGGCGACCACGGTGCGCTCGTCGTACAGGTGGGTGGCGAGGGTGCCGGCGACGGACAGCGGCGCGACCACCAGCGCCCGCCGGCCGCCCTGCTCCGGCTTCTCCACCCAGGCCACGTCGTGGTCGGCCTCCTCCAGCAGCCGCTGCGCGGTGGTGGAGAGGTCGTCCAGCGCCGCCTTGGCCTGCTGTTTGCGGACCGGGTCCGGGTCGTCGGCCTTGACGTCGCCGATCGCGTCCAGCGCGGCCCGGGTGGCGGAGTCGAGCAGGGTGCACGCCTGGCGCAGCAGCTCCGGCAGGCCGTTGGTGATCCGCCCGGCCGGGGCCTCGGTGAGGCCGAGGGTGAGCGCGTCGCCGGCCTCGCCGAGCGTCTCGGCGACCTCCGGCTTGACCAGCGGCCGGGCCCGCCGGCCGGTGCGCTCGATCAGCTCCGGCGTCAGCTCGGCCTGGGACGCCGAGGAGACCCGGTCGGCCAGCTCGTGGGCCTCGTCCACGATCAGCAGCCGGTGCGGCGGCACGATCTGCCGACCGGCCAGCATGTCCACCGCCAGCAGGCTGTGGTTGGTAACCACGATGTCGGCCTCCCGGGCCCGCGCCCGGGACGCCTCGGCGAAGCACTCCGCGCCGAACGGGCAGCGGGACGCGCCGACGCACTCCCGGGCCGGCATCGACACCAGCCGCCAGGCCTGGTCGTCGACGCCCGGGTCCAACTCGTCCCGGTCGCCGGTCTCGGTCTCCATCGCCCAGTCCCGCAGCCGCTCGACCTGCTTGCCGAGCCGGCCCACCGCGCCGAGCCACTGCCCGCCACCCCCGGCGGCCGGGGCGCTGTCGAACAGGTCGGCCGGCTCGTCCTCGGTGGAGCTGTCCAGCCGGGCCAGGCACAGGTAGTGGTGCCGTCCCTTGAGGACCGCGAACGTCGGCCGCCGACCCAGCAGCGGCTCGACCGCCTCGGCGAGCCGGGGCAGGTCGTGGTCGACGAGCTGGGCCTGGAGGGCCAGGGTGGCGGTGGAGACCACCACCGGGCCGTCCACGGTCAGCGCCGGGGCGAGGTAACCCAGCGACTTGCCGGTGCCGGTGCCGGCCTGCACGAGCAGGTGTTCCCGGTCGGCGACGCACTCCTCGATGGCGGTGACCATCTCCTGCTGGCCGGGGCGGGCCGCGCCGCCGGGCACCGCGCCGACCGCCGCGGCGAGCAGCTCCGCGCCGCTGGGCCGGGCCCCCCGGCGCCGGGAGCGGGAGCTGGCGGACTTCGGGAAGGCGCGCGGCAGGGTCACCGTGCGACGGTACCCGTCGCCGCCGACACCGTCCGCGCGGATCGGCCCGTGTTCGGGGTGACCGTCCGGAATCGGTCAGTCCCGATCGGTTCGTGCCCTGGGGCGTCCGGTGGGGGGTACGGGATAGGCTGCGAACCATGCCGAGCGACGTGGTCCGGGTGGTCTACCGCAAGTACGACGGCAGAGCGCACCGCGACTACCCGGCCCGCCGCCTCGCCGAGGACGACCTCGGGGTCTGGCTCGGGGTGCCCGCCGGCACCGCGTCGATCTACCACGGTCGGCCCAGCGTGGAGCAGATCCCGTTCGTCCTGCTGGTGCCGCACCACGCCTGGTGGACCGGCATGTTCAACCCGCCGCCCCGGACCAGCGAGGTGTACTGCGACATCGCCAGCCCGGCCCGCTGGGAGGGCGACGACACCGTCCACCTGGTCGACCTCGACCTGGACGTGGTGCGTCGCCGCGCCACCGGTCTGGTCGAGTTGCGCGACGAGGACGAGTTCGCCGAGCACCGGGTCGATTTCGGCTACCCGGACGACCTGGTCACCGAGGCGGAGGCCGCCGCCCGCTGGCTGCTGGGGGCGCTCGGTGACGGCACCGAGCCGTTCGCCACCTCGTACCGCAAGTGGTTGGCCCTGGTGCTCTGAGCCGAACGCCGTACCCGGCGGGTCGAACCGCCCGACGGGCGGCGCGCGACCGACTGGGTGATGATCGCAGAGTGAACAGCGCATCGGACGAGCCCGACATCTTCTCTCCGGCCGGCGGGATCCGGCGACGGCTGCGGGTGACGCCGGGCGGCGCGCGGCAGGCCGACCTCGCGGCCGTCGACCCGCGCTCCACCCCCGGCCTGCCCGACCCGTCCGTGACCGGCCTGGACCGCAAATCCTGGTGCCGTTCCCAGGTCCGGCTGGTCGGCGCGGAGCTGGCCCGCCAGCAGGAGATGCTCTTCGCCTCGGCGAAGGTCGACCCGACGGACGGCCGGCGGGTGCTGCTGGTGCTCCAGGCGATGGACTGCGGCGGCAAGGACGGCACGATCAAGCGGGTGGCCGGCGCGATGAACCCGCTGGGGCTACGGATCACCGCTTTCGGGCCGCCCACCGACGAGGAGCTGGCCCACCACTTCCTGTGGCGGGTCCGGCGGGCGCTGCCGGCCCCCGGGCAGGTGGGCGTCTTCAACCGCTCGCACTACGAGGACGTGCTGATCGCCCGGGTCGAGTCGCTGGTCCCGGAGGCGACCCTGCAGGCCCGGTACGACGAGATCAACGCCTTCGAGCGGGAGCTGGTCGGGGAGGGCGTGACCCTGGTCAAGGTGCTGCTGCACATCTCCCGCGCCGAGCAGCGGGACCGGCTGCTGGAGCGGCTGACCGATCCGCGCAAGCACTGGAAGTACGACCCGGCCGACGTCGCCGCCCGGGCCCGCTGGGACGACTACCAGGCGGCGTACGCCGAGGCGCTGGCCCGCTGCGACGCCGACGCCGCGCCCTGGTACGTGGTGCCGGCGGACCGCAAGTGGTACCGGGACTGGGCGGTGGCGCACCTGTTGCGTGAGACGTTCGCCACGCTCGACCTGGGGTATCCGCCGGCCGGGGTCGACCTGGACCGGGAGCGGCGGCGACTGCTGGCGGGATGACCGGTTTGAATGAACGGCGGGTGAACGAAAGGTGAATGTCGGCCGACCGGGGGTAGGCCGACATTTTCCGGTCGTCACCCCTTCCCTAGCATGCGCAGGGCAGTGCCCCTACCCGGGCGTCCGCCACCCTTCCTTCGATACGACGAGGTCCGTGCCGTGAAGTTTTCCTTCCGCCCCTCCGAGGGGGCCTTCTACGAGCTCTTCACCAGGGCCGCGCAGAACCTGGTGAAGGGTACGGAGCTGCTCAACGAGCTGGCGCTGCCCGGTGTCGACGTCCAGTCCGTCAGCGAGCGGCTGACCGAGGTGGAGCACGACAGCGACCAGATCACCCACGAGCTGTACAAGAAGATCAACTCCACCTTCATCACCCCCTTCGACCGGGAGGACATCTACCGCCTCGGGTCGCTGCTGGACGATGTGATGGACCACCTGGAGGCGGTCGGCAACCTGCTCTACCTGTACGGCCTGACCAAGCTTCCGTCGCTGCCCCGGGAGATGCACGAGCTGGTCAACGTCCTGGACGCCCAGGCGAAACTGACCGCCGAGGCGATGCCCCGGCTGAAGTCGATGAAGGATCTCGAGGACTACTGGATCGAGTGCAACCGGCTGGAGAACGACGGCGACCAGGCGTACCGGATGCTGCTGGTCCGGCTCTTCTCCGGCGAGTACGACGCGCTGACCGTGCTGAAGATGAAGGAGGTCGCCGACGAGCTGGAGGCCGCCTGCGACGCCTTCGAGCACGTGGCGAACACCGTCGAGACCATCGCGGTCAAGGAGTCCTGAACCTGTGAGTCCCGAACTCATCGCCGTGCTGGCGGTGATCGCGGTAGCCCTGGCGTTCGACTACACCAACGGGTTCCACGACGCCGCGAACGCGATCGCGACAAGCATCTCCACCCGCGCCCTCACCCCCCGGGTCGCCCTCGCCATGGCCGCGGTGGGCAACTTCATCGGCGCGCACTTCGGCGCCGAGGTCGCCAAGACCGTCGGCAGCGGCCTGGTCAGCCTCCCCACCGGCACGGCGAGCCTCGGCATCGTCTTCGCCGGGGTGATCGGCGCGATCGTCTGGAACCTGATCACCTGGTACTTCGGGCTGCCGTCGTCGTCCTCGCACGCCCTGATCGGCGGCCTGGTCGGCTCGACGCTGGCCGCCTCGGGCACCGTGCTGTGGACCGGCATCGGCCGGGACGTCGTCATCCCGATGGTGCTCTCCCCGATGGTCGGCTTCGTCCTCGGCTACATCGTGATGATCGCCGTGCAGTGGATCTTCCGGAAGGGGCACCCGGGCAAGCTCAACCGGGGCTTCCGCTGGGCGCAGACCGCCTCGGCCGCCGCGATGAGCGTCGGCCACGGCATGCAGGACGCCGCCAAGACCATCGGCATCGTGGTGCTCGCCCTCTACGTCGGCGGGTACCAGGACGACCCGGGCTTCATTCCGGAGTGGGCGTTCTGGACGTCGGCGGCCGTGCTCGCCGCCGGCACCTACGCCGGTGGCTGGCGGATCATCCGCACCCTGGGCCGGAAGATCATCGACCTGAAGCCGCCGGAGGGCTTCGCCGCCGAGACCGTCGCCAGCGGCGTGCTCTACTTCAACGCCCTGGTGCTCGGCGCGCCCATCTCCACCACGCACACCATCACCTCGGCCATCATGGGCGTGGGCGCCACCAAGCGGCTCTCCGCCGTCCGGTGGGGCGTGGCCGGCAACATCATCGGCGCGTGGATCCTCACCTTCCCCGCCGCCGGCACCATCGGCGCCCTGATGTACCTCCTCGTCCGCCCGATCTTCTCCTGACCCCGCGGGCGCCGGGAGGCTCTCCTTCCCGGCGCCCGCGGCGCTCTTTCCCGACATCTTCCGCACCCCTGAAGACATAGAGCAACATCGAAGAACTTCGGCCCGGTGGAGATCGGCACACTGACCCTGTCCCGGTCGGGGCCGCCGCCGTCCCCGACCTGCCCCGTCGCCGGACAGGTAGGTGCCGATGATGAGTACGTTGCCCAGGGTCGAGGTCGTCCCCGCCCCGCCCGTCACCGGGCGGCCACCCCGGGTCGGCCGGGTGATCGCCCTCAGCGCGCTGGCCGGCGTCCTGCTGGCCGTGGTCTGGTCGTACCACTTCGTCGACTCGGTGATCGGCGACAACGTGGCGAACGCGCTGCTCGGCCACGACGCCAAGGAGACCGCCCTCGCCGGGGCCGGCGCCGGCCTGTTGTTCGCGTTCGTCTCCGGGCTCGCCGGCACGTTCACCGCCTGCAACATCGCCATGGCCGCCTCGATCGGCCCGATGAGCCAGGCCGGCGCCACCGAGGCGACCCAGGGCGCGCTCCGGTCGCTGCTGCGGCCGGTCGGTTGGCTCACCCTGGGCATGGTGGTGGTCTCCGGCGCGTACGGCTTCGTCGGCGTGCTGCTCGGCGAGCGCCTGCCGCAGCTCTCCACCGACCGGATCGGCGACCTGCCGGTACGCCTGGTCCAGTCCTCGGTGGTCTTCGGCCTCATCGGCCTGGCGTTGATCTGGCTCGGCCTGGCCGCGCTCGGCGTGCTGCCGGACGTCTTCGCCGGCCGCCCGGTGGCCCGGGTGGTGACCCTCGGCGCGCTGATCGGCGGATTCCTGATCGGTCGGCCGTACCCGCTGTTCAACAAGCTGTTCCACTGGGCGGTGGACGAGGGCAACCCGCTGTACGGGGCGGGCGCCTTCATCCTCCAGTCGCTCGGCAACGTCGTCATCGTCACCGCGCTCTTCGCGCTGCTGATCGTCGGCACCCGGGGCGGATTCCTGCGCTGGCTGGCCGGCAGCCCGGCCCGCACCGCCGTGGTCACCGGCGCCCTGCTGGTGGCGCTCGGCGTGTTCACCGTCGTCTACTGGGACGTGCGGCTGCCGGCCATGTTCGGCTACGGCTGGTTCCCCAGCATGCCCTGGAACTGAACCGCCGCCGGTAGGCCGACGGGGGTCGGCGGCCTCAGCGGTAGCTGACGCCGATGCGCTCGCGGACGGCGTCCAGCAGGGCCATCACCTCCAGGGTGGCGGCGTGCGGGACGAGCGGGCTCTCCACCAGCCCCTCGGCCAGGCAGCGCTGCACCTCGGCCGCCTCGTGCTGGTAGCCGTTGCCGACCAGCTCCGTGGTGATCGTCTCGGGCTCGGCGTCGTCGCGGCGCAGGGTCGCCGAGCCGGGCCGGAAGAACGGCGACGGCAACTCGATCCGCCCGGTGGTGCCGGTGATCGCGGCCACCACCGGGCTCGCCCCGACGATGCCGCAGCTCAACGTGGCGACCGCCCCGGAGTCGTAGCCGAGCAGGATGCCGGTGTTCTCGTCCACCCCCTCCGGGCTGATCCTGGCCCAGGCGTGCAGGTGGTCGGGCACGCCGAGCAGCAGATGCGCCAGGCTCACCGGATAGACGCCGAGGTCGAGCAGGGCCCCGCCACCCAGGGCGCGGGCCCGGATCCGACTCTCCGGCGGGAAGGAGCCGCCCAGCCCGAAGTCGGCCTGCACGCCGGTCACCGTGCCGATCGCGCCCTCGCCGATCAGCTCCAGCAGCCGCAGGATCAACGGGTTGCACCGCATCCACATGGCCTCCATCAGGAAGACGCCACGGGCGCGGGCCGTCTCGACCAGCTCGGCGCTGCTCGCCAGGTCCAGCGTGAACGGCTTCTCCACCAACGCCGCCCGCCCGGCCTCCAGGCAGGTCATGGTGGCCTCGTAGTGGGCCGAGTGCGGGGTGGCGACGTACACCACGTCCAGGTCGGGATCGGCGGCCAGCTCCGCCCAGGAGCCGTACGCCCGCTGCGCGCCGTGCGTGGCGGCGAACGACTCGGCGGCCTCGGCCGTACGCGAGCCGACCGCGACCAGCTCGGCGTCCGGCGTCAGCCGGAGGTCCTCGGCGAAGCGGGCGGCGATGTTTCCGGTGGCCAGGATGCCCCAACGTGTCATGCGCCGGACGCTAGCGCAGATCACGTTCCCGCACGTCACCCGCCCCGCTCATCATCGACTCCACATCCAGGAGAACGCGCCATCGTCTCCCGAGGACCACCCCACTTCAAGGAAACGAAGTCGGTCAACGAGGCGGCGCCCCGGCTAGGCTCGCCTGCATGACGATCGACAGCGGCGGCTTTCCCGCCCCGGCCGCCCTGGTCGAGCACGCCCGCCGGTTCCGGGCCGAGGGCGGCGTGCCGGCGACGCCCCGGGTCGCGGCCACCGTGCTGCTGCTGCGCCCGTCCGACGCAGGCTTCGAGGTGTACGTGATCCGCCGGGTCGCCGCCATGGCCTTCGGCGGGGTGTACGCGTTCCCCGGCGGCGGCGTGGACCCGTCCGACGCGCACGCGCACCCGGGCTGGGCCGGCCCGCAGCCAACGGAGTGGGGCCGACGGCTGGGCGTCGCGCCCGAGGCGGCCCGCGCGGTGGTGTGCGCCGCCGCCCGCGAGGTCTTCGAGGAGGCCGGCGTCCTCCTCGCCGGCCCGGCCGTCGAGCCCGACGGCGACCGTCCGGCCCCGGCCACCGTGGTCGGGGACGTCAGCGGGGACGACTGGGAAGCCGCCCGGGTCGACCTGGAGAAGCGGCGCACCCACTTCGCCGAGTTCCTGACCGGCCGGGGGCTGACGCTCCGGTCGGACCTGCTGTTGCCGTGGAGCCGGTGGATCACGCCGGAGTTCGAGCCGCGCCGCTTCGACACGTACTTCTTCGTGGCCCTGTTGCCGCAGGGGCAGCGGACCCGGGACGTGTCCGGCGAGGCCGACCACACCATGTGGGTACGCCCGGCGGAGGCGCTGCGCCGCGCGGCGGCCGGTGAGCTGGCCATGCTGCCGCCGACGCTGATGACGCTGGAGCAGATCGCGGCGGCCGGTGACCTGCCCGACGTGACCCGACTCGCCGCCGCCCGGGACGCCGCCACCCCGATCACCCCCCGCCTGGCCGCCCTGGACACCGACACCCCCTACTTCACCCTCGCCTGACGCCCGTCCCGATTCCTGCCGAGATTGATCCGGGCGCTGCCGCAACGGCCCAGCCATTCGATAGTTGTGCCTCGTGACTTGTTGGGGGAAAAAGTGAAGATCACGACTAGTCTCGCTGCTGAGATGATCTTCTCCGCTGACCCGGAGGGCGCCGACGAGCAGTTCGAGGCGTTCCTGGACGAGGTGCTGAACCAGTTGGCCGCAATCGGCCGAGAGGGCGTCGATCTGGCCGCGAGGTTGACCGAGCGGTACGCCGAGTTCGAAACCACCGTCGAGGCTACGGACTTCAACACCGCAGGTGCGAGCTTCTTGATGGACCTACGCACGGCTCTGCATGCAGCCGGCTGCGCTACGGCGGATTGGCCACGCTTCGCGCCGCACGGTCAGCACGTGCGAGAACTACGCACAGTCTGAACTGATCAGCACCGGGCCCTCCACTTCTCAGTCAGAGGTGGGGGGCCCGCGCGTCTCTCCGAGCAGCAGGATCTCACTACATCCGACAAGTGGTGGTCTCAGCAGCCGAAGAGGCCACCACTTGCCAGAAGTAGCAGGGATCTTGGCGGGGCGCGTGGGGAGTTTCAGGCGGATTCGTCGGGTTCGGGTTGGGGGCGGTGCTTGGCTGCCCACTCCTCGACGTCCTCGGTGCGCCAGATCCGGCCCGCCTTGAGGATCGCGGACGGCTCGGGGAAGTCCCGGCGTCTGGTGAGGATCTCTGTCCACTGCCGGGACACGCCGAGGTATTCGGCGATTTCCGCAGCACCCATCACGCGCAGTAGTTGGCGAGCCACTTCAGGACCATCTCAGTCGCTCGCTAGTCAACCCCCATAGTGGAGTTGCCTATCTGAGGGTAGTCATCCTGCTGCTATGAGTGTTGGCGGGTCTGGGCGCGAGCGTGAACGCACGGGCGATGGGGACCCTCAGGGGAGCTCTCGGTCGGCGGCCGAACAGCGGTCGTGGGATGAGCAGTTGGCGGCTGAGGACGAGCAGGCACGTGCGATAGCGGAGCGACAGATCTGGCCGACCTCCGACGAGGACGACTGGTGAAGCGGAGTGTCGAAAGGAAGGTTCTCGGATGAGACGACTTCTCGGGTGGCTGGTCGACGGTCACCGTTCCGCCCGGCACCGGCAGGTCGACGCGGCCCCGTACCGGTCCCGGTACTGTCTCCCGCTGTTGCCGGCGCAGATCCGCGACCGCCGGTTCCGGCTCACCCGGCTCGGTCGGCGTGGTCTGGACCCGGACGACGTGCGGCGCTTCCTGGACCGGGTCGCCCTCGAACTGGCCGACGCCCACGCCGCCGCCGACCGGGCCACCCGCGAGACCGTACGGATCAAGGAAGCGCTGCGGCGCTGGCAGTCGGAGCAGGCCCGTACCCGCGACGGCTACGCCCTGCGCCGGTGAGCCGGGCGGTGGAGCCGGTGAGCGTCGGTGAGCTGCCGATCGGCCGGCGGGTCGCCCAGTGGCGGGTACGGCGGCGGATGACCCAACAGATGCTCGCCGACCGGCTCGGCAAGTCCAAGAGCTGGGTCGACAAGGTCGAGCGGGGGGTGCGTGCCCTCGACCGGTTCTCGGTCATCGAGGAGCTTGCCGGGGTGCTGAGCGTCGACCCGGCGGCGCTGCTGGGCCGCCCAGCGCCGCCACCCCCGACCAACGCCGCCGGGTCCGCCGGCGCGGACGGCGTCGACGCGGTGCGGGCGGCTCTCGCCCGGTACGACCTCGGCCCGGCCGGACCCGGTCGTGCGCCCGCCCCGCCGGTCGCCGAGCTGGGCCGACGGGTCGGGCACGCCTGGCTGACCTACCAGCACGCGAACTATCCACAACTGCTGCGGATGCTGCCGGACCTGCTCGGCGACACGCGACGGGCCCACGCCGTCCGGTCGGTCGGGGCGGCCGACCCGCTCGTGCAGGCGTACCGGATCACCGCTTCGGCGCTGGTGAAACTCGGCGTCGCCGAGCTGGCCTGGCTGGCCGCCGACCGGGCCATGACGGTGGCCGCCACCAGCGGCGACCCGCTGCTCGTCGCCGTCGCGGCGATCCCGGTGGGCCAGGCGTTACGCGCTCTCGGCCAGAGTCGCCCCGCGATGGCCGCCACCGTCACCGCCGCCCACCGGATCCGGGCCACGATCCCGGGGCAGGGCCCGCCCGACGCGCTGTCCGTGCTCGGCACGCTGCTGCTGGAGGGCGCGCTGGCCGCCGCGGTCGGCAACTACCCGCGCGGCGTACGGGAGCTGCTCGACCGGGCCGCCGGGCTGGCCGGGCAGGTCGGCGACGGCCACGACCACCAGTGGACCGGCTTCGGGCCCACCGCCGTCGAGCTGGCCCGGGTCGCGGCGGCCGTCGACCTGGGCGACGCCGGTGAGGCGGTCGCCCGGCACCGTGCCGTCGTCGACGGGGAGCGGTGGCGACGGCTGCCCGCCGAGCGCCGGGCCGCCCACCTGGTCGACGCCGCGCGGGCGTACCTGCTGCTCGGAGACCATGCCGCCGCCGGTCGCGCCCTGACCGACGCCGACCGCGTCGCGCCCGCCGAGACGCGGAGCCGACCGGTGGCCCGTACCCTGCTCACCGCTATCGTGCGCGGCGGGCCCGCGACGCCCGGCGTCACGCGACTCGCCGGTCAGCTCGGGGTGGCCTGATGAGCCGGGACGCGGGACCGCCGCCCGACCACCGTTACCTCGTGCAGCTTCCGGTGACCGCCGCCGACCTCGACGTTGCCGCCCGGGTCGCCCGGGTCGTCGCCCGTTCGTTGGGCTTCCACCACCTGGTCGAGTGCGACGACGCCACCGTCGCCGCTGTCGAGGATCCGGCGGTACGGCATGCCGCGTTCTGCCCCCGGCGGCTGCCCAACGGTCGCCGCTGCCTGCTCCGCCCCGGCCACGACGGCCCCTGCGCCCGGCGGCTGCCGCGCTGAGGGGGGTGGGGTGGTGTTTTGGGGGGTGGCGGGGGAAGGTGGGGGGAAGGTCGGGGCTAGTGGGGCGGGGACGATGGACAACACCTACCACCTTGAACAGCTCGACCGGCTGTCCGGTCTGCTGGCGGCGGCGAGCCGGGACGCGGCGGGCACCATCCGGCGGGTCAGCGTCGCCCTGCTCGACGTGGACGCGGCGGCGGCGCGGGCGGTGCTGGCCGAGGTGGCGCAGCGGCGGACGGCCCACCGCGAGATCGACGAGCTGGTGCCGGTGACCCTGGTCCGGCAGCAGCCGGTCGCCTCCGACCTGCGGTTGGTGCTGGCCGGGCTGCGGATGAACACCGATCTGCACCGGATGGACGTGCTCGCCGCGCACATCGCCAAACTGGTGTTGGCCCGGCATCCGGAGCAGGTCGTGCCGCCGCCGGTCCGCCCGTTGGTCGGCGCGATGGCGGAGACCACCGCGCGGATCGCCGACAAGTCGGCGCTGTGTCTGGCCACCCGGGACCGGATCGACGCGCTCCAGCTCGGCCTGGACGACGACGAGCTGGACGCGCAGTACGAGCGACTCTTCGGCGCGCTGACCGACGCCTGGCCGCACGGCGTGCAGGCGGCGATCGACGTGGCGATGCTCGGGCGGTACTACGAGCGGTTCGCCGACCACGCGGTGAACGTCGCCCGCCGGGTCGCGTACCTGGTGGGTGGTGACATGGCGCGCGGCGTCCTCTGACCCCCTCCTCCCCGCTCCGAGTGGGATCGGGATGCCTCGATCCATTCACATCTCGGAAAGGTCCGCCTCGCTTCTCGGCCACATGTTCCTGGCAACCTGTTCACCCTCGGTTAACCAAGCTCCGGGGAGCCGGCTACCTGCCGCCCCTAGCGTCGGCACCGGTCAGGCCGTCAAAGGCCAGACGCACCCCGACAGAGAGGCAATTCTGAGGTGAACCGCAATGTGCTCTCGCGGCGCGTTCTTGCCGGCGTCGCGCTCGCCGCGCTCGCTCTCACCGGCTGTGGCTCCAGCGACAACGACGGCGACACCCCGGCTGCCGGCGACAGCGCCGGCTCCGAGTTCGCGAGCCTTTCCGGTGAGCTGAAGGCCTCGGGCGCCAGCTTCCCGGACGCCTACTACCAGGAGGTCATCACCTCCTTGCAGGACGTCGCTCCGGACCTCACGGTGAACTACAACGCGACCGGCTCGGGCACCGGCAAGAAGCAGTTCGGCCAGGGTCTGGTCGACTTCGCCGGCAGCGACAGCCTGGTCAAGGAGAGCGACGGCGTGGCCGCCGACTCCTTCCTCTACGTGCCGACCGTCGCGGCCCCGATCACCGTCAGCTACAACCTCCAGGGCGTGGACAAGCTCCAGCTCAGCCCGGAGACGCTGGCGAAGATCTTCCAGACCGACATCAAGACCTGGAACGACCCGGCCATCGCCGCCGACAACCCGGGCGTGACCCTGCCGGGCACCGCGATCGTCGTGGCGCACCGCTCGGACGGCTCGGGCACCACCAACAACTTCACCAAGTACCTCGACAGCGCCGCCAACGGCACCTGGAAGCTCGGCAGCGGTGACACCGTGGCCTGGCCGGCGTCCACCCAGGGCGGCGAGAAGAACAGCGGCGTGGCCCAGATCGTCAAGCAGTCCAACGGCGCGATCGGCTACGTGGACCTGAGCGACGCCAAGGCCACCCAGCTCAAGTTCGCCGCGATCAAGAACAAGGACGGCCAGTTCGTCGAGCCGTCGCTGGAGGGCACCACCGCCGGCCTGGAGGGCGCGGAGATCAAGGAGGACCTGAGCTACAACCCGCTCAACGCCGCCGGGGCCGCCGCCTACCCGATCACCGCGCCGACCTACCTCCTGGTCAAGACCAAGTACGACGACCCGAAGAAGGCCGAGCTGGTCAAGGGCTTCGTGAAGTACGTCCTCACCGACGGCCAGGAGCTGGCCAAGGACGTGGACTTCGCGCCGCTGCCCGCCTCGCTCAAGGACAAGGCCCTCGCCCAGCTCGACAAGATCCAGGGCTGAGCCGGACCGCACCAGGCACGACCCGCGGTCGGGGACGGGACGGGTGACCGGCCCGTCCCCGCCGGGGTAGCCGAGCCACTGGAGTGAAGGTGACCATCACAGAGAACAAACCCGAAACCCGGCCGACCCTCGCGCCACAGCGGGGCGGCCTGCTCGCCGATCGCGCCTTCTCGTGGTGGACGCTCGGCGCCGGCCTGCTCGTCCTCGCCATCCTCGCGCTCATCCTGATCACCACCGTCCGGGAAGCCTGGCCGGCGTTCGCCGAGATGGGCTTCCGGTACGTCACCGAGCGCACCTGGGATCCGAACCCGGCCGCCGGTGACGCCGTCTTCGGCGCGCTGCCGTTCATGTACGGCACCGCCGTCTCCTCGCTGATCGCGCTGGTCATCGCGGTGCCGGTGTCCATCGCGATCGCCCTGTTCATCACCGAGCTGGCGCACCGCCGGCTGCGCGGCAGCGCGGTCACCGTCATCGACCTGCTGGCCGCCGTACCGTCGGTGGTCTTCGGTCTGTGGGGCATCCTGGTGCTGGCGCCCAGGCTGGACCCGTTCTACCGGTCGGTGCACGACCTGTTCGCCGGGGTGCCGGTGCTCGGCAGCGTCTTCGGCCCGTCCGGTGGCGGCCGGAACTTCATGACCGCCGGCCTGATCCTGGCCATCATGGTCACGCCGATCATCACCTCGATCTGCCGGGAGGTCTTCGGCACCGTCCCGCAGGCCGACAAGGACGCCGCGTTGGCGCTCGGCGCGACCCGCTGGGAGATGATCCGGGGCGCGGTCTTCCCGCACAGCTTCGGCGGCATCGTCGGCGCGGTGATGCTCGGCCTGGGTCGGGCGATGGGCGAGACCATCGCGGTGGCGCTGGTCATCGGCGGGGCCACCAACATCACCTCGAACCTGTTCGCGCCGGGCAACACCATGGCCGCCGTGATCGTGCAGCAGTTCGGCGAGTCCACCGGCACCTTCACCGCCGCCCTGATCGGCCTCGGTGTCGTCCTCTTCGCCATGACCGTGCTGATCAACCTCACCGCCCAGGCGATCGTCCGCCGGGCCGAGGCCCGGATGAGGGGAGGCGTGGCGTGACCGTCACCGCCGAGACCGGGGCCGGCGTCCGTACGCCGGTCCGGCCCGACCTGACCGGCCGGGCCCTGTCGGCGCGCCGCCGGATCGTCAACCACCTGGCCACCGGGGGCATCTACCTGGCCGTGCTGCTCGCGGTGGTGCCGCTCGGCCTGGTCACCTGGACGGTGTTCAGCCGGGGCGCCGGGGTGATGAGCCTCGACTTCCTCACCGAGGCCATCCCGAACTCGTACCGCCGGGAGGGCCCCGGCATGGGGCCGGCGATCGTCGGGACCCTGATCATCACCGGTATGGCGTCGTTGATGGCGATCCCGCTCGGCGTCTTCGGCGCGATCTACCTCAACGAGTACGGCAAGCAGAAGCCCCTGGCCCGGGTCATCCGGATCATGGCGGACGTGATGACCGGCGTCCCGTCGATCGTGATGGGCCTGTTCATCTACATCGGCTGGGTGCTCTGGGTGGGCGAGTTCTCCGGCTTCGCCGGCTCGCTCGCGCTGGCCTGCCTGATGCTCCCGGTGGTGATCCGCAGCAGCGAGGAGATGCTCCGGCTGGTCCCCGACGAGCTGCGCCAGGCGAGTCTGGCCCTCGGCGCGCGGAAGTGGCGGACCATCCTCACCGTCGTGCTGCCCGCCGCCATCTCCGGCATCACCAGCGGCTCGCTGCTGGCGGTGGCCCGGGCGGCCGGTGAGACCGCGCCGATCATCATCGTCACCGGCATCACCTTCGCGACCAACCCGAGCCTCTTCGAGGGGTCGAACACCGCGCTGCCCGCGCAGATCTTCCGCAACGCCAGCCAGCCGTTCGTCGGCTCCCAGGACCGGGCCTGGGGCGCCGCCCTCACCCTGATCGTGATCGTCGTCCTGTTCACGATCGTCGCCCGCATCATCGCGAACCGCTTCGCCATCAAGGAGCGCTGAACCATGGCCCAGCACGAGACCACCACCGACCGCCCCTCGGTCGCCATCAGCGCCCCGAGCGAGGGCTGGAACAACGCCGGCCTGGACCCCACCGGCGGCGCGACCGTGATGGACCTGAAGAACGTCAGCGTCTACTACGGCGACTACGAGGCGGTCCGGGACACCACCATCCCGATCCGGCAGAACCAGATCACCGCCATGATCGGCCCGTCCGGCTGCGGCAAGTCGACCATCCTGCGCTCGCTGAACCGGATGAACGACCTGATCCCCGGCGCCCGGGTGGCCGGCTCGGTCACCTACCACGGGCAGGACATCTACGCCAGGGACGTCGACCCGATCCAGGTCCGGCGGCGGATCGGCATGGTCTTCCAGAAGCCCAACCCGTTCCCCAAGTCGATCTACGACAACGTCGCCTACGGGCTGCGGATCAACGGGATCAAGGGCAAGCTCGACGACCAGGTCGAGGAGGCGCTGACCGGGGCGGCGCTCTGGGACGAGGTCAAGGACAAGCTCCGCAAGAGCGGGCTGGCCCTCTCCGGCGGCCAGCAGCAGCGGCTCTGCATCGCCCGGACGATCGCCGTCAAGCCGGACGTGATCCTGATGGACGAGCCCTGCTCGGCCCTCGACCCGATCGCCACCAGCAAGATCGAAGACCTGATGTACGAGCTGTCGAAGTCGTACACCATCGTGATCGTCACGCACAACATGCAGCAGGCGGCCCGGGTCAGCCACTACACCGCGTTCTTCACCGCCGAGGTGGACGCCGACCAGGTGCGGCACGGCCGGCTGGTGGAGTTCGACCAGACCGCCAAGCTGTTCACCAACCCGGGCGACAAGCGCACCGAGGACTACATCACCGGCCGCTTCGGCTGACCGGCGTCGGTGGGCCGGTACGCCCAGAGGAGGTGATGTGGTCACTGACGACGTCGGCTCGGACCTCGTCCACATAGCCGTCCCGGTCGCGTACGTGCGACACGTCGCGGCGCTGCTCGCGGAGCTGGACCGGCAGGGCGGCCCGGTGCGCCCGCCGGCCCGACCCGCCGCCCGCCACGCCCCGCCGGAGCTGGCCGCCGCCTGGTCGGCGGCGGAGCTGCGGCGGTTCGCGACCGGCCGGTCGAAGAGTCACCAGACCGTGCTGAAAGTCCTCGACCTGCTCGCCGACCGGCCCGGCGAATGGCTGTCGGCGGAGGCGATCTGCGCCGAGGTCGGCGTCTCCCGGCACCGGCTGGGCGGCGCGCTGGCCGGGGTGACCCGCATGCTCCGCTCCCACGCCGCCTTCCGGGACCTGGGACTACCGATGAACCGGTACGTCACCGGCAGCCTCGACGAGCGCGCCGGGACCTTCTACTGGCTCACCGAGGAGCAGGCCGGGCAGTGGAAACTGGCCCGCCTCAGCCCCGGCGGTAGTTGACGTGGGCGCACCACTGCGCGAAGCCGGCCCGCCGGTAGAGGGCCATCGCCGCCGCGTTCGACTCGTCGACGTAGAGCATCACCCGGCCCAGGCCCCGACGCTCCCGCAGGTACGCCAACCCGGCGGCGGTCAGCGTCCGGCCCAGCCCGCCGCCGTGCGCCGACGGGTCCACCCCGAGCACGTACACCTCGCCGATCGGGGCCGACCCCGGCCGCTCGTGGACCTTCGTCCAGTGGAAGCCGAGCAGGCGACCGGTGGCCCCCTCCACGGCGAGCAGGAACCCGGCCGGGTCGAACCACGGCTCGGCCAGCCGCGCCCGCAGGTCGGCCAGGCGCCAGCGACCCTGCTCGGGGTGGTCGGCGAAGGCCCGCGCGTTGAGCGCCAGCCAGGCGTCGTCGTCCGCGCCGGGCCGGAAGGCGCGCAGGGTCACCCCGTCGGGCGGGCGCGGCACGGCCGGCAGGTCGGTGAGCGGGCGACGGAGCTGCCACAGCACCCGGGCCCGGCCGAAACCGAGGTCGACGGCGAGGGCGGCGGCAGCCGGGTGGTCACCGTGCGCCCAGGCCCGGACCACGGACTCCGGGGACGCCCCGGTCAGGGCGGCGACGGCCAGGGCCCGGCCCAGGCCGGCCCGGCGGTGGGCCGGGTGCACGACCAGGTCCAGGTCGGCCGCCCCGGTCGGGTCGGCCAGGTCGAGGCGCGCGTACCCGACGAGCCGACCTTCCGGCGTACGGACGCTGTGGTGCGCGGCGGCGGACGTCGGCTCCCGCAGCCGCAGCAGCACCGACTCGTCCAGCGGGTCCGCCCCGTCGGCGTCCCCGGCGGCCCGCGCCAACGTCAGCACGTCGGCTGCCGCCCCGGGGGTCAGCCGGTCCTGCCGGAGAACCCGCCCCACCGTCACTCCGCCACCGGTCACCCTGCCACGGTAACGGCTTTCCGGCGACCCGCGTGCCCCGCGCGGTCGCCGCGCCCACGCGGTCCGGCGCTCACCAGACGCCGGCGGCGCAGCCTACGGGTCACAGCTCGCTCGGCAGGGCGGTCACCCGGAAGCGGCTGGTCAGGTTGGGCAGGATGCGGTAGAGGGAGTCCACCGTGCCCTGCCGGTCGCCGCCCGCGTCGTGCAGCAGCACGATCGAGCCGGGCCCGACACCCGCGGTGACCGTGGCGACGATGCTGCTCGCCCCCGGCAGTTGCCAGTCGCCCGGGTCCACCGTCCAGTGCAGCGGCATCATGCCGAGCTCGCTGGCCACCGAGACCACCGGGTACGTCCACGCGCCCCCCGGCTGCCGGAAGTAGGCGATCCGCGCGCCCGGCACGGCGGCCCGGATCACCTGGTTGGTGCGCAGCAGGTCCGCCTGGATGACGTGGCGGGAGCGGGCGCCCAAGCGCACGTCGTGGCTCCACGAGTGGTTGCACAGGGTGTGTCCCTCGGCGACGATCGCCCGGACCAGGTCGGGGTATGCCTGTACGTTCTCGCCGACCAGGCAGAAGGTCGCCGTCACCCCGTACGCGCGCAGCGCCGTCAGCGCCTGCGGCGTGTAGCGCGGGTCGGGTCCGTCGTCGAAGGTGAGCGCCACGTCGGCCGTGCCGGTGGTGTCCCGGGCGCCGAACGGGCCGCCCCCGGTCGGACCGTCCAGCCGCCACCCCGCCGGCGGGGACGGGGGCGGCTGCTCCGGCGGCACGCCGGTGGCCGAGGGCTGCTCGGCGGTCAGCGGCGCGGACGGGTCGGGCACGGGATAGGCGTACGGGTCGCCGCCGCTGGTCAGGTTGCGTCCGACCGCGTACCCGGTGCCGAGCAGCGCGGCGAGCACCACCACGACGATCACCAGGGCCCGGGGTGGCGCGGCGGTGGACATCAGCGGTCACCGCCGGACGCCGCGACCCGCCCTGCCCCGCTGCGACCGGTTCGTCTCGTCGTCGCGGACACGGTCGCCCACCTCCTCGTCCGACTGGTCCGTCAGTCACGTTAGGACCGACCAGTCGAACAAAAAGGGCATATCTCGAAAATGATCCCCGAAGGGGGAGTGGCTCAGACCGGCAGCGGGGCGTGCTCGGCGTCCGGCAGCGAACGCGACGGCGGCACGACGAACTTGTAACCCACCTGGCGGACGGTGCCGATCATCGACTCGTACTCCGAGCCGAGCTTGGCGCGCAGCCGCCGTACGTGCACGTCGACCGTCCGGGTGCCGCCGAAGTAGTCGTACCCCCACACCTCGCGGAGGAGCTGGTCCCGGGTGAACACCCGGCCCGGGTGCTGGGCCAGGAACTTCAGCAGCTCGAACTCCTTGTAGGTGAGGTCGAGCGGGCGGCCCTTGAGGCGGGCGGCGTAGGTGTCCGGGTCGATGGTCAGCTCGCCGGCCCGGATCGAGCCGCCGGTGCCGGCGGTCGCGTTGCTCAACCGGCCCACCACCAGCCGCAGCCGGGCCTCCACCTCGGCCGGGCCGGCGCTGGCGAGGATGACGTCGTCGACCCCCCAGTCGGCGTTGAGCGCGATCAGCCCGGCCTCGGTGACCACCGCGACCAGCGGCACGCCCAGGCCGGTGGCGTGCAGCATCCGGCAGGTCGCCCGCGCCTCGCTGAGCTCAGACCGGGCGTCGACCAGGACGGCGTCCGGGCTGGGGCCGGCGACCAGGGTGCGCACGTCACGTGGCGCGGTGCGGACCGAATGGGGCAACAGGTCGAGCGCCGGCAGCACGGCGGATGGTTCGCCGGCCCGCGCGGTCACCAACAGCAGGATCTCCACACGATCACCTCCGTCCCGGCGGCGATCAGCCGCGCGCGACCAGCGGGCACCCGGACGGGGTGCGGCGCTGAGAACTCGTGGTCCCGGCGTCGGTGGCGGGCGGGTCAGGGCTTGAGCCTAACCGATGCCTTCCCCGTCACCTCAATGCTCTTTCCTGTTTGTCTGGGTTGCCCGTACTCATCGGCAAGCTTTTAACGTCCCGGAAACGGCGATCACCCGGACGGTGTTCCGGTCTGGCACCATCGGGTGGTGTTTGCCTCCGCCTCTTCCCCGGCCGCCCCGGACCCGTGGTCCGACGAGGTCGAACCGGCCGGCTTCCCGCCGCCGCGCACCGGCCCGGGTGTCGACGGGCCCGCCGGCCCGCGCAAGCCGCGCCGGTTCCGTCCGGGCGGCGGCGGCCCCAGCGTCTACAACCCGGACGAGGAGTTCGACGACGGGCCCGAGGAGGACGAGGAGGAGATCGAGCCGGTCGAGATCAACAAGCGGCTCGCGCTGACCATCGCCGGCTTCGCCCTGCTGCTCGGCGTCGGGCTGGTGCTCGGCGCGCAGACCTCCGGCCCCGGCCACCGGCTGCCGTTCAGCCTCGTCGTGTTCGGCGTCCAGCTCCTGTTCGTGCTCGCCTGGACGATGGCCACCCGACCGCCGGCCCTGCTGGCGGTGGCCGGCGCCGCCACCCTCACCGCGGTCGCCGTCGACACCGTCGCCGTCCGGGCCGGGCAACCCGGGCTCAGCCGACTGCTGTACGCGGCGGCGGCCGGGCTCGTCGTCGCCGTCATCGCCCAGACCGTCCGCCGCGCCGACCGGCGGCAGCTCACCGACTCGTTCGGCACCACCGCGCTCGTCGTCGCCGGAGTGCTCGGCGTGGCCACGCTCATCCCGCTCAGCCGGATCCCCGCCGGCACCCAGACCATCACGACCGCCCTCACCGCCACCGCGCTCGCGCTCGCCGTGGCCCGGGCCACCGACGCCGTGCTGGCCTGGCCGAGGCTCGCCCCGCAGGTGCCCCGGGGCGCGGCCGGCGTGGTGCTCGGCGCGATGCTCGGCACCCTGGCCGGCGGGGTGCTCGGCAGCTTCCTGGTCGGCTTCACCCCGACCAGCGGCGCGCTGATCGGGCTGGCCACCGCGGCCACCGCCGTGCTGGCCGACCTCGCCGTCGGGTACGCCGAAGCGGGTCGGCTGATGGCCGGCGAGCCGCCCACCCTGTGGATCGCCCGGCACATGCAGGGCCCCCTCGGCGGCATCGCCCTCGCCGCGCCGGTCGCCTACCTCATATGCGTACTGTTCCTCTGACCTCCTCCCCGTCGGGGGCGAGGTTGGGACCCCCGGGGACCGGGTACGAACCGGTCCACGTACGGCGCTGCCGCGGCGGCGCGTTGAGAAGAGTGGAGGCGGCGTGACCGAGGCGGCGTACGACGAACGGCCCCGGCGACGCGGGCGCAAGGTCCTCGTCGGCCTGCTCGTCCTGCTGCTGGTCCTGGCCGGCCTGCTGGTGCTGGCCGACCGGATCGCCACCGGGGTGGCCGAACGCGCCATCGCCGACCAGGTGAGCCAGGAGCTGAACCGGCAGGACGCCAGCGCCTCCCCGCCGAGCGTCGACATCGGCGGATTCCCGTTCCTCACCCAGGTCGCCGCCGGAAGGTACGAGCGGATCACGATCGGGCTGAGCGACGTCACCGGCACCGTCGACGGCAACTCCGTCACCCTGCCCACCCTCGACGTGGACGCCCGCGACGTCACCGCGTCGTTGGACACCATCCGCTCCGGCCAGGGCGACGTCACGGCGGCCCGGGTCGACGGCACCGGCACGATCAGCTACGCCAGCCTCGCCGCCTACCTGGACCGGCCCGGCCTCACCCTCGCCGAGCGGGACGGCAAACTCGCGGTCACCGCCCCGGTGGACATCTTCGGCCAGCAGCTCACCGTCAGCGGCGTCGCCGAGATCACCGTCGACGAGCAGGGCAAGGTCAGCCTCGGCTTCAGCGACCTGGACGCCGAGGGCCTGCCGAACCTGCCGGCCGCCCGGGCGCTGCTCAACAACTACGCGCAGGGCATCTCGATCGACGTGCCGCTGCCGGAGCTGCCGTTCCAGATGACCGTGCGCGGGGTCACCCCGCTGCCCGAGGGTCTCCAGGTCAGCGCCGACGCCCGCGACGTACCCATCAACGCCCTGGGCTGACGGGCGGCGCGCGACGCGGGTGTGGCGCGGAGCACGTACGGGCTGAGCTGGGGAGTCGTCCCGGATGGTGGTCGGACCGGTAGCGGGATCTGGGATCGCTGGGTAAGCTCCGGGGTCATGGGGACGCTCCTCACCAAACGGCGCGCGGTCGACCTGTGCCGCGTGGCCACCTGCCTGTGTAGTTCCGTCATCTGACGACGGAGCTGCTCTTCGGCTGCCCAGCGGCCACCGGCCCGGTGCACGTACCCCCGGTCTCCTCTCCTCGCCCGGCAGCGGCGCCGTCGCATCCAACCCGTGATCCGTCCGTCCTGGGTCCGCGCGTGATGCGACCGAAACTCGCATCCTCCCCGCGCGTCACTCATCCGCCATCCACACCAGGGAGTGATCCGATGAGTCGCGACACCGCACTCGTCTCGGCCGAGTGGGCCGAGAAGAACCTCGACGCCCCGGGCGTCGTCTTCGTCGAGGTCGACGAGGACACCGCCGCCTACGACACCGGCCACATCGCCGGCGCGATCAAGCTCGACTGGAAGACCGACCTCCAGGACCCGATCCGCCGGGACTTCGTCAACAAGGAGCAGTTCCAGGCGCTGCTGTCCGAGCGGGGCATCGGCAACGACGACACCGTCATCCTGTACGGCGGCAACAACAACTGGTTCGCCGCGTACGCGTACTGGTACTTCAAGCTCTACGGCCACCGCGACGTCAAGCTGCTCGACGGCGGTCGCAAGAAGTGGGAGCTGGACGCCCGCCCGCTGGTGAAGGACGCGGTGACCCGCCCGGCCACGCAGTACGTCGCGCAGGAGCCGGACACCTCGATCCGCGCCTTCCGCGACGAGATCGTCCCCGCCATCGGCAGCAAGAACCTGGTCGACGTGCGCAGCCCCGACGAGTACGCCGGTCGGCTGCTCGCCCCCGCCCACCTGCCGCAGGAGCAGGCGCAGCGGGCCGGGCACATCCCCACCGCGATCAGCGTCCCGTGGTCCAAGACCGCCAACGAGGACGGCACGTTCAAGTCCGACGACGAGCTGCGCAGGATCTACGCCGACGCCGGGCTGGACGACGGCAAGGAGACCATCGCCTACTGCCGGATCGGCGAGCGCTCCTCGCACTCCTGGTTCGTGCTCCAGGAGCTGCTCGGCCACCAGAACGTGAAGAACTACGACGGATCCTGGACCGAGTACGGCTCGCTGGTCGGCGTGCCGGTGGCGCTCGGCGACGAGCCGGGGAAGGCGTGATCACCATGACCGCACCCACCGCTGCCGGCTGCGCCGCGCCGGACCAGGCCGCGCCGCTGCCCGCGAGTCTCGACCTGGAGAAGGAAACAGTCATCACCGGGCTGGTCACGGCCGCCTCCGGCGAGGTCGTGCCCGGCGCGTACGTCCGGCTGCTCGACTCGACCGGCGAGTTCACCGCCGAGGTGGTCACCTCGCCGGCCGGCCAGTTCCGGTTCTTCGCCGCCCCGGGCAACTGGACCCTGCGCGCCCTCTCCCGCCACGGCAACGGCGACGCCAGCGTCTCCGCCACCCGCGGCATCAACGAGGTCACCGTCACCGTCGCCTGACCGACGCCCGAGCGCGCCCCGGCCGGGAACCGGCCGGGGCGCGCTCGTCGGCGCGCGCCCCGCGCGCCCCGCGCGGGCGCGCCGCTGGGCGCGCCGCTGGGCGCGACTTCCTGGATATCGGGGTGACCCGTCGACTGGTCACCCCGATATCAGGAAAGTGGAGTCGATCAAGGGCGGCCGTAGCGCCCCGACAGGCTCAGACCGGCGCCCGAAGCCGGGGCGCGCAGTCGTCGGCGTGGCCGGGGCGCAGCACGCACCGCCGCCGGTGCGGCAGCCGCCGATCACAGAACACCGCCTGCTGCCCGGCCGGGTCGCCCTCGACGGAGACCGTGGTCGCGCCCACCTCCACCTGCGGCAGGAACCCCAACGACCGCCCGACCGCCCGAGCCAGCACCTGCGCGGCAGCCAGGTCGGCCGCCACCACAGTCAGATGTACGACGAAACGCCCGTCCCCACCCACCGGGGTGCCTTCGGCCCCGCTGGTCGGGACACTTTCGGCCCCGCTCACCGGCAGCGGTCTGCGCTCACTTGCCGGTATCAGTTCGCCCCCGCTCACCGGAGCGCTTTCGCGCCCGCTTACCGGCACCGGTTCGCCCCCGTTCACCGGCACACCCGAGGGGCGAAGCGGGACTGCCAGTCCCGCAGGGTCCGCTTGAGTCGGGCGTTCTCCTCCCGGGCCCGGTCCAGCTCGGCGCGCAGGGCGGTCAGGTCGTCGGCCACCCGGTGCAGGAACACGCTCACCTCGCCCGGGTCCGCGCCCCGCCGCACCAGCGAGAACCGCCGCTCACGCACCCGCTCCGCGCACAACGGCCAGTACGCCGCAGCCCGGTAGTGCCGCCCAGCGCTGTTACCCGTCCCGACCGGCCGCGCCTGCTCGGGCTGACGCACCCGGTCGAACTGCCGGGCCTGGTTCGGTTGCCGGCGTCGGTCGGGCGGCCGTACCTGGTCGGGTTCCCGGCGCCGGGAGTCGGGCTGGCGGTGCCGGGAGTCGGGCTGGCGGTGCCGGGCGGATGTGGACGGTGGACGGGTGTTGCGGCGGAGCCGTCGAAGCAGGTTGCGCACGGTCGAACCACCCTTCGGCGAGGATCCCCGCCCCGGCAGAAGACCCCTGCCCGGGGCGAAGTCGCTGGAGGTCGGGGCGGACCGCCGTTGACCCGCGGCCCGCCCCGACAGGGGATGAGCGCCGTTCGTTGCCACGCGAGGAGCACTCGCCCACCAACATAGGTACTGAGGTTGCGTAAGTCGACCTGCGCACTGAAGGCGTCTTCGGCTTGTTCCGCGTATCAGGTCGTGATCGAATTGGCGTGCCACGCGAGGAGAGTCATGCCTGCATTGCCGGATTACTTCAAGATCGCCAACGAGATCATGTCCGACGTGAGTAGCGGTCGGATGAGACCGGGGGCCAAGCTGCCGTCCATCGCCGAGCTGTGCGAGAAGCACAGTGTGAGCGCATCGACCATCAGGCTTGTCTTCGTGCGTCTGGAAGCCTTGGAAGTCATCGATCGCCATCAGGGCAAGGGCGTCTTCGTCACGCACCCCGACACCTGGATGCGCAAACCCTGACCGCTGCCTCCACGCCCTGCGGTCGGCGTTCCCGGTCGTAGTGCCGCGCGAGTCGCCCTCAATCAGTGAGCTCTGTCGCCTGTATTCGTCGGCGCCTCCACCAAGATCGTGCTGAATCCGAGCAGTAGTGGCCTCATGGCGTCCTGAGGCCACTGCAAGTGGGAAGTAGTGCGATCTTGACGGGCGGCGGCGATCGGATGGGCTGAGCGGGGCGGGTGAGCTACGATCCGGCTCATGACCGCAGCTTATGCGTACGAGATACGAGATTCCTGAGCATGCGCCCGCCCCGGTCGAGGCTGTTGAGCAGGCCGAGGGCGGCAAGGTCGTCTACCTGACGCGTAAGGGTCGTCGGGTGGCAGCCGTCGTGCCCACTGCCGTGGCGGAGCACAGCGATCTTGACGATCTTGAAGCGTTCTGGGAAGCGCAGGAGAACCAGGTCCGGGAGGCATGCCGGCGGATGTGGGCGGCCGTGGCCGACGAGGACGAGGACGCCAGACGGGCGATACGGGAGTCCATCGACCGCATTCTGGAGGAGATCGAGGACGCGGCCGACGCGGCGATAGCCAGCGCAGCCATGACACGTCGGTCTCTCGACGGATCTGGGATTCCGCTGGCGCAGGTCGTTCGGGACTTCGCCGAATGGCGTGGTCTGTCGAGCTGACCCGACGCGCGCGGAAGCAGATCGAAAACTTGATGAGAAGGTCAGGCGTCGGGTATTACGGGCGATTGAGGGCCTGGTGGACGAGGCTCGACCGCCAGGTGCCAAGAAGCTCGTCGGGGAGGTCGGCCAGTGGCGGATCCGGGTGGCCGATCACCGCATCGTCATTCCACCAAAGCGATGGGGTGTCAGAAGGAGCGGAGTCGCTTCGGGTTGCCGGCCGGAGCGGATGCGGGCTGCACGACCTTGTAGTCGAGGGCTTCCAGGGCGCTCGCCGCGACGGCGGGGGCATCGCGGACGGCGGCCAGAAGCTGCAGTCGACGCCACTGTTCACGGCCGGTCTCCACAGCGGCCCGCCAACCATCGACCGTGTCGACGTTGAACTCCTCGATCACCGCCTGGAGGACGTCCTCGACGCATGGCCGGAAGCGGTGCCCGCCGAGCGGGAAGTGGAATTTGGCCATTCTCGGAATTTTCGTGGCGGCGTCGGCGCTGGGTCGGCCGGCCCCGCCCGCTGTCCTGCATCATGAAAGCGAACTCGTCGCGATGCCCGTGCACGTGCAGGTGGGCACAGGGAATCCCCTTCTGATCCTCGCGTACGTACTCGTACCGGAACAGTGGGGCTTTGTCGCCGCGCAGGGTGATGTGCGTCCATGACGCCTCGGTGGTGAGGTGCCGGCCGGTGGAATCCAGGCAACAGTTGAACTTGAGCTGTAGGTCCAGGCGGTGCTTGCCGTCGATCGTCAGGGGGAACGTTCCGAAGTCGTCGCCTTCGACGATGCCGACCATCACCCGGCTACCGGTCCTGCCGGGGATCAGGAGGGCGGAGAGTCGCTTGCTCGTCCGCACGATGCGGTGCACCCGACTGGTGATGTCGTCGGCGAAGGCGCTGGCCTGCCCGACAAGGTCGCCGGTGGCCCGCTGGCCCTCAGTCGTCATCGCCGAGCAGGTAACCGATCGATCGGACCATCTCGTAGATGTTGCGCTCGTCGGGGCGCAGGTCGAAGTTCCGCCCCAGCTCGTAGAGGGTGTCCTTGTCCATGTGGACCCGGTCCAGCAGCCGTTGACGCCACTCGATCAGCTCCTCACGGGTCTTGACGATGGCGGTGCCCATCGCTGGTCCTCTCGCCGTGGTTGACGCCGCTGTGGGACTCATCTTGCTGAGGCCTTTCTGGATGCTTTCGAGCGTACGTACCGAAGGGGCAGCGAATGGACGCTTACCATTGTCGTTCACTGTCGGCTTCTGGTGGCGTACTTTCTGTGCGTCGCCTGGCGGATCAGCAGCCGGCACGGAAGCCTCGACCGGGGCCGGAACGGCGCGTGGGAGCATGGCGGGGTGAACAGCGCGGTCCAGACCGGGTACGTCCCGCCCAGTGGTCCCAGTCGGCCGGAGCGTGGCCTGCCGCGCTGGCTGGTCGTCGCCACCGTCCTGTGGGCGCTGTTGCTGACCGCGCTGACCTGGCTCTCCGTACGCGAGGACGGGCCGACGGTGCGCGAGCAGCGCACCCTCGCCGAAGCCGGTCCGGTGGTGGACCGGGCGATCGGTGACCTGGTCGCCGCCGCCGGCCCGGACGCGCTGGTCGCCCTCGAACCGGCCCGGGTCGAGCGGGGCTGCCGGGTGACGCCGTTCTCCGACGGCGGGACGCTGGAGCGGGCGGTGACCGTCCGGGTGGTCGGGGTGGAGCCGGACGACCTGCTGGACCGGGTCGCCGGGACGCTGCCCGACCGGTACGACGCGGGGGTGATCCTGACCCGGGAGGGGCCACGGCTGCGGGCCGACGCCGGGGAGTTCGTCACCGTGCGGGGTCGGCGGACCGAGGACGGCGCGCTGCGGCTCACCGCCGACACCGGCTGCCGTCCCGTCGGCGACGGATACCCGTCGGCTCCGGTGACCGGCGCGGAGGCCGAGGTCGCCGCCGTGGGCGCGGCGCTGCGGGCGCTGGGCCGACCGGCCGCCGACCAGCCGGATCTGGTCGCCGTGCCCTGCCCGGACGGTGACGGGCTGCTGCGCACCGCGCGGGCCACGGTCGACGCGGGGCCGCCGCCCGCCGGTGGCCCGGAACCGGCGCCGTCCGCTGGCGGCCCCGGGACGGCGTCGCCGTCCGCCGGCGGCCCCGGGGCGTCGCCGGAGGCGGCCGCGCTCGGGGCGTTGGCCGGCGGGTCCGTCGTCGCCGACACCGCCGACGTGTACGCGTACCGGGTCGGGTCGGTCACCGTGCAGGCCCACCTGGGCGACGACCCGCCCACGGTCACCGCCACCTCCGGCTGCCGCTGAGGCGGAGCGGGTCGGGGGCGGGCCGGGCGCGGCGGATCCCGACCGGCGGCCGGGAGTCAGGAGTCTCGGCTGCGGCCGAGGGCGTCCACGCGTCCCCAGCGGCCGGGGATGTCGAGCAGCTCCAGCCGGCCCATCCCGGGTGGCACGACCGGGTCGATGATCAGGTGCTCGCCCTGCGGCTCCAGGCCGAGCAGCACCCGCAGCAGCAGCAGCGGCGCGCCGGCGGACCACGCCTGCGGGCTGCACGCCGTCGGGTACTCGACCGGGTAGTCGGTCAGCGTGCGGTCGTAGCCGGCGAACGCCTCCGGCAGGCGGCCCCGGAAGTAGCCGGTCGCGTCGCACATCGCCTGGCAGATCCGGCCGGCCTCCTCCCGGAAACCGTACTTCCACAGGCCCCACGCGATGAACGAGTTGTCGAACGGCCAGACCGTGCCGACGTGGTACCCGATCGGGTTGTAGCGGCCCTGGTCGGTGGCGAGGGTCCGGACCCCCCAGCCGGAGAACAGGCGTGGGCCGAGCAGGTGGGCGGCGACCGCCGGGGCCTTCGACTCGTCGACGATGCCGCTCCACAGCAGGTGCCCCATGTTGGAGGCGAGCGCGTCGACCTGCCGGCCGTCGGCGTCCAGGGCGAGCGCGTAGTACTCCCGGTCGGCGATCCAGAAATCCCGGTTGAAGCGTTCCTTCAGCGCGTCGGCCTGCCGGTCGAGCGTGTCGGCGTACGCCGGATCCTGCCAGAAGGTGCGGGCCAGCCGGGCCCCGCGCCGCTTCGCGTCGTACGCGTAGCCCTGGAGCTCGCAGGTGGCGCGCGGGAAGCCGGGCAGCCGGCCGTCGGCGTACGAGATCGCGTCCCAGGAGTCCTTCCAGCACTGGTTCTGGAGCCCGGTCTGCGGGTTGCGGGTCTCGTACCAGACGTAACCGGTGCCGAGCAGGTCGCCGTACGAGTCGAGCCATTCCAGGGCGGCGCGTACCGGGAACTCCAGCCGGCGGACCAGGGTGGCGTCGCCGGTCCAGCGTTCGTACTCGTCGAGCAGGATCACGAACAGCGCGGTCGCGTCGGCGGCGCCGTAGTAGGGGGAGTGCGGCTGCTCCTCGAAGCCGGCGGTCTCGCCGTACCGCAGCTCGTGCAGGATCTTGCCCGGCTCCTCGTCCCGGAAGTCGTCGACCCGGGTGCCCTGGAGCCCGGCCAGGATGGAGAGGGTCGGCGGCACCAGCTCCGGCAGGAACGGCAGCACCTGGAGCCCGGTGAGCAGGCTGTCCCGCCCGAACAGGGTCATGAACCAGGGCAGTCCGGCGGCCAGCAGCCGGACCCCCAGCGCGATCGACTCGTAGCGCAGCGCGGCCAGGTCGTCGAGGCTGCGCTGGTACGCGGTGCGCAGCGGCTCGCAGTCGCAGTCCAGCTTCGGCGCGCGTTTCAGCAGCTCCCGCTGCTCCTGCTCGATGGCCAGGGGGGTACGGCCACCGCCGAGCGGGAGGGTGGCCCGGACGTCCTCGCCCCGCGCCCCGTAGACGACGGTCCCCACCCGCAACCGGGTGGACCACTCGCCGTGCGGCGGCAACCGGATGACGAAGGTGACGCCCCGCTCGTCGACCTGCCCCGGTGAGCTGGTCGAGATGACCGTCTCCCGGCGGAACTGGTCCCGCTGGTACGTCAGCCGCAGCCCGTCCGGCTCGACGGTGGCCGTCGCCCGACCCCGCTCCGCCCGGACGTTCTTGATCTCGAACAGGTCGGCGAAGTCGGAGGCCATGTCGAGGCGCACGGTGAACGACACCTCCCGCCCAGCGTGGTTCAGCACCGTCAGCTCCTCGTCCAGACCACTCCCGACGGTCCGGGTGCGGATCACCGACACCCGGGCGTCCAGGTAGTGCGTGGGCTGGCCGGGCACCAGGAAGAACCGGATCCGGTGGGCCTTCGACTCGTCCACGGAGAGGGCGCGCAGACGTTCGCCGTCGACGGTCAGCAGCCAGGTGGAGAGGAACCGGGTGTCGAAGGAGAACAGCCCGGTGGCGACGTCGAGCGCGGGCTCGACGTCGCCGCGCTGGTCGCTGACCAGGAACGTGTTGCCGTCGAGGATGCTGACCAGCCGCTTCACCCGGGCCGTCCGGTCTGCGGGCGGATGCCCGGCCCTGGCCGCTCCCGGGCGACGGCGCGCGGGTCACGGGTGCCGGGCGGCGCGGGGAAGAACCGTCGGAAGGCCAGGAACAGCAGGAGGTTGCCGCTGATGGTGGTCTCGTTGCGCAGCAGCGCGGCGATGCCCTGGGCCTCCCCGGTGACCAGCCGGTCGAACAGCGCCGCGCTGCTGCGCCACACCGTGTCGGCGGCCCGCAGGTCGCGGCACACCCGGACGGCGCCGGTGTGCAGCTCGACGTGCCAGTGCTCGGTGTGGCCGTCGGTGTTCAGGTTGATCTGGAGGGCGCCGTCGATCGGCTCTCGGAGCACGGTCGGGGCGCGCGACGGCAGCGTCGCGAAGAACTGCTCGGTCGGCCTGCCCACACCCGAATCGTAGGGATCTTTCCGGCGTACCGGGCGGTGATCGGGTGAGCCCGTCCCGCCTTTCCGGCGAGCGGGGGCGACGGTCAGTAGACGAGGGCCTGGGCGCCCTCGGCCATCGCCTCCTCGACGAAGACCGCCGCGCCGGCGATCCGTACCCCCGGCAGTACGTCGTCCGGCCCGATGTCGCGGCGGGCCGCGCACTGGGTGCAGGCGGTGACCTTTCCGCTGGCCAGGATCACGTGCAGCAGCTCGGCCAGCGGGGCGGAGTGCGGCAGCGTGAACTCCTGCGCCCGGCCCGGCACCGCGAACCAGGTCGACTCGCCGGTGAGCCAGAGGGAGACGTCCACCCCGGCGGCGGCGGCCGTGGCGGCGACGGTGAAGGCCTGCGCGCACCGCTCCGGAGCGTCCGCGCCCGCGGTCGCCTTGACGACGAGAGTCCGTGCCATGGGGGCCAGCATAGGATGGCCGGCGTGGTCACCGAGATCGGGTTCGTCAGCCTGCTGGTCGCCGGCCTCGGCGCGCTCGCCGGTGGCCTCGTCTACCTGGCCGTGAAGATGTCGAGAGGTCGTTGGTGAAGCCCGGTGAGCGTGAGCGTGACGAAGGTGGTCCGGTGAGCGACAGCGACAACCCCCTGGCGCCGCCGCCCTGGCTGAACGCGCCACCGGTCGACCCGTACCCGTACGAGGAGAGCCACGACCTGCGGGTCGGGCCGAAGCTGCACCCGACGCTCGACGCCCTGCTGCCGTACGTCGGGGTGTGGCGGGGTCGGGGCCGGGGCGGGTTCCCCACCGTCGAGGACTTCGACTACGCCCAGGAGATCCGGATCAGCCACGACGGCCGGCCGTTCCTGCACTACGAGTCCCGGGCGTGGCTGCTGGACGACGAGTCCCGCCCGATCCGCCCGGCCGGGCGGGAGATCGGCTGGTGGCGTCCGGTGCTCGACAGCGCCGGCAGGGCCACCGACGAGCTGGAGGCGCTGATGAGCGTCCCCACCGGCGTGATGGAGCTGCACATCGGCAAGCGCGCCGGCACCCAGCTCGAGTTCGTCACCGACGCGGTGGTGCGCACCGCCACCGCCAAGGAGGTGACCGCCGGGCACCGGCTGTTCGGGATCGTCGAGGGCGCCCTGCTGTACGCGCAGGACATGGCCGCCGTCGGCCACCCCCTCACCCCGCACCTCTCCGCCCGGCTGATCCGGGTGGCCGGCTGATCCGGTTGGCCGGCTAGGGCTGCCCGAGGAGGGCCTGCAACCGGCGGGTGTGCGGCGAGACCTGCCGGCCCAGGCCGACCCCGTCGAGGGTACGGATCTCGGCCACCCCGCGCAGCGAGGACGTGAGCCAGGCGACGTCGGCCTGGCGCAGGTCACCCGGGGTGGTCATCCGCTCGGCCGCCGCGCAGCCCAGCTCGGCGGCGTGGGCGAGCAGCCAGGCGGCGGTAACCCCGGGCAGAACGCCGGTCCGGGCCGGCGGCACCGTGCACAGGGTGCCGCCCTCCAGCCAGACCAGGCTCGCGGTGGGGCCCTCCAGCGCGTACCCGTCGGTGGAGACCCAGAGCACGTCGTCGACGCCGCGCCGGGCGGCCCAGCGGCGGGCGGCGGTGCTCGACGCGTACGAGATGGACTTGCCGCCGGTCGGCAGCCAGCCCAGGCCGGCGCGGCCGTCGGCGGTGACGCCGAGCGGCAGGGTGGCCACGCTGACCCCGGTCTCCCGGGCCCGGCGGGCGGCTGCCGGCACCTCGCCCAGCGTGGCGTAGACCGTCGACGGCCCGCCGCCCTCCGGCCCCCGGGTGCAGACCAGCCGGAGCGCGCCCTCCACCTCGGGCGGCCAGCCCGCGCAGATCGTGTCCAGCAGCCCGGCCAGCGCCCCGACCGGGGGCAGCGGCAGCTCCGCGCCGGCCGCCGCGCGGGCCAGCCGGGTCAGGTGCTCGTCGGCCAGCCACGGTCGCCCCCGCCGGACGTGCAGGGTCTCGAAGAGCCCGTCGCCGTGCAGCGCCCCGAGGTCGTCCGCCCGGAGCACCGGTTCGTGGACCGGGACGAGGCCCCGGCCCAGCACCGCCACCCGCTTCGGTTCGGTCACGGATGCCCAGCGTAGTGGCGTACCGCCGCGTGCGGCCGGACCCACGCGGAGGCCGAACTATGATCGGACGGTGTCCGAACCCTCCCTGGCCGAGATGCTGCGGGCCCGCGGCCTGCGGCTGACCCCGCAGCGGCAGTTGGTCCTCCAGGCGGTGCTGGATCTGGGGCACGCCACACCGGAACAGGTGCACACGGCGGTCCGCGAGGTGGCCGCCGGGGTGAACATCACCACCATCTACCGCACCCTGGAGCTGCTGGAGAAGCTCGGCGTCGTCAAGCACACCCACCTTTCGCACGGCTCGCCGACCTACCACGCCGCCGGGGAGCACCAGCACATCCACCTGGTCTGCCGGGAGTGCGGCACGATCGACGAGGTGGAGCCGGAGCTGCTGCGCCCGGTGGGTGACCGGCTGGCCGCCGAGCGGGGGTTCCGCGCGGACATCGGGCACGTGGCCCTCTTCGGCGTCTGTGGCGACTGCGCCGCCCGTGCCGACGACGAGCGCGCGGGTGACAGCCGGGCCGGGGAAGGCCGCGCGGGTGACGGCCGTGCGGGCGAAGGCCGGGCCGGCGACGGCGGGGACGCTGGTGGCGGCGGGAACGGTGGCGGCGGTCGGGACGTTGGTGACCGTGGGAACGGTGACGGCAGGAGGCGGGCATGATCGACATTCCGGGCGCGGTGGCGGTCGAACGGATCGACGAGAGCAGCCGCGACCAACCCGAGCCGGCGCACGCGGCGGCCGGCGTCCGCAGCGTCGCCGCCCACTACGGCGACCCGCTACGTGAGCAGCGCATCCTCGCCACCGAGGTGGGCCTGGTCGACCGGTCGCACCGGGGCGTCGTCGCCGTCCCCGGCGAGGAACGCGCCGCCTGGCTGCACACCCTGACCACCCAGCACCTGGCCGACCTGGCCGCCGGCGAGGGCAGCGAGCTGCTGGTGCTCTCCCCGCACGGGCACGTCGAGCAGCACGCCATGGTCGCCGAGGACGGCACGACCACCTGGCTGGACACCGAGCCGGGCGACACCGGCGGCCTGCTGACGTACCTGGAACGGATGCGGTTCTTCAGCAAGGTCGACCCGCGTGACGCCACCGCCGACCACGCGGTGCTCGCCCTGGTCGGGCCCGGCTCGGTCGAGGCGCTCGCCGCCCTCGGCGTGGCCGCCGGGGGCGGGCTGGCCGAGCCGGACGCCGTCGCGGTGCCGGGCCCGAAGTTCGCCACCGGCGCGGTGCCGGCCCGGCCCACCGTCCGGTACGACGTCCGCCCGCTGCCCGTCGGCGGCTGGGCGCGACGCGGGCCGCTCGGGGTGGACCTGCTCGTGCCCCGCGAGGCGATGGCCGACGTGGTCGGCACGCTGCGCGGGGCGGGCGTGCCGGTCGCCGGGCTGTGGGCGTACGAGGCGCTGCGGGTGGCCGCCCGCCGGGCCCGGGTCGGGGTGGACACCGACCACCGGACGATCCCCGCCGAGGTGGACCTGATCGCCCCGGCCGTGCACCTGGCCAAGGGCTGCTACCGGGGTCAGGAGACGGTGGCCCGGGTGCACAACCTGGGGCGTCCGCCGCGTCGGCTCGTCCTGCTGCACCTCGACGGCGTGACCACCGACCGGCTGCCGGCCGCCGGCACGCCGGTGACCCACGACGGCCGCGCGGTCGGCTTCCTCGGCACCGCCGTGCAGCACTGGGAGCTCGGTCAGATCGCCCTCGCCGTGGTCAAACGGAACGTTCCCGACGACGCCCGACTGCTGGTGGGCGAGGCCGCCGCCGCCGTCGATCCGGCCTGATCGACCGTTCAGCAGGCGGTCGACCTGCGGCGCGGCGGCGTCTAGGATCGCCGGCATGACGACCCCGACGTTGATCACGGTGGCCCCGACCGGCGCCGAGTCGGCCAAGGCCGACGTCCCGGCGCTGCCGGTGACCCTCGACGAGCTGGTGCTGACCGCCAAGGAGTGCGCGGCGATCGGCGCGGCCGTGATCCACGTCCACATCCGCGACGACGAGGCGAAGCCCACCCTCGACCCGGGGCGGCTGCGGGACACGGTCGCGGCGCTGCGCGACGGCACCGACCTGATCGTGCAGCTCTCCACCGGCGGCGCGGTCACCGACCCGGAGGCCGCCCGGCTCGCCGTGCTCGACGCCGGACCGGACATGGCCTCCTGCACCATGGGCACGCTCAACTTCGGCGACGACGTCTTCCTCAACCGCTGGGAGTTCATCGTCGACCTGCACACCCGCATGCAGGAGCGGGGCATCGTGCCGGAGTACGAGATCTTCGACCTCGGGCACCTCACCGCCCTGCAACGGCTGCTCGGCAGGCACGGCCTCCCGGCCGGCGGGCACGTGCACGTCGACTTCGTGATGGGCGTGCCGGGCGGCATGCCGGGCACGGCGGAGGCGCTGGTCGCGTGCCGCCAGGCGGTACGGGACCTGCCGGAGGGCGCCACCTTCTCGGCCACCGGCATCGGCCGCTCCGCCATCCCGGTCATGCTGGCCTCGCTCGCCACCGGCGGGCACCTGCGGGTCGGCATGGAGGACACCGTCACGTACGCCAAGGGGCAGCCCGTCGAGTCGAACATGCAACTCGTCGCCCGCGCGGTCGGGCTGGCCCAGATCGCCCAGCGGCCCCCGCTCACCCCCACCGACGCCCGCCAGCTTCTCGGCATCCGCAGGTAGGGGCCGGTCAGGTCCGGCCCGACACACCGGTACCGTTCCACCCTGTGAGAACGACGTACGCGGGTGGGGCGCTGCTCGCCGAGGTGGTCCGGTCCGGCTTCGTGGAGGGTCTGCACCGGGGCTCGGTGGCGGCGCTCGACGCGTCGGGCGCGCTGCGGGTCGCCGTCGGCGACGTCACCGGTCCGATCTTCCCCCGCTCGGCGAACAAGCCGATGCAGACGGTCGGCATGCTCGCCGCCGGCCTCCCCCTGACCGACCCGGCCGACCTGGCCCTGGTGTCGGCCAGCCACAGCGGGGAGGACTTCCACCGCGCCCGGGTGGCCGCGCTGCTCGCCTCGGCCGGGCTGGACGAGACGGCGCTGGCCTGCCCGCCCGACCTGCCGCTGGACGAGGCGGCCCGCAGCGCCGTGCTGCGCGCCGGCGGCGGCCCCGCCCGGCTGAGCATGAACTGCTCCGGCAAGCACGCCGGCATGCTGCTGACCTGCCTGGCCGCCGGCTGGCCGACCGACGGCTACCAGCGCCCCGGGCACCCGTTGCAGCAGCGGATCCGCGCGGCGGTGGCCGACTGCGCCGGCGAGGAGCCGACGGCGGTCGGCGTGGACGGCTGCGGCGCCCCGGTGCTCGCCGTCTCGCTGACCGGCCTGGCCGGGGCGTTCCTGCGGCTGGTGTCCGCCGCCCCCGGCACGCCCGAACGGCGGGTCGCCGACGCGATGCGCGCCCACCCCGCTCTCGTCGGCGGGACGAGAGCGGAGGACACCCGGCTGATGCGTGGCCTGCCCGGCGCGCTCGCCAAGGTCGGGGCGGAGGGGATCATCGCGGTCGGCCTGCCGGGCGTCGGCGCGGTCGCCGTCAAGATCGACGACGGTACGCCCCGCGCCCGGCTGCCGGTGCTCGTCTCCGCCCTGCGCCACCTCGGACAGGACGCGCCGATCCTCGACGAGTACGCCCAACTCCCGCTGTACGGCGGCGGCGTCCCGGTCGGAGCCGTCCGCCCGGTCCCGCTGGGCTGACCGGTCAGCGGGTCGGCCGGACCCGTTCCGGTCAGAGCGGGTCGGCCGGACCCGTTCCGGTCAGAGCGGGTCGGCCGGACCCGTTCCGGTCAGCGGAGGAAGTCGAGCAGGGCGGCGTTGACGGGGTCGGGGCGCTCCACGGGCAGCAGGTGGGCGGCGTCGGGCACGTCGGGCAGGCGGACCGCCCCGGGGGCGGTCGCCGCGATCAGGTCGGCGAGGCGGCTGATGTCCGGCAGGTCCAGGGCGCCGGCCGTGACCAGCACCGGCATCCGCAGCTCGGCGAGCCGGCCGGCGGCGGGCGGATCCAGCACGGCCACGTCGACGGCGCTGAGCGCCGCCTCGGTGGCGAGCGCCCGCTCGTCCCACTCCTGGGCCGAGCGCAGCAGCTCCGGGTCGACGTCCTCCGGCCGGCGGCGCGGGCCGACCACCCAGAACCGCACCTCGGCGGCGGCGCTGGCCCGGTGGTCCGCCGGGTCGACGTCGCCGACCAGGGACTCCCAGATGTCGTTGGTCTCGTCCGACCACTCGTGACCGGTGACGGCGGCGCCGAGCAGCGCCAGCGCGTCGACCCGCTCCGGGTACGCGAGGGCCGTGTCGATCGCCACCGCTCCACCGAACGAGCAGCCGACCAGGGCCGCCCGCGCGATTCCGAGCGCGTCGAGCAGCCCGACCACGTCCACGTGGTGGGCGAACGGGGTCGGCGGCAGCTCGGACTCGCCGTACCCGCGCAGGTCGAGGGCGACCACCCGGTGCCGGGCGGCGAGGGCGGCGGTCTGGGCCCGCCACATCCGCCGGTCGGCGATCCCGGCGTGCAGCAGGACGACAGGCGTGCCGTCGCCGGTGTCGTCGTAACCGAGTCGGGCGCCGTTCACTTCGATCATGGCCACCCGGGGAAGTTACCGGACGGCCGACCCGGCCGGGCGACGGCGGGCTGAGACGTCGCTAACTCTGGTTAGCATTCTGCTTGCAGGAGCTAGCAGAGCGGGTTAGCGTCGGGCCATGGCGACCCCGAAGGACCTGCCCCGCGACGTCGGCGGCTTCATCCGTGACCTGCGGCGCAACGCGAAGATCTCGCTCCGGCAACTGGCCGAGCAGGCCGGGGTCAGCAACCCGTACCTGAGCCAGATCGAACGCGGTCTCCGCAAGCCCAGCGCCGAGGTGCTCCAGCAGCTCGCCAGCGCGCTGCGGGTCTCCACCCCGGCGATGTACCTGCGGGCCGGGCTGCTCGACGACCGCGACGGGCCGGGGGTGCTGGCGGCGATCGCCGCCGACCCGGACCTGACCATGGCCCAGAAACAGTCACTCAGCCAGATCTACGAGACGTTCCGCCGGGAGAACATCCGGCTCGCCGAGGCCACCGCCACCACCGACCAATCCGCGCCGGGCCAAGCCGCCGCCGACCAGTCGCTGTCGGGCCAAGCCGCCGCCGACCAGCCGCTGTCGGACCGGGCCGCTGCCGCCCGATCGGCCGGAGGCGGAATCGGCGGGGACGGGACGGCGGGCGGCGGGCTGACCGGGGCGGCGGCCACGGTCAACCCGGTCGCCACCGGTCCGACCACCGCCGCCGGCACGCCTACCGAAGCGGTGCTCGAATCGGTCGCCGTCACCGAGGCGGGCCCCGCTCCCGCGCCGGGCGCCACCACCCGGAGAACCCCCGGCGCCACCACCCGGAACACCCCCAGGAAGAGCCCGAAGAACGCGACCGCCCCGGCGGTCGAGGAGGAGAACCCGTCATGAGCCAGCCGAAGACCAGTCGTATCCCCGCCCCGTTCTACGCCGCCGCCGGCGCCGGTGAGCTGGCCCTCCAGCAGCTCCGCAAGCTGCCCACCGTGGTCACCGAGCTGAGCGGCCGGGTGGTCACCGACCTGGGTGGCCGGGTGGTCACCGACCTCGGTGGCAAGGCCGTGGTGACCGGCTTCGAGCTGCGGCAGAAGGCCACCGAGACGTTCCGGACGGCCAACCTGACCGCCTTGGGCCTGCGCGAGAAGGCCAACGCGGCCGACCTCGACCTGGACCGGGTGCGCGAGCTGGCGACCCGGAACGCCGCCGTCGTGCTGGCCGGCGCGCAGGCCGCCCAGGAGCGGGCGCTAGCCGCGTACGGCGCGCTGGTCGCCCGGGGCGAGCGGGTGGTCGGGACCGGCGTGCTGGAGGTCGCGGAGACCGTGAACGCCGACATCGAGACGACCGAGGGGACCGCCGGCGCTGACGCCCCGACCCCCACCACCGCCCCGGCGACCACCGCCCCGGTGGCTGACGCCCCGGGGGCCCCCACCCCCGCGGACGTCGCCGAGGTGGTCGAGGCCAAGCCGGCCGCCGCCAAGCGGACCCGGGCCACCAAGGCGACCACCACCAAGGCCGCCACCAACAAGGCGGCCACGGGTACGTCGTCGCCGAAGATGCCGAAGGCCACCAAGCGGACCCGTCCCACCGCCGAGTGACGAGCACGCCGAAGGACCTGTCGTGACGGCCCCGGAAGCGTCGTGTCGGACGTTTCCGGGGCCGCCGACATAAGCTTGCCGACATGGCCAACGCCGCGCCGATCTTCTTCCTCGATGTCCGCTACGTGATCGAGCTGATCCTGCTCGTCTTCGCGCTGATCGTGCAGGGTGTCGCGCTGGTGCACGCGATCACGCAGCGCGCGGACGCGTTCCCCGCGATCGGCACCCTGCCCAAGGGCGGCTGGATCGCCATCCTGGCGGTCTGCCTCATACTCACCCTGCTCGGCTTCGGCCCGATCAGCCTGTTCGGCCTGGTCGGCATCGCCGCCGGACTCATCTACCTGCTCGACGTACGCGTCGGGTTGCGTGACCTCTCCGACGGCAAGGGTTTCTGGTGAGGGATTTCCGCTGGCCACCGCCGCCCGACGGCGGGCCACGGACGTGGGGTCCCGGCCCGGGCGCGCCGCGCACCGGCCGCCCGGCTCTGCCCGAGCCGGAGACCGAGCTGGTCACCACCCCGCACGGGGTCCGGCTGGAGCGGCTGGTCACCGGGGCGGGCGAGCCGACGACGCTGTTCGCGCACGGGCTCGCCCACGGCATCGCCACCACCCGACCGTTCGGCAGCGCCGTCGCCGGCCGCAAGGTCTTCTTCCAGTTCCGGGGGCACGGGCGCTCCGACACGCCCCCCGGGCCGTGGAGCTACCTGGAGCTGGCCCGTGACCTGCGGGCCGTCGCCGACCTGAGTGGCGCGACCCGGGCGCTCGGGGCCAGCCTCGGCGCGGGAGCGCTGTGCCGGCTGCTGGTGGAGAGCCCGGACCGGTTCGACCGGCTGGTCTTCTTCCTGCCGGCGGTGCTCGACAGACCCCGCGACACCTCCGCCCGACCCTGGCTGACCGACCTGCTCGCGGCGGTGGAGAGCGGGGACGCGTCGGCGGTCGCCGACGTGGTCTCGTCCGAGCTGCCCCCGGCCGTGCGGAACACCCCGACCGGGTGGGCGTACCTGCGGCAACGACTGGACCATCTGCTCCGCGACGGGCTCGCCCCCGGCCTGGCCGGGCTGCTGGACGCGACCCCGCTGCGGGACGCCGCGGCGCTCGCCACGGTCACCGCGCCCGCCCTGGTGATCGGCTGCGCCGGCGACGACCGCCATCCGGCCGAGGTCGCCGAGGCGCTGGCCGCCGCGTTGCCCCGGGCCACCCTGCACGTGTACGACCGACCGGGCGTGCTGTGGACCGAGCGCGCCGACCTGCGGGACCGGATCTCCACCTTCCTCAACGGGTAGCCCCCGCGCACGGGCGTCACCCACCATGGCCGTACCCCACCGACCCCACCTGCTGGATCCGACCCTGCGTGAGTGGGAGTGCACGGTGTTGTACGCCGACCCGGAGCAGGGCATCGTGCTCGACCGGTCGGCCTTCTACCCGCTGGACGTGCAGGCCGACGGCGGCACCCACGTGGCGTCCACCGCGCGGATCGGCAGGATCCAGGTGGTGAAGGTGGAGAGCAAGGGCCGGGCCAACCGTCGGGTCCGGGTACGCCTGACGGACTGACCCGCCCCCAGGGTCAGCCGGTGGGGCGAGCGGGGTCGGCCGGTCGGGCGTCCGGTCGCGGATCGGCACGGTAGAGGGCGTGCAGCCGGTGGGCGGCGTCGACCAGCATGGCCCGCAGACCGGGCGGGTCGAGCACCTCCACCTCCGGCCCCAACGACAGCACCAGCTCGTACGCCACCTCGACCGACTCGACGGGCAGCCGGGTCACCACCCACCCCTGCCCGTCCGGCTCGCCGGCGTCGGCGACCGCCTCCTGGTACGCGTACGGGGTGTGCGCGAGGTGCCGCAGCGCCCGCAACCCGGCCGGGGTGAGCCGGACGGTGATCCGCTCGCCGAGCATCTGCCGGAGGAACGCCTCGGCCTGCTCCGCCCAGTACCCGCCCAGGTCGAAAGCCTCGTCCCGGTCGAACGGCTCCCCGGTCACGGTCACGTCCACCACCCGGTCCACCCGGTACGTCCGGTACCCGCCGTCGACCCGGCCGACGAGATACCAGGTGCCGCTCTTGAGTACCAGCCCGTACGGTTGCGCCGCGCGGCTGACCTCGCGTTCCCCGCGCCGGTAGCGCAACCGGACCGTCTGGTCCCGCCACACCGCGCCGGCCAGCTCGGCCAGTCGGGGCGGCGGGGCGCTCTCCCGGAACCAGCCGGGCACGTCCAGGTGGAACCGTTGACCGGTGCGGGCCGGGGCGTCCCGCAGGGTCGGCGGCAGCGCGGCGAGGACCTTCAACTCGGCCGTGGCGACCGCGTCGGCCAGCCCCATGTCGCCGGCCGGACCGGGCAGCCCGGCCAGGAACAGCGCCTCGGCCTCCTGCCTGGTCAACCCGGTCAGCCGGGTCCGGTACCCGCCGAGCAGCCGGTACCCACCGGCCCGGCCCCGGTCGGCGTACACCGGAACCCCGGCGGCGGAGAGCGCGAGCACGTCCCGGTACACCGTCCGTTCGGAGACCTCCAGCTCCCGGGCCAGCTCGGCGGCGGTCATCGTCTCCCGGTGCTGGAGGAGCAGAAGCAGGGAGATCAGTCGGGCCGCGCGCACCCGACCATCCTGCCCGGCTCACCGCCCACCGGGCGTGAGCAGCCCCCGGTCGTACGCGGTGGCGACGGCCGCGGCCCGGTCGTTGACGCCCAGCTTGGCGTACAGGTGCAGCAGGTGGGTCTTGACGGTGGCCTCGCTGACGAACAGCTTGGCGGCGATCTCCTTGTTGGACAGGCCACGGGCGACCTGGGTGAGCACCTCCAGCTCGCGCTGGCTGGGCGGCTCCTGCCCCGGGCTCCGGACCCGACCCATCAGCCGGGCCGCCACGGTGGGGGAGAGCACCGACTCGCCGCGTGCCGCCGCGCGTACGGCCCGGGTCAGCTCCTCGCGGGGCGAGTCCTTGAGCAGGTAGCCGGTCGCCCCCGCCCGGATCGCGGGCAGCACGTCCGCGTCCGTGTCGTACGTGGTCAACACCAGCACCCGGACGCCGGGGCTGCCGGCGGTGAGCCGACGGGTGGCGGTGACTCCGTCGAGACCCGGCATGCGCAGGTCCATCAGCACCACGTCCGGCCGGGTGGCTGCCGCCACGGCCAGCGCCTCCGCGCCGTCGGCGGCCGAACCGACCACGGTGAACCCCGGGTCGCCGTCGAAGATGCCGCGCAGCCCGTCCCGCACCACCGGATGGTCGTCGACGATCAGCAGCCGGATCAGGGCGACCGGCTCGTCCGCGTCGCTCACTGGACATCGCCATCCCTGCTGGCCGCGCCCGGGCAGGGTGGCGCCGTGACGCGCGACGCCGGGACCGACCGGAGGGGCGACGCCGGGACCGACGTGACGTGCGGCGCGACGTGTGGCCTCGGGGTGGGCGTGCCGCCTTGCGTGGGGATCGGCGTGACGTGTGGCGTCGGGGTGGGCGTGACGTGCGGCGTGGGGATCGGCGTGACAGGGGGCGCGATGTGCGGCGTCGGGGCGGGCGTGACAGGAGGCGCGGGGACGGCGGCCGAGATGGCGGTGCCGCCGCCCGGCTCCGACTCGATCGTGAGACGTCCGCCGACACCGGTGACCCGCTGCCGCATCGCAGCCAGCCCGTAACCGCCTTCCAGCGCGCTGACCGACGCCCGGTCAGGCAGCGCGGCTCGGCCTGGCGGTACGGCCTGGTCGGTCGATTCTGCTTGGTCGGTCGTTGTGGCGTGGCCCGTCGTTGTGGCGTGGCCGGTCGACGTGGCTTGGTCGGCTCGTGTCGCCGGGACGGCCGACGCGGTCGGGTCGAAGCCCACCCCGTCGTCGCGGACGTCCAGGATCACCTCGTCCGGCAGGTACGACAGGGTCAGCCCGACCCGGGTCGCGCCCGCGTGTTTCGCGGCGTTGGTCAGCGCCTCCTGAGCGGCCCGGAGCAGGGCCACCTCGGCTTCGGGGTGCAGCGGACGAGGCGTACCGGTCGTGCGCGCCTCACCCGGGACACCGTTACGAGCCGACCAGCTCGCGGTCAGCTCGGTAAGCGCGTCGGGCAGCCGGGTCGTCTCCAGCCGTTCCGGGCGGATGGCGCGCACCGAACGGCGGGCCTCGGCCAGACTCTCCCGACCCAGGTCGATCGCGGTGCGCACGTGTCGACGCCAGTCCGGCGTCCGGTCCCGGGCCTGCTCGGCGGCCTCCAGTTGGGTGATGATCCCGGCCAGCCCCTGGGCCAGGGTGTCGTGGATCTCCCTGGCCATTCGTTGCCGCTCGTCGAGCACGCCGGCCTCGCGGGCGCGGACCAGCAGTTGGGTGTGCAGCTCCTCGTTCTCCCGCATCGTCTCGGCCAGCCGCCGGTTCGTCTCGGCGAGTCGGGTGTTCGCCGCCGCCAACTCTCCGTTGGTGGTGGCGAGCACGGCGACGAGCCGTTTGCGGCTGGCGTTCTGATCCCCGGTGATCATGCCGAACCAGCTCACCGCGCCGGCCGCGCCCACGTTGAACAGCACCAGCACCGACCAGAGCAGCCAGTGCTGGGGCGAAGCCGGCAGGCCGGCGCTCTGCGCGGTGGCGACCAGCGTGGCGGTAGCGGCGACCCCGGCGAACCGCCACCGGCCCGGCAGCACCAGGAACGCGTGCACGAAACCGATCCAGGTGAAGAACCCGAACCAGGGGCTGATCAGCACCAGCGCCGCGCCGAAGCCGAGCAGACCGAGGTAGTAACCGGCCATCAGGAGGCGGCGGTGCGCCCAGTCGGGGTGCAGGGTGACGAACCAGGCCACCCAGACCCCGGCCGCCGCGGCCAGGGCCAGCACCACCGGAACCGGGGGCGCGTGGTCCATCGGCGCGGCGAGCGCCAGCACCGTCCCGGCGGTCAGGCCGACGTACGGCAGCAGGCGGTACAGGCCCGCCTCCCGGTCCTCCCAGGCGGTGAGCCGGTCGACCCGTTCGGCGGTGCTGCTCATCGGTTTCTCACTCCCAGCGGAACGACGTCGCCGCCACCGTACCCGCGAGCAGGGCCACCAGGGCCATGGTGAGCAGGTGCGCGGGTCGGGGCGGGGCGCCGTGCCAGGCGTCGAAGAGCGCCTGCACCCCCGGTGGGCTGAACGCGCCGACCCGGTTGACCACGTCGGGCAGGAGGAAGCGGGGGAGGTAGGCCCCGCCGAGGAACATGGTCAACAGGAACAGCACGCCGGCCGTGCCACCGGCCACCCGTTGGTTCGGGGCGACCGCCGCGACCAGCAGCCCCAACGCGAACAGCGCCGCCGCGCCGAGCAGGTAGGCCGTGGCGAAGCCGAGCAGGTGACCCGGCAGCGGCACGCCGAACGCGACCCGGCCGACCGCGATCAACAGCGTCGCGGCGAGCCCCGACACGGTCAGGTGCAGCAGCAGTTGCGCGGCGAGCAGGGCGGCCGGACGGGCCGGGGTGACCGCCAACCGGCGCAGCACCCCGCGTTCCCGGTAACCGGCCAGCACGTTCGCCAGACTGGTCAGCCCGGCCGTGGCGAGCGTCATCACCAGCAGTGACGGGGCGAAGTAGCCGATCAGGCTGTGCCCGTCGAAGAGATCGTCCGGCCGGCGCAGGGCCGGCACCGCGCCGAGCCCGGCGAGGATCAGCGCCGGAAGCCCCACCGCCATGAACGCCGTCACCGGCTCGCGCAGGAACAGCCGGATCTCCACCCGCAACATCTGACGCAGACCGGTCACGACGACTCCCGCGCTGGGGTGGCGCGTTCGGTGAGCGCCAGGAAGGCATCCTCCAGGTCGACGCCGTCGTACCGGCGGATCAGGGCGGCCGGGGTGTCCAGCGCGACCACCCGGCCTGCGTCGACGACGGCGACCCGGTCACAGAGGCGTTCCGCCTCGGCCATCAGGTGGGTGACCAACAGGACGGTGACGCCCCGGGCGCGGAGCCGTTCGACCACCGCCCAGACCTCACGGCGGGCGTGCGGATCGAGCCCGGTGGACAACTCGTCGAGGATGGCGACCTCGGGATCACCGACGAGGGCCAACGCGATCGACAGCCGTTGCTTCTGCCCGCCGGAGAGTTTGCGGTACGTCACGTCGCGGTGGGCTCCGAGGCCCAACTCGGCCAGCAGCTCTGCCTGGTCGACCGGGAACCGGTAGAACGAGGCGTACAGGTCGAGCGCCTCACGGACCCGGATCCGATCGGGGAGTTGACTCTCCTGGAGTTGCACGCCGACCCGATGGCGGAGCCGGGCCGCGTCCCTGCGGGGGTCGAGCCCGAGGACCGACACCCCGCCCCCGTCGGGGACACGGAGCCCGGCCACGCACTCCACGGTGGTGGTCTTGCCGGCGCCGTTCGTCCCGAGGACACCGAAGACCTCCCCCGCCGTCACGGTGAAGGAGACGTCGTGCACGGCCACCCGTGAGCCGTACCGCTTGTGCAGGTTGGTCACCTCGATGACCGGCATGACCGCCGCCCTTCGCCGCGCCGTCGTCGTACCCGTCAATGGTCGGCGGAGACGACCCGGCGGCGAATCGACCAGCCGGCGCTGATCTTCACGGGTCCCGGTGGACGAGGGAAATCCACCAACCGGTGGATGCGGCGGAGGCGTGGCGCTGCGGGCCCGGAGGTGACGGCGCTGGCGACGGGACAGGGAGGTGTCGATCGGGTCCTGCCGGCCGGTTTCGTGCGTGCCCCGTATCTGGGGCAGCTCGACAGGGCGCGCTCACCTCACACTTCAGCCGGAGGGCGGAGGGCGGAGGGCGGAGGGCGGAGGGCGGAGGGCGGAGGGCGGAGGGCCGCGGGGGGACGGCGTCCCTCGCGGGGGGCCGCGGGCAGCGTCGCCCCGGATCGGCTGGCCGGATCGACGCCGCGCGGGCAGCGTCGCCCCGCCCGGATCGGCCGGCCTGACCGGCGACCCGAGGCACTAGGCTTCCGGTTCGTGAACGCACCCAGGGTCACCGCCCCGGCGGCCAGCGCCGTCGGCCGGTTCTTTTCCGGCGTCGGGCTGCTGCTGCGCGGCCTCAACCTGTACGCCCGCAGCCCCCGGCTGATGCTGCTCGGCGTCGTGCCGGCGCTGATCTCCGGCGCGATCTACCTGACCGCCCTCGGCACGCTGGTCTACTTCATCGACGACGTGGCGGCCTGGGTCACCCTGTTCGCCGACGACTGGTCGACGACCGCGCGTAACCTGCTCCGGGTGACCGCCGGGTTGGCCCTGCTGGGCGTCGGCGGTCTGCTCGGCGTGCTCACCTTCACCGCCGTCACCCTGGTCATCGGCGACCCCTTCTACGAGAAGATCTCCGAGCAGGTCGAGCAGCGGTACGGCGGCACGCCCGGCCAGGTGGAGGTGCCGTTCTGGCCGTCGCTGCGGCGCAGCGTCGCCGACTCGCTGCGGCTGATCGGGATTTCCGTGCTGGTCGGCATCCCACTCTTCGCGGCCGGTTTCGTCCCGGTGGTCGGGCAGACCGTCGTACCGGTGATCGGGGCGACGGTCGGCGGCTGGTTCCTCGCCCTGGAGCTGGTCGGCGCGCCGTTCTACCGCCGTGGCCTGCGGCTGCCCGACCGGCGGCGGATGTTGAAGGCCGACCGGCCCACCGCGCTCGGCTTCGGCGTGGCGGTCTTCCTGTGCTTCCTGATCCCGCTCGGCGCGGTGTTGATCATGCCCGCCGCGGTGGCCGGCGCGGCGCTGCTCACCCGCCGCGTCTTCGACCAGCCCATCCAGGAGGTACGTCGATGAAGGTCGATCTCGTTCAGGGTGACATCACCGCGCAGCGGGTCGACGTGATCGTCAACGCCGCGAACTCGTCCCTGCTCGGCGGCGGTGGGGTGGACGGCGCGATCCACCGCCGGGGCGGCCCGGCGATTCTCGCCGAGTGCCGGGAGCTGCGTGCCTCCCGGTACGGTCGCGGCCTGCCGACCGGCCAGGCCGTCGCCACCACCGCCGGTGAGCTGCCCGCCCGCTGGGTGATCCACACGGTCGGCCCGGTCTGGTCGGCGGCGGAGGACCGCTCCGGGCTGCTGCGCGACTGCTACGCCAACAGCCTGCGGGTCGCCGACGAGCTGGGCGCGGTCACGGTGGCGTTCCCGCTGGTCTCCGCCGGGGTGTACGGCTGGCCGGTCGAGGACGCCGTCCGGCAGGCGCTGTCCGTGCTGCGCGCCGCGACCCCGACCACCGTCACCGAGGCCCGCCTGGTCCTGTTCGGCGACGACACCTTCCGTACCGCCACCCACGTCGCCACCCGCTGACCCGCCGACCCGCCTACCCCGGCGGAACGATCGTGCTACTTCGCGGCAGTAGTGGCCTCGGGCGACATCGAGGCCACTACTGCCTGGAAGCAGCACGATCCTGCTCCAGGACGGCGCGGCGCAGGCCGGCGCGTCAGTTCTTGGAGTCGTCGACCGTGACGGTGATCTCGACCAGGTCGTCGTCACCGTCGGGGCTGTCGACGACGTGCATGCCCGCGCCGCGACGCATCAGCGCGACCAACCGGCTGAACACGTCGAACCCGCCGGCGATGTCCCGCCGGCTGCCCAGCATCGGGTTCTCGCGCATCAGGTGCGCCGACTGCGACCAGGAGATCCCGGTGACGCCGTTGGTGAGCGAGCGGAGGCTGTCGCTGTTCTTGGCGAAGCTCGCCATCAGCGCGCCGAAGGTGTGGTGCATGGTGGAGAAGACCAAGCCGGCGGTACGGTTGTTGAGCTTGTCGATTCCCCACAGATTGTTGCGGCCCCCGCCGACCGCCAGGAACGTGGTGGTGTGGTCGGTCTTGTCGTAGACCTGGATCCACAATGCCTCACCGTCGAGCGCGTGCACATCCGACGTGCTCATCAACGAATACCGCATGACGTATTTCGTGTTCTCGCGGATGGCCGCCCGACTGGCCTTGACGAACACGTTGCCCAGCGCGACCGGCCCGGAGACGGGAACGTCCTCCGTCAGCCGCTTCTGCCGGTACTCCACGAGCTCCCGGTCGTTCTCCCACTCTTTGGCCAGGTGGTCGCCCTCGGCCGCGGCGTCGTCGACGGCGAACTGACCGAACCGCGCCACCCGCGGCACCTCGCCGCCGACCGGCGGGAACACCGACAGCAGGGCGCGGAACGGCAGCCAGGTCCGGACGTCGCCGAAGACCCCCCGGAACGGCGAGGGCACCGGCACCGCGTTGCTGACGTGGGTGTACATGTGGAAGTCCTCGCCCACCAGGCAGTCGGTGACGCCGGCCTTGCCCAGGCTGTTCTCCTTCTTGCTGCGGGGCACGGCCTCGTCGACGAGCTTCTCCACCCCCTCGCCGTTGTTGGCGGTCAGTTTGCGAACCGACTCCTCCGGGTCCTTGTAGTCCCACCGGATGACCGGGGCGCCGATCGAGTCGAGGTGGAAAGTGTCGCGGCGGTAACCGCGGATCGCCACTCCGGTGAGCTTGTCGAAGGTGCTCATGGAGAGCCGTACGTAGAACAGGATGTTCGACCGGACCATGTCCCGAATCGTCGGCGGCTTGGGCGGATCTGGCTGCACGGCAGTTTCCTCTCGCATCGGGCGCGGCCCCCACGGCGCGCGCCCAACTGACCCCGACATCATGCGGGAGGCGTGGCGCTTTCGGTACGGCCGGAACAGTCCACAGTGGCGCGTCGACGTGTCGGGTTTCTTGCACACATTTCCCGCTGACGGGTCCGCATTTCGACAGTCCGCGGAAAATGGCAGATCAGCCCGGCAGGGGCATCGACGTCCGACCGGGCCTCAGGCGGAGGCGCGCAGCACCAGCTCGGTGGGGAGGATCAACGCCGGCTCGACGGTCTCGCCGGCCGCCATCCGGAGGAGTTGCCGGGTGCCGGCGCGGCCCAGCTCCAGGATCGGCTGCCGGACGGTGGTCAGCGGCGGCTCGGTGTAGGCGGCGGTCTCGATGTCGTCGAAGCCGATCACCGCCACGTCGTCCGGCACCCGCCGCCCCGCCTCGCGCAGCGTGCGCAGGGCGGCGTGCGCCATCAGGTCGGACGCGGCGAACACCGCGTCCAGGTCGGGGTGGGCGTCGAGGAGCTGCCGCATGGCCGCCGCCCCGGACTCCCGGGTGAAGTCGCCGTACGCGACCAGCTCGGGCAGACCGGCGGCGGCGACGGTGTCCCGGTAGCCGGCCAGGCGGGCCAGGCCGGCGACCATGTCCTGCGGGCCGGCGATGGTGGCGATCCGCCGCCGACCGCCGTCGATCAGGTACCGGACCGCGCGGGTCACCCCGCCCACGTGGTCCACGTCCACGTACGGCACGGGCGAGTCGCCGAGCGCCCGGCCGCTGCACACCACCGGGATGCCCAGCCGGGCGAGCCGGCCGGGCAGCGGGTCGGCGCCGTGCAGCGAGGCGAACAGCACCCCGTCGACGTGCCGACCGCTGGTGTACCGCTCCACCCGCTCCCGCCCGGCCGGCGAGCCGGCGAGCATCAGCACGAGCTGCTTGTCGGCGGCCTCCAGCTCCTGGCTGACGCCCCGGATGATGCCGGGGAACACCTGGTCGTCGGAGAAGACCCGGGTGGCCGCCTCGGGCATGATCAGCGCGATCGAGTCGGTGCGCTGGGTGACCAGGCTGCGGGCGGCCAGGTTCGGCACGTACCCCAGCTCGGCCACCGCCTGGTGGACCGCCTGCCGGATCGGTTCGGCGACCGTGGTGGAGCCGTTGACCACGCGGGACACGGTGGCCCGCGACACCCCGGCCCGCCGGGCCACCGCCTCCAGGGTGGGCCGCTGCGCCGTCGTCATCCCCGTCACCACCACCTCGTCACAGCCCGTTCCGGGAGATCACCTCCTGGTACCACCGGGCGCTGGACTTCGGTGTGCGCCGCTGGGTCAGGTAGTCGACGTGGACGATCCCGAACCGCTTCCGGTAGCCCTCGGCCCACTCGAAGTTGTCCAGGAACGACCATACGAGATACCCGCGAAGGTCCACTCCCCGGCTGATCGCCTCGTGCGCGGCCCGCAGGTGCCCGTCGAGGTAGCCGATCCGGTCGTCGTCGGCCACCAGGCCGTCCTCGGGGCGCACCGGGTCGGGGAACGCCCCGCCGTTCTCGGTGATCATCATGGGCAGGCCGGGGTAGTCGGTGGCGATCCGCTCCAGCAGCCGGGTCAGGCCGGCCGGCTCGATCATCCACCCCATCTCGGTCAGCGGCCCGGTGGGCGGCTGGAACTCCACCGCGCCCTCGGTGCCGGGGAAGGTGCCGCCGCCCCCGGCCGCGTCGGGCCGCCCGGCCACGTAGGTGGGCTGGTAGAAGTTGATCCCGAGCAGGTCGATCGGGGCGGCGATGAGCTTCTCGTCGCCGTCCCGGACGAACGTCGGCTCGACGTGCCGGGCGATGTGGGTGAGCATGTCCTCCGGGTAGCCGGCCCCGGTCAGCGGGTCCAGGAAGATCCGGTTCTGGAGGCCGTCGACGAGCCGCACGGCGGCGGCGTCGGCGGCGCTGTCCGGGTCGGCCGGCCGCACGTCCGCCGGGTTCAGGGTGATGCCGACGGTCTCCGCGCCGGCCGCGCGCAGCGCGCGGGCCGCCAGGCCGTGCCCGAGCAGCAGATGGTGTACGGCGGTGAAGGCCGCCCCCGCGTCGACCACCCCGGGCGCGTGGATGCCGCTGCCGTACCCGAGGTACGCCGAGCACCACGGCTCGTTGAGCGTGGTCCAGGTGCGGACCCGGTCACCGAGTCGCGCGTACACGGCGGTGGCGTAGTCGGCGAGACGTTCGGCGGTGTCCCGGTCGGTCCAGCCGCCCCGGTCCTCCAGGGTCTGCGGCAGATCCCAGTGGTAGAGCGTGACGATCGGGTCGATGCCGTGCTCGACGAGGGCGTCCACCAGCCGGTCGTAGAAGTCCAGGCCGCGCGGCTCGACCGGGCCGGTGCCGTCCGGTTGGATCCGCGGCCAGGCGATCGAGAAGCGGTACGCCTTCAGCCCCAGCTCCGCCATCAGCGCCACGTCGTCGCGGTACCGGTGGTAGTGGTCGCAGGCCACGTCGCCGGTGTGCCCCTGGAAGACCTTTCCCGGCGTACGGCTGAAGGTGTCCCAGATCGACGGGCCGCGACCGCCGTCGCGGGCCGCGCCCTCGATCTGGTAGGCGGCGGTGGCCGCCCCCCAGACGAAGCCCTCCGGAAAACGCAGCTCACTCCTCGCGCTCACGCTTTGACCGCACCTTCCATGATTCCGCCGATGATCTGGCGGCCGAACAGGACGAAGACGAGCAGCAGGGGCAGGGTGGCGATGGCTGTCCCGGTGAACACCTGCGACATGTCCTGGTAGTACCCGTCCGACAGGGCCCGCAACGATAGTTGCACGGTCGGGTTCTCCGGGTCGTTGAGCACCGCGTACGGCCACAGGAAGTCGTTCCAGGTGGTCATGAAGGTGAGCAGGCCCAGCACGGCGGCGGCCGGGCGCAACGCCGGGAGCACCACGTTCCAGTAGACCCGGGCGGTGTTGCAGCCGTCCATCCGCGCGGCCTCGATCAGCTCGGTGCTGACCGCCTGGCCGGCGTACTGCCGCATCATGAACACCCCGAACCCGGTGACCAGGGCGGGGACGATCACCGCCGGCAGCCGGTCGTTCCAGTTGAGCTTCGTCATCAGCATGTACAGCGGGATCACGCCGAGCTGGGTGGGCACCATCATGGTCGCCACGATCACCAGCAGCAGCGCGTTGCGTCCCTTGAAGCGCAGTTTCGCGAACGCGAACCCGGCCAGGGTGGAGAAGAACACCACCGAGACGGTGACCGTGGTCGCCACGATCGCCGAGTTGATCAGCCCGGCCAGGAAGTACGCGTCGGTGTTGCCGAACAGCCGGGCGATGTTCGCGCCGAGGTTGCCGCCCGGGGTGACCGGCGGCGGCACCTGTCCCATCGCGTCGCTGGACCGGCTGGCCACCACGAACATCCAGTAGATCGGGAAGATCGACAGGAATCCGGCGGCGATCAGCGCCGCGTAGGTGAGCCGGCTGGCCCCCCAGAGCCGGGTCATCGGCGCTTCTCCTTCTTCCTGGTCCGCCCGCCGCCGTCACCGGAGAGCCGGCGCAACATCAGCACGTTGATCGCCGCGACGATCGCGATCAGGGCGAAGAGCAGCCAGGCCACCGCCGAGCCGTAGCCGAAGTTGTAGTGCGGGGCGAAGGCGTTCTCGAACATGTACATGGTCATCGTCTGCGACTCGCGCATCGGTCCGCCCCGGATCGGGTTGGTGCCGGAGTGGAACAGCCGGGGCTCGGTGAACAGTTGCAGCCCACCGATGGTGGAGATGATCACCGCGAAGATGATCGTCGGCTTGAGCAGCGGGACGGTGATCGACCAGAACTGCCGGACCCGGCCGGCGCCGTCGATCGCCGCAGACTCGTACAGGTCGCGGGGGATGGCCTGCATCGCGGCCAGGAAGATCAGCGCGTTGTAACCGGTCCACCGCCAGTCGACCATGGTCGAGATGGCCACCCAGGAGGCGAACCGGTTCGACTTCCAGCCGACCGGGTCCATCCCGACCAGGTCGAGCAGCCAGTTGACCATGCCGAAGTCGCGACCGAAGAGCACCCCGAAGACGATCGCCACGGCGGCGGTCGAGGTCACGTTCGGCACCAGCACCGCCATCCGGAACGTGGTCCGGGCCCGTAGCTGCCGGTTGAGCAGGTTCGCCAGCCAGAGCGCGGCGAGCAGTTGCGGGACGGTGGAGATGACGAAGATGCCCAGCGTGTTGACGACCGCGTGCCAGAAGTCCGCGTCGGCCATCAGCTTGGTGTAGTTCTCCGCCCCGACGAAGGCGTGCTCGGCGCCGAGCAGGTCCCAGTCGTGCAGCGACACCCAGAACGTGTACGCCAGCGGGTACAGCCCGAACACCCCGAAGACCAGGAAGAACGGCGCGATGTACAGGTACGGCGACCAGCGCTGGTCGAGCCGGCTGAGCCGTACCCCTCGGGGCGGCGGGGCCGGCGGGGCCGCCGCAGCGGTCCCCGCCGGTTGCCGTTGGACTCCGACGGTCACTTGTCGGCGGCCTTCTTGGCGTTCTCCAGCGCGTCCTGCCAGCCCTGCTCGGGGCTGCGCTGGCCGAGCTCGACGGTGCGGACGGCGTTCTCCACCTCGGTCCGGACGGCCTGGTTCTTCGGGCCCATGTAGACCGGCTTGAGGGTCTTCGCGCCGGAGCCGAAGATCTGCCCCATCGGCGCGTCGGAGAAGTACGGGTTCCTGGCGTCGACGATCGCCGGGTCGTCGAGGGCCTGCGGGGACGACGGCAGCGGACCCTTGGCCTTGAACGCGCCGATCTGACCCTTGGCGCTGGTCAGGAACTTGGCCAGCTCGATCGCCTCGGCCTGGTGCTTGCTCTGCTTCGGCACGGCCAGGTGCGAGCCGCCCCAGTTGCCGCCGTCGCCGGGCACCCGGGCGATGTCCCACTTGCCCTTGGCGGCCGGGCCGGCGTTGCCCTCGATGACGCCGGTCATCCAGGCCGGGCAGGCGATGGTGGCGAACTTGGCCTGCTTGAACGCCGACACCCACTCCTCCGACCACGAGCCGTACTTGCCGGAGAGGCCGGAGTCGACGATGTCCATCGTGGTGTCCCACGCCTGGCGGACCGCCGGGTTGCTGTCCACGACGAGCTTGTCGCTGGTGTCGTAGTAGTGGTAGCCGGGGCCGGCGCCGGCGGTCTGGAGCACGATGGTGTTGAAGATGTTGGTGGCCGCGTCGAGGAACGCCGCGCCGGTCTTCTTCGCGGTGAACTGCTCACCGACCTTGACGTAGTCCGCCCAGGTCGGCCAGAGCTTGGACACCTCGTCGCGATCGGTGGGCAGCCCGGCCTGGGCGAACAGGTCGGTGCGGTAGCACATCGCCATGCCGCCGACGTCGGTGCCGAGGCCGATCAGGTGCTTGCCGTCGGCGGTGAGCCCCTGGTTCCACTTCCACTCCAGGAAGTTGCCCTTCAGCTCGCCGGCGCCGTGGTCGAGCAGGTTGACGAAGTTGCCGGGGTTGGCCTTGTACTCGACCATCAGCCCCTCTTCGATGGCGACCACGTCGCCGGCGCCCTTGCCGGCGGCGAGCCACTGGGTGAGCTTGGGGGAGTACTCGTCCAGGTTGCCGCCGGTGCCCCGCTCGACGATCTTGATGCCGGGGTGGGCGGCCTCGTACTCGCGGTAGAGCTCCTGGTAGCCGAACTGGCCGAAGACGTCGACGGTGAGCGTGACCGGCCCGCCCTCGGCGGGCTCGTCGCCGCCGCCGCAGGCGGTGGTGGGCAGGACGACGGCCGCGACCAGGGCCACCACCGCCGCGAGGCGGCGGCGCGGAATGGACCTCATCGGTATCGGACCCCTCTCGGGTAGGTGTATGCGTGCTGCGGTGTGAACGGGTGGGGACGGAGCGTGGGAGAGCGCTCTCACGCTAGGGTGGTAGCTGCGTCGTCCGGTGTCAAGAGAGCGCTCTCAGCAAGTTGCCGAAAAAGGCGGGGGCCGCCCGGCCCCCGCCCCGACGTGCTCGCCCCGCCCGACTCAGGCGGCCCGCAGACCCTCCAGCAGCGCCCGGTCACCGGTCACCGTCAGCGCGTCGAAGTCCACCCGGCCCCACAACGCCAACAGCAGGTCGCTCGCCGTGCCCACCGCGTGCGCCCGCGCGTGGTGGTCGTCGTGGTCGAGGATGGTGCCGGTGTCCAGCAGCGCCACCCCCTCGCCGCGCAGCCGCAGGAACCACTCCTGCTGCGCGTCGGTCGCCACCAACTGCACCACCCCGCGCCACTGCCCCCGGGTCCGGCGGCGGCCCGCCGGCAGGAACGTGTCCAGCACCTCGCTCACCCCGTCGGCCGCGAGCTTCGCCTCGATCGGCTCACCCGCGGCGATCGCGAGCTGCGCGTCCCACCGGTGGATCGCCGTCTCGTGCGCCACCCGGCGCGGCCAGAAACCGGCCCGCTTCGGCTGCGGCGCCCAGTTCCACGCCGGAGCCTCCGGGTCCAGGCCGTCGAAGAGCAGCAGCAGCCGGTCGTACGCCTCCTGCCAGACCTGGAGCACGGAAGCGCCGGCGGGTACCTCGGCCATGGCCGGGCCGGACCTGGCCGGCGGCGGGGAGGCGTCGCCGGCGCCCGCGCGGCCGTGCACGTACTGGTAGACGCCGGCCATGTGCCGGGCCAGATCGGTGACCGTCCACCCGGGGCAGGACAGGACAGGTGTCTCCGGCGGAGCCTCGGCCACGGCGGCGGCGAACGCCGGACCCTCCGTCCGGAGCGCGCCGATCCAGAAATCCTTGCTGACGTGCAGTCTGCTCATCGCGATCCTCCCGGGGTGACCGTGCCACCTGTGCCATGTCACGGTTCTTCCTCAGCCTAGGGTGAGAAGCGTGCGAGACGTCTACGCCCAGCCGACAGCCGACACCGAGTCCGCCACGCTCTCCCTGGCGAGGTACACCACCCTGCGACTCGGTGGTGCGGCGAACCGGCTCGTGACCGCCGCCAGCGCCGAGGAAATCGTACAGACGGTGCAGGAGACACGACAGCGGGATGAACCCGTCCTCCTGCTGGCGGGGGGCAGCAACGTGGTGATCGGCGACATCGGCTTCGCCGGCACGGTCGTGCTGGTCCGCTCCCGGGGCCTGCGGGTGGTCGCCGAGGACGCCGACACGGTCACCGTCCGGGTCGAGGCCGGCGAGCCCTGGGACGACCTGGTCGCCACCACCGTCGCCAACGGCTGGTCCGGCGTGGAGTGCCTCTCCGGCATCCCCGGCTCCGCCGGCGCCACCCCCATCCAGAACGTCGGCGCGTACGGCCAGGAGGTCGCCGAGACCGTCACCGCCGTCCAGGTGTACGACCGGCACGACGGCGCCGTCGGGCCGATCGCGGCGGCGGACTGCGGGTTCGCGTACCGGTCCAGCATCTTCCGGCACAGCGACCGGTGGGTGGTGCTCTCGGTCGACTTCCGGTTGCGCCGCTCGCCGCTGTCCACCCCGGTCCGGTACGCCGAGCTGGCCCGGGCGCTCGGCGTCGAGGTCGGCGACCGGGTGCCGCTGGCCGAGGCCCGCGACACCGTCCGCGCGCTGCGCGCCGGCAAGGGCATGGTGCTCGACCCGGCCGACCCGGACACCCGCTCGGTCGGCTCGTTCTTCACCAACCCGGTGCTCGACCGGGCCGGCTACGAGCTGCTCCGCGAGCGGGCCGTCGACCTGGGCGAGCCGCCGGCCTGGCCGGGCGCGGGCGACACCGTCAAGATCAGCGCCGCCTGGCTGATCGACAAGGCCGGCTTCGCCAAGGGCCACCCCGGGCCGGACGGGGTCGCCATCTCGTCCAAGCACACCCTGGCGCTGACCAACCGCTCCGGCGTCGCCAGCACCGCCGCGCTGGTCGCCCTGGCCCGGCAGATCCGCGACGGCGTGCACGACCGCTTCGGAGTGACGCTGCACCCCGAGCCCGTCCTCGTCAACTGCGCCATCTGACGCAGGGAAGGGCCCCTTTCTGACGCCTCGTGCACAGGAAGGCGCCTCACTCAGCCGGGGGCGACCACCGACCAGGGGACGGTGAGCTCGCCGAGCCGCCAACGTCGGGGCCGGTCCAGCAGCGGCCAGCCCGCCGCCGCCAGCCCCTCGACCGTACGCAGCCAGCGTTGCCGGGGACCGAACGGCGCGTACCCGGCCGCCGCCCGCCAGCCGTCGTCGAGCGCCCGGATCAACTCGTGCACCCGCTCGCCGGGGACGTTGCGGTGGATCAACGCCTTGGGCAGCCGCTCGGCCAGCGTGGCCGGTGTGTCCAGGGCGTCCAGCTTGGCGGCCAGGGTCAGCGAGCGCGGCCCGTCCGCGTCGACCAGCACCCAGCCGCCGAGCCGGCCCAGCTCGTCGCAGGTCCCCTCGACCAGGACCCCGCCCGGGGCGAGCGCGCCGGTCACCGTCCGCCAGGCGGCGGCCACCTCGCTCTCGTCGTACTGGCGGAGCACGTTGAGCGCGCGGACCAGGACGGGCCGGAGCCCGGCCAGCTCGAAGCCGCCCCGGGCGAAGGTCAGCCCGGGCGGGTCGGCGGCCGGCGCGGCGGCGGCCACCCGTACCGGGTCGATCTCCAGCCCGACCAGCCGCACGTCGGCGCGCACCCCGGCGGCCAGCCGGGCCCGCAGCTCGACGGCGGTGACCGGGGTCGCGCCGTAGCCCAGGTCGACCGCCAGCGGGTCGGCCGCCGCGCGCAACCGGTCCCCGCAGGTGGCGACGATCCAGTTGTCCACCCGCCGCAGCCGGTTCGGGTTGGTCGTCCCCCGGGTGACCACGCCCTGCGGTCGCATCAGCCCACCCGGTGCACCTTGTGCTGGGCGGCCTGGGCCAGCGGGCGGACCACCAACCGGTCCACGTTGACGTGCTGCGGGCGGGTCGCGCACCAGGCGACGCAGTCGGCGACGTCCTCGGCGACCAGCGGTTCCGGCACCCCGGCGTAGACCGCCGCCGCCCGGTCGGCGTCACCGTCGAAGCGGACCAGGCCGAACTCGTCGGTCCGCACCATGCCCGGGTCGATCTCGATCACCCGGACCGGCCGGCCGCACAGCTCCAGACGCAGCGTGCCGGCCAGCGCCGTCTGGGCGTGCTTCGCGGCGGTGTACCCGCCGCCGCCCTCGTAGACGACCTGAGCGGCGGTGGAGCCGACGACCACGATGGTGCCCGCCCCGGAGGACTCCAGCGCCGGCAGCAGCGCCCTGGTCACCCGCAGGGTGCCGAGCACGTTCACGTCGTACATCCACTGCCAGTCGGCCACCGAGCCGGACTCCACCGGGTCGAGGCCCCGGGCCCCACCGGCGTTGTTGACCAGCAGGGTGAGCGGGCCGGGGGCCCGGTCGACGGCGGCGACCAGCCCGGCCACCGACTCGTCCGAGGTGACGTCGCAGGTCACCGCCGTCGCCGCGCCGCCGGCGGCGGTGATCTCGCGGACCAGTTCGGCCAGCCGGTCGGCGCGACGGGCGGCGGCGAGCACGTGGAAGCCCTCGGTGGCGAGCCGGCGGGCGGTGGCCGCGCCGATGCCGCTGGAGGCGCCGGTGACGATGGCGACAGAAGTCATCCGGTCATTGTCGTCCCCGCCGGGCCGCCGCGGCCAGCACGGCCGGCCCGACCTGCGGCAGAGCGCCGCGAACAGGGCCGCAGCCGATGAGGTCCGTCACGCTCGCCGGCCGCGCCGAGGCATTTCCGGGCGCCGATCGGGAAGATGACATCCGGCGTACGGGTTGAGCAGAAGCGCCGGTAGTGCGGACGGCATTCACCGTGATCAGGGGAGCGGACGTGGCGGAGATGCACACCGGTGCCGGTCGTCGGCGGGTCGCCCATCCCCGCCGACCCCGGCGGATAGCCACCATCTCCGTGCACACCTCACCGCTGCACCAACCGGGCACCGGTGACGCCGGCGGCATGAACGTCTACGTCGTCGAGGTCGCCCGGCGGCTGGCCGAGGCCAACGTCGAGGTCGAGATCTTCACCCGGGCCACCTCCGGTGATCTGCCCCCGGTGGTCGAGATGGCGCCCGGGGTGCAGGTCCGGCACGTCACCTCCGGCCCGCTCGGCGGCCTCACCAAGGAGGAGCTGCCCGGCCAGCTCTGCGCGTTCACGGCCGGCGTGCTGCGGGCCGAGGCCGCCCACCCGCCCGGCTGGTACGACCTCATCCACTCCCACTACTGGCTTTCCGGCCAGGTCGGCTGGCTGGCCAAGGAACGCTGGGGGGTGCCGCTGGTGCACACCGCGCACACCCTGGCGAAGGTGAAGAACGCGCAGCTCGCCATCGGTGACCGCCCGGAGCCGAAGGCCCGGCTGATCGGCGAGGAGCAGGTGGTCGCCGAAGCCGACCGGCTGGTCGCCAACACCCGGGTCGAGGCCCGCGACCTGGTCGGCCGGTACGACGCCGACCCCGACCGGGTCACCGTCGTCGAGCCCGGGGTCGACCTGGACCGGTTCCGCCCGCTGCCGGGCGACCCGACCGCCGTCCGGCACGCCGCCCGCCGCCGGCTGGGCCTGCCCAGCACCGGGTACGTCGTCGCCTTCGTCGGCCGGATCCAGCCCCTGAAGGCGCCGGACGTGCTGGTCCGGGCGATCGCCGCGCTGCGCCGCCGGGACCCGGCGCTGGCCGACGAGGTGACCGTGGTGATCGTGGGCGGCCCCAGCGGCAGCGGCCTGGAACGGCCGACCGCCCTGATCGAGCTGGCCGCCTCCCTGGGCGTCGCCGACCGGGTCCGGTTCCTCCCCCCGCAGACCGGCGGCAACCTGCCGGCCCTGTACCGGGCCGCCGACCTGGTGGCGGTGCCGTCGCACAACGAGTCGTTCGGTCTGGTCGCCCTGGAGGCGCAGGCCTGCGGCACGCCGGTGGTGGCGGCGGCCGTCGGTGGCCTGGTGACCGCGGTCCGTGACCAGGTCAGCGGGGTGCTGGTGGACGGGCACGACCCGACCGACTGGGCTGACACGCTGCGTCGGCTGCTGCCGGACCGGCCCCGCCGGGCCGCTCTGGCCCGGGCCGCGGTACGGCACGCCGCCCAGTTCTCCTGGGACCGGACGGTCAGCGGGCTGCTCGCCGTCTACGAGGAGACCATCGCCGACTGCCGGGAACGGCTCACCTGCGAGCTGGCCGGCGGGGGCGCCCTCTCGTACGGCTGAGCCGACCGCGTCGGGCCTTCCCCGGCGGGACCTTCCTCGCGGGCGGCGCCGCGGCGGCTCTTCCGGCGGGGCGGCGTCTCCGGCGGCTCGGGGGGAACGGTCGTAGAGTGGTGGCGGTGAGCGTTACCAGCGACGTCGCCGCCCTGATCGAGTCGTTCTGCGCCGAGCGGGAGCTGGCGTGCGAGCCGACCGGCCCCTCGTCGTACGCGGTCACGTTGCCCGGCACCCACAAGCTCAAGACGATCTGCAACCTCATCGTCGGCGAGCACGCGCTGCGCGTCGAGGCGTTCGTCATGCGTCAGCCCGACGAGCGGCGCGAGGAGCTCTGGGCCTGGCTGCTGCAACGCAACGCCCGGATGTACGCGGTGGCCTTCTCCGTCGACCCGGTCGGCGACGTCTACCTGACCGGTCGGGTCAACCTGGCCGGGGTGGACGCCGACGAGCTGGACCGACTGCTCGGGGCGGTGCTCACGTACGCCGACGAGTCCTTCGACACCATGCTGGAGATCGGCTTCGGCTCGGCGATCCGCCGGGAGTGGGAGTGGCGGGTCAAGCGGGGCGAGTCCACCGCGAACCTCGCCGCGTTCGCCCACCTCTTCACGCCGTCCGGGCAGGTGGCGTCCACGACCGCCGGTGACGGTTCTCCGACGTCCGGCGGTTCGGACCCGGTCTGACGGGTATGCGCACCGCGCGGCGCGGCGCTGGCCGTCTCTGGCCGGCGGCGCGGTGGCGGCGGTCGCCACCGGGTCCATCGCGCGCCGGGGACGGACTGTCGAGGAGCGTGAGGGTCCATGGCGCAACAGAGCAGCTCCGGTCGCGGCGGGACCGCGACCGCCACCAAGCGGCAGTCGGCGACGAAGCGGCAGTCGGCGGCCAGGCGTCCGGCGACGGCCGCGGCGAGGCGGTCGGCGGCCGGGCCGGCGACGAACCGGGCCGGGGCCGGCTCCCGCGCGGAGATCGCCGACCTGCGGGTGGACGAGATCCGTGGGCGGCTCCGGACGTACGGGGTGACCGGCGTATCCGGCATGCGTAAGCCGGAGCTGGTGCAGGAGCTGGTCCGGGCCGAGCGGCGTGGCGGCTCGGCGAAGCGCACCGCCGGTCCGACCGGCCGAGCCACCCCGGGTGGCGCGAAGAGGTCCACCTCCGGTGGCGCGAAGAGGTCCACCGCCTCGGCCGGCGTGAGAAGGTCCACCGCGTCGGCCGGCGTGAGAAGGTCCACCGCGTCGGCCGACGCGAAGAGGTCCACCGCGTCGGCCGACGCGAAGCCCACGGCCGGGCGCGGCGGGAGGAAGGCGATCGCCGGTCCGAAGGCCACTGCCGGCCCGAAAGCCACTGCCCGGGCGGCCACGAAGAGCGCCGCGAAGGCGGGCTCGCGGGCCGGCGCGGGTGGCGGTGTCCGTACCGGCGTCCGGTCGGCGCGGTCGGTGCGGTCGTCGCAACAGATCACGTCGCCGGCGGACCGGCCGGAGCGTCCGGGCCGCAGTCTGGTCACCACCAGTCACGAGGTGATCCAGCAGTGGGCGCGGGCCCGTCAGGCGAAGCCGGCGACGATCATCGGTACCGAGCGCGACGGCCGGGCCGGGGTGCTGACCTTCGACTTCCCGGGCTACCGGGAGAGTCGTCGGCTGCGCCAGATCACCTGGAACGAGTGGTTCCGGACCTTCGACGAGCGCCGGCTGAACCTGATCTACCAGGAGCAGCTGCGGGACGGCCGACCGAGCAACTTCTTCCGGACGGAGTCACCGGATCGGGAGGACGCCTGAGTCGTTTACCGGAAGGCGGGGCGGGTATGCCGAGGTTGTCAACGGTCGAGTCAGGTAACCGGCTGTGACTGGTGAGACAGTCCGATCCGGTTGTCTCCGGCACCCGGGCCAACTAGCTTTATTGCCCTACGCTGCGCTTGGAAACGTTCGGGGGAGCGGCGGATCGAACAGATCCGCGCACCAGGTGTGACGTAGGGGGCAGGTGGCGTACGCCGTTGGGGGACGGCGCCCACCTGTTGAACCGGCGGCGCGAGCGGGCGACGCTTACGGGGGTGAGTGTCGCCCGCCGCCGCCGGGTGCGATGTGGGCGTCCATCCCGACGGGGGTCGGGGTGGACGCCTTCGCCGTTCTCCGGGGTTGTCAGCGGCTGGCGGCGGGCTGGGCCGGCGCGGTGGCCGCCGCCTCCGCCGCTGCCGGGACGGGCGGCGTCAGGACGCTGGCCGGCTCTTTCACCAGCGCGCCCCGGCGGCGCAGCGCGTCGGCCCGACGTTCCCGGGCCGGCCCGGACAGCAGGTGCGCGACCGCCGTCACCCCGCCGATCGCGGCGCAGCCCAGCCAGAGCGCGGCGTTGCCGACCTCCTGCCGGACGAAGCCGCCGAGGATCGGCGCGGTGGCCCCGGCGACCTGCCAGGAGAGCGAGAAGACCCCCTGGTAGCGGCCGCGCAGCTCGGCCGGGGAGAGCTCGGCGATGAGCGTCGAGTTGGACGGGGAGTTGAGCATCTCGCCCATGGTCCAGATCAGCACGGTGAGCCCGTAGAACCAGGCCGCTCCGGCGAACGCGGTCAGACCGAAGCCGACGCCCATCACGAGCGCGGCGAGCGCCAGCACGTGTGACCGGCTGCGGCCCCGGATCAGCCGGGGGACGAAGAGCTGCCCGGCCACGATCAGCACGCCGTTGAGCGCGATCACCGACCCGTACGTGGTGGTGGAGAGGCCGTCCTCGCCCATGGCGATCGGCAGCATCGAGATGTGCTGCAGGAAGACCAGCGCGCTGAACAGGTTGAGCGCCACGAAGCCGAGGAAGACCCGGTCGGCGAGGATGGCGCGCAGGGCGCTGTGGGGCACGCCCGCGTCGGCGGTGGCCGGGGTCGGCGCGGTCGGCCGTCGGGTCTCCCGGACCTTGACGAAGATGATCAGCGCGGTGGTCAGCGTGGTGGCCGCGTCCACCACGAAGAGCAGCAGGTAGCCGACCTCGGCGGCCAGCCCGGCCAGCAGGGCCGCGCAGGCGAACCCCAGGTTGATCGCCCAGTAGTTCAGCGAGAAGGCGCGCAGCCGGTCCCGTTCCGGCACGACGTCGATCATCATCGCGCCGAACGCCGGCCGGGCGGCCTCGGCGAACAGGCCGAGCAGCAGCGCGCCGGCGGCGATCGCCCACAGCTCCCGCGCGAAGCCCAGGGTGAGCATCATGACGGCCGCGCCGACGTGCGCGGTGAGCAGCGTCGGGCGGCGGCCCCAGCGGTCGGTGAGCACCCCGCCGACGGTGGTGCCGACCGCGCCGCCGACGCCCCAGCCGCCGAGCACCAGGCCGGCCTGGAGCTCGGAGAAGCCGCGTTCCCTGGTCAGGTAGATGGCGAGGAAGACCAGCACGAACGAGCCGAGCCGGTTGATCAGGGTGCCGGTCCAGAGGTACCAGAAGGTGACCGGCAGGCCACCGGCTGTCTCCCGTAACCAACCCCGCATGCTCCGCACCGCGCGCCCCCGTTTCGTAATGACTGGTCGATCTTTCGCCGCTTACAACCTAGTGGCGCGCTCCTGACCAGGTCATCCGCTTTTCCACGTGGTGGTCGTCACCACCACCCGGCGCGTGTCCGGTCCGCCGTTGCGGCAGGATGATCCCCATGACTGCGAGCGAAGGGCCCACCGTCGGGACGCTGGTCCTGCTGCGGCACGGCGAGAGCGACTGGAACGCCAAGAACCTCTTCACCGGCTGGGTCGACGTCGACCTGACCGCCAAGGGCGAGGCCGAGGCACGCCGTGGCGGTGAGCTGCTGCGTGAGCACGACCTGCTGCCGGACGTGGTGCACACCAGCCTGCTGCGCCGGGCGATCCGCACCTCCGAGCTGGCGCTGCACGCCGCCGACCGGCACTGGATCGCGGCGCGTCGGTCGTGGCGGCTCAACGAGCGCCACTACGGCGCCCTGCAGGGCAAGGACAAGAAGCAGACCCTGAACGAGTACGGCGAGGAGCAGTTCATGCTCTGGCGCCGCTCGTACGACACCCCGCCGCCGCCGATCGCCGACGACGACGAGTGGTCGCAGGTCGGCGACCCCCGGTACGCGCTGCTGCCGACCGAGCTGATGCCGCGTACGGAGTGCCTGAAGGACGTCGTCGAGCGGATGCTGCCGTACTGGTACGACTCGATCGTGCCGGACGTCCTCGCCGGCCGGACGGTCCTGGTGGCGGCGCACGGGAACTCGCTGCGTGCCCTGGTCAAGCACCTGGACCAGATCTCCGACGCCGAGATCGCCAAGCTGAACATCCCGACCGGGATCCCGCTGCGGTACGACCTCGACCCGCAGCTCCGCCCGCTCACCCTGGGCGGCACCTACCTCGACCCGAACGCGGCCAGGGACGCCGCCGCCGCGGTCGCCAACCAGGGCCGCTGACGCCGCGCGGCGGAAGGGCCCGCCTGCTGGGGCCCTTCCGCCGGCCGGCTCAGGTGGTCTCGCCGGTGATCAGGTAGACGACGTGTTCGCCGGTGTTCACCGCGTGGTCGGCGAACCGCTCGTAGAAGCGGCCGAGCAGGGTGGCGTCGATGGCCGTCTCGACCCCGTACGGCCAGGCCTCGTCGAGCAGCACCGCGAACAGGCCGCGGTGCAGGTCGTCCATGGCGTCGTCGTCGGAGTCGAGTTCCGCGGCGACCTGCGCGTCCGGCGCGGCCAGCACCGAGGCGATCTTCCCGGCCATCCGGTCGGCGACGCCGGCCATGTCGGTGAAGATCGGCCGCAGCTCGGCCGGCACCGCCGGGGAGGGGTGCCGACGTAGCGCCGTCTTCGCCACGTGGTCGGCCAGGTCGCCCATCCGCTCCAGGTCGGCGGCGACGTGCAGGGCGGTGATCACGGTACGCAGGTCGGAGGCGACGGGGGCCTGCCGGGCCAGCAGCTCGCAGACCCGTTCCTCGACCTCCCGGTACTGCTCGTCGACCTCGGCGTCCCGGGCGATCACGGTCTCGGCGGCCCGTCGGTCGGCGGTGAGCAGCGCCCGGGTGGCCTGCCGCATGGCCTCCCGGACCCCGTCGGCCATCGTCACCAGCAGGTGGCTGACGGCCTGCAGGTCGGCCTGGAACTCGTCGCGCATCGTCACGTCCTGTTGTCCGGGTACGGCGGCGGCGGCCGGAGCCGGCCACCGGGTGCGCCGCCCACCGTAGAGGGAGTCGACGGGGCCCGGGTTAACGCCGGTGAACGGTGCTCGGCCAAGCGGTGAACTTTCCCGGAAGCGAGCGTGATTCGTCCCGTTCTGCGCGGTCACCAGGTGAACAATGACCCTACGATCGCCGGGTGAACTGGGCGGCGACGGTCGACGTGGTGGTGGTTCTGGTGGCCGGGGTGGCCGCCGGGCTGCTGCTCGCCTGGGCCGTCCGCCGTGGCCCGCGCCGGACCGACCGGTCCGGTTGGAGCAGGGGGAGGCCCGCGATAGCCGACGACCAGCAGGGCGGGCTCTCCGGGCTCGGCCGCAAGACGATCGACTCCCTCCGGGCCGGCGTGGTCGTGCTCGGTCCCGACGACGTGCCGGTGCTGGTCAACCCGGCCGCCCGCGCGATGGGCCTGCTCCGCACCGGCCCCGCGCCCGGCTCGATGGCCGCCCACCCGCTGATCCGCACCCTCGCCGGGCAGGTGCGGCGCACCGGCGTGCGCCGCGAGATCGAGCTGGACCTGCCCCGGGGCCGCGACAACGTCGGGCCGGACCCGCTCGGCGTGCACCTGCGGGCGATGGGCATCGGCGCGGGGTACGTGGCCGTCGAGGCGGCCGACGTGACCGAGTCGCACCGGCTCGCCCGGGTCCGCCGGGACTTCGTGGCCAACGTCAGCCACGAGCTGAAGACCCCGATCGGGGCGTTGCAACTGCTGGCCGAGGCGCTGCTGGACGCGACCGGGTCGGCGGGTCCGGCGGTCGACCCCTCCGGGGCCGCCGCGACGACCCTCTCCGAGGACGTGGTGGCCGCCCGGCGCTTCGCCGAGCGTATCCACCACGAGTCCACCCGGCTGGGTCGGCTGGTGCAGGAGTTGCTGGAGCTGACCCGCCTCCAGGGGGCGGAGCCGCAGCCCGCCCCGGAGCCGGTCGGGGTGGACTGGGTGCTCGCCGAGGTGGTCGACCGGACCCGCACCACGGCCGCCGCCCGGCGGGTCCGGATCGCCGTCGATGGCGCCGCCGGGCTGACCGTCCACGGCAACGACAACCAGATCGCCACGGCGGTGGCGAACCTGGTGGAGAACGCCATCATCTACTCGGGCGTGGACACCACCGTCACCGTCAGCGTGCGTAGTGACGACGACTTCGTCCAGATCGCGGTCACCGACCAGGGGATCGGCATCGCCCCCACCGACGTCGACCGGATCTTCGAACGTTTCTACCGGGCCGACCAGGCCCGCTCCCGGTCCACCGGCGGCACCGGGCTCGGCCTGGCCATCGTCAAGCACATCGCGAGCAACCATGGCGGACGCGTCGAGGTGTCCAGCACTCTTGGTGGCGGGTCGACGTTCACCCTCCGGCTGCCCGCCCGTCCGCCGGACGACCTGGCAGCGACACTCCAGTCCGCTGAGATCGAGGCCGGCCCGGCCGAGCTCCGGCAGGCTTGAACACCGCACCGAAAGGAACCCCGTTGAGCCGCGTTCTGGTGGTAGAGGACGAGGAGTCGTTCTCCGACGCCCTCTCGTACATGCTCCGCAAGGAGGGCTTCGAGGTCTCCGTCGCTCCGACCGGCACCTCCGCTCTCACCGAGTTCGACCGGACCGGCGCGGACATCGTCCTGCTCGACCTGATGCTGCCCGAGATGTCCGGCACCGAGGTGTGCCGGCAGCTCCGTCAGCGGTCGCACGTCCCGATCATCATGGTCACCGCCCGGGACAGCGAGATCGACAAGGTGGTCGGCCTGGAGATCGGGGCGGACGACTACGTGACCAAGCCGTACTCCCCGCGTGAGCTGGTCGCCCGGATCCGGGCGGTGCTGCGGCGGCAGAGCGTCGAGGCGGTCGAGGTCGGCGGGGCGACGCTGGCCGCCGGGCCGGTCCGGATGGACATCGAACGGCACGTGGTGACCGTCGACGGCGCCCCGGTGCAGCTTCCGCTGAAGGAGTTCGAGCTGCTGGAGCTGCTGCTGCGCAACGCGGGTCGGGTGCTCACCCGGGGCCAGTTGATCGACCGGGTCTGGGGCGCGGACTACGTCGGCGACACCAAGACCCTGGACGTGCACGTCAAGCGGCTGCGCTCCAAGATCGAGCCGGAGCCGTCCGCGCCCCGCTTCATCGTCACCGTGCGCGGCCTGGGCTACAAGTTCGAGCCGTGACCGGGCCGGGCCGGGCCCCCGGGGCCCGGTCAGAACACCTTACGGAGCAGGTCCGCGATCCGGTCGACCTCGGTGACCTGCCCCTCGGCCACCGCGATCACCAGATCGTACGCCGCGTCCTGGTCCGCGTCGGCGAGCTGGCTCGCGGTGAGCGCGGCGTTGCGGCGTAGGAAGGCCACCGCGACGATCCAGCCCATGCGCTTGTTGCCGTCCAGAAACGGATGGTTGCCCACCAGGGAATGCAGCAGGGCCGCAGCCTTGGTCCAGGTGTCCGGGTAGGCGGCCTGGCCGAAGACACTGGTCTGGGGCCGGGCCAGGGCGGACTCGATCAGCCCGGCGTCGCGGATCCGAAGCCCGAGCTTGTCGGCCAGCCGGGCCACGTCGGCCAATGTCGGGTAGTAGAGCTTCTCGGTCACTACTCGGCCAGCCTGGCCAGCAGCGTGGCGTGCCGTTCGACGATCTCGTCAGTGAGATCGGCGAACTGCCTCGCGTCACGTCGGGCCAGATAGTCGTCGATGGCCGTGACCACGACCGCGTGCATGGCGCGGCCCTCGTCTTCGGCCACCAAACGGAGCTTGGCCTCGCGTTCCCCGTCCAGCCTCAGTGTCATCGCCATGACCGGGATGATAGCAGTCGTGCTATCAAGATCAATGAATTCTGGTCAGGAGGGGCTGGCGGGGTGGGGGGCGATCAGGCCCTGCCGCTGCCGGGCCGCGCACAGCTCGGCGAGCTTCGCGTACGCCTGCTCGCCGACCAGCGCGGTCAGCTCCGGGGCGTACGACAGGTACATCGGCTCGCCGCCGACGTGCGCCTCCGGCGACGAGGTGCACCACCAGGACAGGTCGTGCCCGCCCGCGCCCCAGCCCCGGCGGTCGAACTCCGCCAGCGTCGACACCAGCACCTGGGTGTCGTCCGGCCGCTTGCGCCACTCCTGGTCCCGCCGGACCGGCAACTGCCAGCAGACGTCGGGTTTGTACTCCAGCGGGTGCGCCCCGTCCCGCAGCGCCTGGGCGTGCAGCGCGCAGCCGCCCCCGCCGGGGAAGTCCGCGTCGTTGAGGAAGACGCAGGGGCCGTCGGCGGTCCGGGTGGCCGTCCGGCGGGCCGGCTTCCTGCCGTCCACGGTGTCCAGCTCGGTCCAGTTCTTGAAGCCCCGGCGGTGGTGCTGCCAGGTCTGCGGGGTGAGCCGCTGCGCGGCGGCCCGGACCCGCTTCTCGTCGTCGGCGTCGGTGAAGAACGCCCCGTGCGAGCAGCAGCCGTCGGCGGCCCGGCCGGCGACGATGCCGTGGCAGCCCCGGCCGAAGACACACGTCCAGCGGGACAGCAGCCAGGTCAGGTCGGCCCGGACCACGTGCTTGTCGTCGGCCGGGTCGACGAACTCGATCCACTCGCGGGGGAAGTCCAGTCCGACCTCCCGGCCGCGCGGGTCCGCCGGATCGTCCACCAGCCCTCGGATCTCCACCGGAACGCTCATTCGGCCAGCGTACGCGGGCCGCGGCCGACAGGCAGCGGGACCGGAAGCGTCAACCACTATGGTCTTTCCCATGCGCCTGGGAGTGCTCGACGTCGGTTCCAACACCGTGCACCTGCTGGTGGTGGACGCCCATCACGGGGCGCACCCGTGGCCGGCGCACTCCGAGAAGGCCGTCCTGCGGCTGGCCGAGCAGATCGGCCCGGACGGCGCGCTGACCCGGGCCGGCGCGGACGGCCTGGTCGAGGCGGTCGGCGCGGCCCGGCAGGCGGCGGTCCGACTGGGCGCCGACGACCTGATCGCGTTCGCCACCTCGGCGGTCCGGGACGCCACCAACGCCGCCGAGGTGCTGGGTCGGGTCCGCGCCGAGACCGGCGTACGGCTGGAGGTGCTGGCCGGGGCGGACGAGGCCCGGTTGACCTTCCTCGCGGTGCGCCGCTGGTTCGGCTGGTCCGCCGGCCGACTGCTGGTGCTGGACATCGGCGGCGGCTCGCTGGAGGTCGCGGCCGGCATCGACGAGTACCCGGAGGCGGCGGTGTCGCTGCCGTTGGGGGCCGGCCGGCTGACCCGGGACCGGCTCGGCGTCGACCCGACCAGCGCGACGCCGCCGACGCCCGAGCGCGTCGACGAGCTGCGGGAGTACGTCGACGCGTTGCTCGATCCGGTGGTGGAGCAGGTGGCCGGGGTGGGCTGGGAGCGGCCGGTGGCCACCTCGAAGACGTTCCGCACCCTGGCCCGGCTGGCCGGGGCGGCCCCCTCCGGCGCCGGCCTGTGGGCGCCGCGTCGGCTGACCCGTACCGGGCTGCGGCAGGTGTTGAGCTTCATCCGGCACATTCCGCCCGCCCAGCTCGCCGCCCTGGAGGGGGTCAGCGTCGGGCGGTCGCACCAGCTCCTGGCCGGGGCGGTGGTGGCCGAGGCGGCGCTGCGCCGGCTGGACGTCGAGTCGTTGGACATCTGCCCGTGGGCGCTGCGGGAGGGGCTCATCCTCCGCCGGCTGGACCAGATCGGCCCGAGCTGAGTCTTCCGACCAGGGCGGTACGGGCGGTTTGCGACTGCTCGTCACGATGCTCTCGTCGGCGCGGGCTACCCTGGTCGGTGTGACTTCCCGCGTCCCCGTGCTCCTCTCCAGCTCCTCGGTCTTCCCCGAGCCCACCGCGGCGGCCTTCCAGCTCGCCGCCGCCCTCGGCTACGACGGCGTAGAGGTGATGGTCTGGACGGACGCCGTCAGCCAGGACGCCGGCGCGCTGCGCGGCCTCACCGAGCACTACGGCGTGCCGGTGCTCTCCGTGCACGCGCCCTGCCTGCTGGTCACCCAGCGGGTGTGGAGCCCCGACCCGTGGGAGCGGCTGCGGAAGGCCGCCGAGCTGGCCGAGGAGCTCGAAGCCCCGACCGTCGTCGTCCACCCGCCCTTCACCTGGCAGCGCGACTACGCCCGGCGTTTCGCCGACGGCATGGCGGAGATCGGCCGGCGGCACGGCGGGCTGGACTTCGCGGTGGAGAACATGTACCCGGTACGGATGGCCGGCCGGCAGTTCGTGCCGTACTTCCCGGGGTGGGATCCGACCGACACCGGCTACGACGCGTACACGCTCGACCTGTCGCACTGCGCCGCCGCGCACTCCGACGCCCTCGCCATGGCCGACCGGATGGCCGACCGGCTGGCCCACGTGCACCTCGGTGACGGCACCGGCGAGGGACGCGACGAGCACCTGGTGCCGGGCCGGGGCACCCAGCCCTGCGGCGAGCTGCTCTCCTCGCTGGCCGGTCGGGGCTTCACCGGCTCGGTGGCGGTGGAGGTGGCGACCCGGGGCGCGGGCAGCCGCGCGGAGCGCGAGGCGGACCTGCGCGCCGCGCTGGACTTCGCCCGGCAGCACCTGGGCGCGCCGTCCCCGATCGACGTCTGAGCGCGGGTCAGCTCACCGGGGTGAGCGGCTGCTCGGTGCCGGCGGCCCGCTTACGGGCCCGGTGCGCGGCCACGTGCGACCGGGTGGCGCACCGCTCCGAGCAGAACCGGCGGCAACAGTTGGACGACGTGTCCAGGTAGACGTTGCCGCACCGGTCGTCGGCGCACACCCCGAACCGGGCGCTGCCGTACTCGCAGAGCCACACCGACAGCCCCCACACCGCGCCGGCCAGGTAGTCCACCGCCACGGACGCGCCCCGGCTGGCCGGGTGCATGTGCCAGTCGCTGGAGTCGTGCCCGGAGATGTGCGGGTGCACCGGGTACGCCTCCAGCAGGGCGTTCAGCTCGGCCACCGCCTCGGCGTCCCGGCCGGAGGTGCCGTACTCGAAGACGTCCCGGAGACGTTTCTGGGCCCGCCGGAAGATCGCCAGATCCCGTTCGGCCACCTCGTCGTGGAGGTACGCGTTCTCGCCGGGCAGCAGGGAGCGGAGGGCGTCGAGGTCGTCCAGACGGGCGTTGACGAGGTCAACCCCGTTCCGGGCGTACGCGTCGAAGTTCACACCCCAACGGTAGACGACTCGGCAGCGCGCGGCGCATCGATGTAGTGGGGCAGGAACCGGGCGTATCCGTCGGTGATCAGCCCCGGGCTCTCCCGTACCCCCGCCCCGGCCGACTCGCCGTCGACGGTCCAGCTACCCAGCACCACCCGGTTGCCGGCGAACTCGGGCAGCGCCCGGAACTCCTGGTAACACCAGCCCTCGTCGCCGTATATGCCCGGGTTGGCGACCTCCGTGCCGCCGGCGGTCACGATCCGGACCGAGCCGCCCTCCCGGCCCAGCAGCGGCTTCACCACGTACTCGGGCAGGTCCCGGGGGCCGTCCAGGTACGCCGGCAGCAGCAGCTCGTGCCCGGGGTACAGCTCCCACAGCACGGCGAGCAGCGCCTTGTTCGACAGCAGCAGCTTCCAGGCCGGCTCGATCCAGGTCGTCGGGGTGCCCGGCGCCAACGCCAGCCGACCGTACGGCTCGGCCAGCATCCACTCCCACGGGTACAGCTTGAAGCAGGTGGTGATCGGCCGGTTCGCGCCGTCGACGAAGCGGCGACCGTCCCAGCCGACGTCCTGGATCGCCATCAGCTCGGCCGTCAGCCCGGCCTGCCGGGCGCACTCGGCCAGGTAACCGGCGGTCATCTGGTCCTCGGCGGAGACCTCCTCCTCCCGGGACCAGGCCACGTGCACGGCCGGCTCGTGCAGGCCCCGACCGATCCGGTGCCAGGCGGCGACCAGCCGCTCGTGCAGGCTGTTCCACTGGTCCAGGTCGGGGTGGGTGTCCTCCAGCCAGAACCACTGCACGATGCCGGCCTCGACCAGCGAGGTCGGGGTGTCGGCGTTGTACTCCAGCAGCTTCGGCGGCCACGTGCCGTCGTACCAGAGGTCGAACCGGCCGTAGAGGGTGGGCGGCTGCTCGCGCAGCGACCGGGCCACCGCCTCGGCCGCCCACCCGGGGATGCCGAAGTCCGCGTACCGGTCGCGGGCCACCACGTGCTCGGCGGCGGCCACCGACATCCGGTGCAGCTCCTCGGTGGCCTCCTCCAGGCGGAGCACCTCGTCCAGGGTGAAGGCGTAGGCGGCGGTCTCGTCCCAGTACGACATGACGCCGCCGTCGGGCAGCTCGGTGTCGACGTAGACCAGGCCCTGCTCGCGTACCGTCGGGTGCCAGTCGTCGCGGGGGGTCTGTGTGGTCCGGCGCACCTCAGCCGCCGCAGGACGCGAGGTGGGTGCCGAAGCCGCCCCGTTCCGGCACGGCCGTCGACACCGGCTCCGGCGCGCCCCGCCCGCCGCCGCCGACCGTCCGGGCGGTCAGCACGCCGGACGCGGCCGACCCGGCCAACCCGCCGGAGCCGGCCAACCCGCCCGACCCGGCCACCACGCCCGACCCGGTCAGGACAGCGGCGCCGGTCGCCGCCGCCGGGTCGCGTGGCGCCGCCGGGTCGCGTGGCGCCGCCGGGTCGCGTGGCGCCGCCGCCACCGTGCCGCCGCCGCCCAACGGGCCGAGCGCGCAGTCGTCATCGTCGTCGTCGCCGGTCAGGTTGCAGCCGGACAGGGCGAGCGCGAGAGCGGTCAGCGCGCCGAGCTGCACGGTGGCCGACCGCAGCCGGCGAGGGGTGCTTCGTTCCACGGGGATCGTTGTAGTACACCGCCGCCACCGTCCGGAAGGGGCCCCGCCGACGTGCTGCGCCCTCGGCGCTGGCGGGCGTGGGGCGGGACGCTGGCGTTACGCTCAGCTCATGCTCCGTACGGTCATTCTCGCCGCCGCCCGGTCATCCCGGGTCGAGCGGCTCGTCGAGACGGCCCCCTACACCCGGGACGTCGTCCGCCGGTTCGTCGCCGGCACCGGCACCGCCGACGCGTTGCGCGCGACCCGCGAGCTCGTCGCCGAGGGCCTCAGGGTCACCCTCGACCACCTGGGAGAGGACACCGTCACCCCCGAGCAGGCCGACGCCACCCGCGAGGAGTACCTCGCCGTGCTGGGGGCGCTGCGTGCCGCCGGGCTCACCCCGGCCGCCGAGGTGAGCGTCAAGCTCTCCGCCCTCGGGCAGCGGTTCGACGAGCAGCTCGCCTACGACAACGCACGCGCCATCTGCGTCGCCGCCGACGCCGCCGGCACCACGGTCACCCTGGACATGGAGGACCACACCACCACCGACTCGACCCTGGACATCCTCACCAAGCTCCGCGAGGACCATCCGGCCACGGGCGCGGTGCTCCAGGCGTACCTGCGGCGTACCGAGGCGGACTGCCGGGACCTCGCCACCGCCGGCTCGCGGGTCCGGCTGTGCAAGGGCGCGTACCGGGAGCCGGAGTCGGTGGCGTACCAGTCCGCCCGGGACGTGGACCGGTCCTACGTGCGTTGTCTGAACGTGCTGATGGCCGGCGCGGGTTACCCGATGCTGGCCACCCACGATCCGCGGCTGATCACCATCGGCGAGGACCGGGCGCGGTGGTTCGACCGGGGCCCGGACGGTTTCGAGTTCCAGATGCTCTACGGCGTCCGGCCGCAGGAGCAGGCCCGGCTCGTCGCCGCCGGCCACACCGTCCGCACCTACGTCCCGTACGGCGACCAGTGGTACGGCTACCTGATGCGGCGGCTCGCCGAGCGCCCGACGAACGTCGTCTTCTTCGGCCGGGCCCTGGTCTCCCGAGGGTGAGCCGGCTGCTGTGCCGGGGTGAGCGGGATCAGCCGCCCGGGGGTCAGCCGACTGCGCTGCCGGGCGGGGACGGGCCGGCGGAGACCCCTTGTCCGCCGGCCCGTCCGCGCCGGGCGGCCAGCCCGGCGTCCGGCCGGCGCGGGCCGCCCCGATCCACCGCCCCCGTTTCCCGGTGGATTGGGGCCGGGCCAGCGCCCGACCGGTGCCTGCGCCGCGCCGGTCGGCGCGGCTGCCACCAAAACGCTACCTAGCTAGAGATTTGCCGGTCCAGGCGCCCGGCCCGGATTCTCCTGTCGCCAATGTGACCCGGCCTCGGGCTTGACCACCCGCGCGGCGGGACCCTGTCGCTCAGCGCGGGATCCGGCGGACCGTGCGCAGGACGACCGCCAGCACCACCGCCGCCCGCAGGCACTGGGCCGCCTCGGCGACCGCCCGGCGCCCTGACGCGTCCGGATCGAGCAGGGCGTCACGGGTCAACCCACGCCACTCCTCGACGTAACGCTCCCGGGCGGAGGCGGGCAGCAACCGGCCCGCCCCGGTGACGATCCCCAGGGCGACCCGGTCGCCGGGGGAGCGGACGCCGGCACGGTGCCGGCTCCGGCCGTCCCGCTCGCGGAGGAAACCGTTGAGCCGCAGGAGAGCCACCCCCGTGCCGACCGCCCCGACGCTGCTGACGCCGTCGGCGAGGCGCATCGGCGACTCCGCCTCCGCCAGCAGGATCAGGGCGCACACCAGCCCCAGCGCGACGCCGAGGAGCCCCACCGCGTCGGTGGCCACGACCACCACGTAACCGCACTGCCGCGCGAGCGCGCCGGCCCGAGCCCTGACGTCCACCGGGATCACCCCGCCCGCCGGAGACCGGGACGCGGACGGAGCGCGGGCGGGGCGGCGACCCGGGCCTCGCCGGCGCGGGCCGTGACCGCCGCGCGGGCCACCCGCGCGCCGTCCCCGGTGAGCCGGTAGTACCGGCGGCGGGGGCGGCCCTGGTCCTCGTGCTCGGTCGGGTCCTCCCAGAAACTCGCCACCCATCCGGCCAGCTCCAGCCGGGCCAGGATCGGGTGCAGCGTCCCGGTCTTGAGCTTCGTCTCCCGGGCGATGTCCCGCCCGTACCGGGGCACGGCCGGCGCGGTGAGGAGCAGACGTAACACCTCGACCGTCTGCGGGGTGAGCCGGGGGCCGCTACTAGCCATGCCTCGGAGTCTAGGTACGCCGGCCCGGCGGGCCATCCGGCGAGATCGGCAGGATCCCCAGCCGAATGTCGTACTCTCCGGCCGTGGAGGACGAGCGGCGCGAACCGCGACCGCGCCGGCGGTGGCCGCTGTGGACGGCGCTCGCCGTGGTGGTCGCGCTGGTGGGATGCCTGCTGCCGGCGGCGCTGGTGGTCGCGGTGGTCCGCACGCCCCCGCAGCGGCCCGCCGACGGTCGCCCGGCCGGCCCGGACCGCTCCCCGTCCGCCGCCCCCGCCGCCCGGCTGGCCACGGCCATCGGTGACCGGCTCGACCAGCAGGCCGGCGCGCTGCTGCGCGGCGACCGGCCCGCTTTCCTCGCGGACGTCGACCGGTCCGCCACGGCCGACCTCACCCGGCAGTTCACCGCGCTGCGTGCGCTACGGGTGGCGGTGTGGCGGGCCGAGCCGAGCGGTGCGCCGTCCCCGACGCCCGGGCAGCCGGGCCAGTGGCGACAACTGGTGACCTACCGGTACTGCTTCGTCGAGCCCGCCTGCACCCCCAGCCCGGTGCTGGTCGGCACCCGGTGGCGGGAGGCGGCCGGTGGGCCCCGGCTGGTCGCGGTGGAGCCCTCGACGTCCGCGCGCACCGGCACCCGCCCCTGGGAGGTCGACGAGTTGACCGTCACCGTGGGGCGGCGGACCCTGGTGGCGACCACCCCCGAGCTGCGCGGACGACTGCCCGGGCTGCTCGCCGACGCCGAGGCCGCCGCGGCGGTCGCCGACCGGTACGTCGTCGACGGCGAGCGTCCCGACAGGTACCGGATCTTCTACGCCGGCCGGGAGGAGTGGCGACGCTGGTACGGCGGCGGCCGGCCGGCGTGGTCCGGCGGGTACGTGGTGACGGTCGGCGGTGGACATCACGAGGTGGTGCTCAACGCCGACGCGCTGCGTGCAGGCGGCGTCGGTGACCTGCTCCGGCACGAGCTGACCCACGCGGCCTCCCTGCCCGCCGGCGGCTGGCCCGGTCAGGAGAGCTGGTGGCTGGTGGAGGGCCTCGCCGAGCTGGCCGGCGCGGGGGACCGCCCGACCGTCGGGTACTCCGGACTGGACCAGGTACGACGGCTGCTCACAGCCGGCTGGGACGGCCGGCTGGACGACCTCGCCCCGGCCGACGACGCCTCCCCCGACCAGGTCGCGGCCAGCTACGGGATCGGCTACCTGGCCGTGCGGCACCTGCTCGACCGGTATGGGGAGCAGCGGCTGCTGGCCTTCTTCCGGGAGGTGGTGCACGACCGCCGGCCGGTGGCGGAGGCCGCCCCGGAGATCCTCGGCGTGCCCTGGCCGACCCTGCGGGACGACTGCGTGGCCCACGTCCGCGCCACGGCCGGCTGAACCAGCCCCCGGTAGCGCGCCTGACCAGGGCTGTGGCGAGATCAAGTGCACGAAGGGATCGCGCCGTTCACAGCCGTCCCGTTACCGTACTGGTAACACGCGCGTTGCCTGCCCGACGGGACGATCCGTCCGGCGGCCGCGCCGGGGCAGGGATGGGGCGGTGGGCCATGGTCGGGTCACAGTCCGACGGTCGGTTGTCGGAGGTCAGGTTCCTCACCGTCGCCGAGGTGGCGGCGGTCATGCGGGTGTCGAAGATGACTGTCTACCGGCTCGTGCACAGCGGTGAGCTCACCGCTGTCCGGGTCGGCCGGTCGTTCCGGGTGCCCGAACACGCGGTCCACGATTACCTGCGCGGGGCGTTCTCCGAAACCGCGTGACCCGGAGTCGGCGGGCGTGCGGACGGCCGGCGGGCCGGGTGGCCGCGCTCGACCACCGCCGACCAGCCCGCCACGGAGGGTGACGGGCTGGTCGGCGGCGACCGGTCGGGAGGGGACGGAACGGGCATCGACGGGGGCGCGTTGGTCCTGCTGATGCTCTCCGGCTACCCTGGTCCAGACCGTGACCACCCGGCGGTGCGCCGCGACGCCCACCAGCGAGGTCAGGTCCGTTGTCCGCAAGCGGTCCCCGGCGCCGCCCCGGCGCGTCCGGTCCGCCCCGCACGTTGCATCGAAAGGCTTTCGTATGGGCTCGGTGGTCAAGAAGCGCCGCAAGCGCATGGCTAAGAAGAAGCACCGCAAGCTGCTGCGCAAGACCCGCGTCCAGCGTCGCCGTCTCGGCAAGTGACCGCGGGCCGGGCCTGACCCGGCGCCGGTCACCTGCCTTCTGTCGACCCTCGGAGGCTCAGGTGAGAAAGCCGTGGACGTCCCGGCTCGATCCGGCCTGCCGAGCAGGGTGCGCGACATGACCCCCGGTGGCGCCTCGGGCGCTCCGGGGGTCGTCGTCGTGACCGGGGTCAGCCGGCACCTCGGCGCGCACGTCGCCGCCCGGCTCGCCACCGACCCACGGATCGAACGGGTCATCGGGGTGGACCCGCCCGCCGCCGGGGCCGAGTTCACCGACCTGCTGGACCGGGTCGAACGGGTCCGGGTCGACGCGGGGTCGCTCGGCGGCCTGCTGGCCGACCTGTCGGTCGACGCGGTGGTGCACCTCGCCCTGGTCAGCGCGCCCGACCGGCAGCACGGCGGCCGGGCCGCCATGAAGGAACAGAACGTCATCGGCACCATGCAGCTCCTGGCCGCCTGCCAGCGCGCGCCCCGGCTGCGCAAGGTGGTCGTCCGGTCCTCCACCGCCGCGTACGGGGTCTCCTTCCGCGACCCGGCGGTGTTCACCGAGGAGACCGAGCCGCGCGAGGTGCCGCGCGGCGGCTTCGGACGGGACATCCTCGACATCGAGGGGTACGTGCGGGGGTTCCGGCGTCGCCGGCCCGACGTGACCGCCACCGTGCTGCGCTTCGCCCCGTTCATCGGCTCCACCGCCGACACCACCCTCACCCGCTACTTCCGCGCGCCGGTGGTGCCCACCGTGCTCGGCCGTGACCCCCGGTTGCAGTTCCTGCACATCGACGACGCGTTGGAGGTGCTGCACCGGTCGATCGTGGCGGACCACCCGGGCACCTACAACGTCGCCGGCCCCGGGGTGCTGTCACTGTCCCAGGCGATCCGCCGGGCCGGCCGGATCGAGGCGCCCGTGCTGGAGCCGGGCCTGTCCGGGGCGGTGTCGCTGGCCCGCACCCTCGGCTACGGCCGGCTCGGGCTCGACCAGGTGGACCTCTTCGTCCACGGCCGGGTGGTGGACACCAGCCGGCTGATCCAGGAGTACGGCTTCACCCCGCGTACCACGGCCGCCGCCTTCGACGACTTCCTCCGCGCCCACCAGCGGGGCGCGGTGCTGACCCGGGATCGGCTGGCCGCCACCGAGCAGGCCATCCTCGCCGGGATCCGGCAGGTCCGCGCGGCCGCCCGGGAGCAGTCGTGACCCGCCCCGACGGCGCCCGGCGGGACGTGCCGGCGGGCCGGCCGTTCCAGCCGCCGGCCGCCGACGATCTGGCCCGGCCGGCCCGACGCAACGGGCGTCACCACGGCTCCGCCGTACCCGACCGGCCGGTCGACAAGTGGGACCGGCGGGTCGCCGACGCGCTGGCCTTCGTACGCCGCCGGCTGGCCGGCGAGTACGAGATCGACGAGTTCGGGTTCGACCCGGAGCTGACCGAGGCGGTGTTCCACCCGGTCCTGCGGCTGCTCTACCGCGACTGGTTCCGTACCGAGATCACCGGCCTGGAGCACGTGCCCGCCGAGGGGCCGGCCCTGGTGGTCGGCAACCACTCCGGCACGGTCGCCCTGGACGCGCTGATCCTCTCCGCCGCCCTGCACGACCGGCACCCGGCCCGCCGCTTCCTCCGGCTGCTCGGCGCGGACCTGGTCTTCCGGATGCCGGTGGTCTCCGAGGTGGCCCGCAAGTCCGGCGGCACGGTGGCCTGCAACCCGGACGCCGAGCGGCTGATGCGGGCCGGTGAGCTGGTCGGCGTCTGGCCCGAGGGGTTCAAGGGCATCGGCAAGCTCTACTCCGACAGGTACAAACTCCAGCGCTTCGGCCGGGGCGGGTTCGTCTCGGCGGCGCTGCGCACCGGCACGCCGATCGTCCCGGTGGCGGTCGTCGGCGCGGAGGAGACGTACCCGATGCTCGCCGACATCAAGCCGCTGGCCCGGCTGCTCAAACTGCCGTACTTCCCGGTCACGCCGACCTTCCCGTGGCTCGGGCCGCTGGGTCTGGTGCCGCTGCCCAGCAAGTGGCTCATCGAGTTCTGCCCGCCGATCCCCACCGCGCACCTGACCGACGCGGCGGACGACCCGCTCGTCGTGTTCAACCTCGCCGACCAGGTCCGGGAGACCATCCAGCAGACCCTCCACCAGCTCCTGGAACGCCGGCCGGACCCGTTCGGCCCCTGACCGGCGCGCCGGGCTCAGGTCAGGCTGCCCAGGTCCAGGGTGTGCCAGGCGGTCACCTCGGGCGTGCCGGTCGACCACCACAGCACGTCGCCCCGGCAGAGCACCAACCCCACCCCGTCGGCCACGGTCACCGCCCGCCGTCGGGTGACGTCCCACAGCCGGAGCTGCTGCCCGCCGCCGGTCACGCCGCCCGGCCCGGTGCGCAGCAGCACCTCGAACCGGTCGCGTACCGCCACGTCGATCAGGGCGGCGCTGCCGTCCGGCCCGGCCACCCGGTGCCGGTCCCGGCCGTCCGCCCGGACCAGGTCGATCCGGCCCGGCCCGGCCCCGGCGGGCACCAGCGCCCGGCACCACGTCGGGCCACAGGTGAGCAGCTCCGCCGGGCCGGCGGACACCCGCCGTTCGACGCCGTCGGTCAGGCTGCGCAGGGTGACCGGGCCGGCCGCGCCGGCGCCCACGCTGACCAGCCACGGCCACGTCGACAGCGCCCACCCGCCGGGCACGGCGCGTACGTCGACCGGGCCGCCGGCCAACGCCACCGAACGCACCTCGGTGGCCGGGGCGTCGCTGTCGGGCGCGGCGACCCACCACAGCCGGCCCGCCTCGATCAGCATGTCGTGCCGCGAGTTGAAGAAGAGCACGTCACCCGGGTCCGAGGTGAGTCGGCGGGCCGGTCGCCCCGACCCCGGGTTCACCGTCCACAACTCGGTGCGGCCCCGACCGTCCCGACCGGTGGTGGTCTCCGCCCAGGCGACGTCGGCGCCGGCGACGGCGAGGCCGGCGTACTGCGGCGCGCCGTCCGCCGGCAGCCGGCGCAGCTCCCGCGGCGTGCCGTCGGCGGCGCGCAGCAGCAACCGCAACGACCGGCCGTCGGGGCTGGGCGCGGTGCCGAGCGAGGTGACCGCGTCGAGGAACCAGACCGGGCTGTACGCCGTACCGTCGGCGAGCCGGGCGGGCAGGGCGCCCCGTACCGCCCGTGGCCACTCCTGCTCGACCCGGCGCTCCGGTCCGGGCCGCCCGGCCGGGTCGACCGGTCGGCTGTCGACCTCCGGCAGGGTGACCAGCGCGCTGCCGGCGGCGACCGCCACGGCGAGCCCGACGAGCCGGGAGCGGGACGCCGGGCCGGCGCGCCCCGGCCACCCGGCCGCCCACCAGCGCCGTCCCGGGCTCACTGGGCTGCCTGTCGGCGGCGGCGCACCGCCATCCCGGCGCTGACCGCGCCGGCCAGCAGCCCGGCGGCGGCGGTCGACGGCACCGCGATCCGGGCCGCCCGGCGGCCGGTACGGAAGTCATGGACCTCCCAGCCCCGTTCCCGGGCGGCGCGCAGCAGCAGGGCGTCCGGGTTGACCGCGACCGCCCGCCCGACCGCGTCGAGCATCGGCAGGTCGTTGACGGAGTCGCTGTAGGCGACGCAGCGGCGCAGGTCCAGCCCTTCCACCTCGGCGAGCTGGCTGACCGCCTCGGCCTTGGCCGGGCCGTGCATCAGGTCGCCCACCAGCCGGCCGGTGTACGCGCCGTCGACGATCTCGGCGACCGTGCCGATCGCCCCGGTCAGGCCGAGCCGGGCGGCGATCACCCGACCGATCTCCACCGGGGCGGCGCTGACCAACCAGACCTGGGCGCCGTCGACGAGGTGTCGCAGGGCCAACCGGCGGGTCCCGGCCCAGATCCGGGGCGCCATCAGCTCGTCGAAGATCTCCTCGGTGAGCCGTTCCACATCGTCCACCCGCCAACCCTCGACGAAGGCGAGCGCGGCCTCCCTGGCGTGCGACATGTCACCGGCGTGCTCGGTGGCGAGCAACCGGAACCGGAGCTGCTGCCAGGCGAAACGGGCCAGGTCACCGGTGGTGACGTACCGGCGGGCGGCGAGCCCCCGGGCGAACCAGTAGAGCGACGCGCCCTGCATCATGGTGTTGTCCACGTCGAAGAAGGCCGCCGCGCCCGGATCGGCCACCGGGGGCGGTCGGTCGGTGTCGGCCCACCCTGCGGTGTGACCGTGGGCATCCGTGCTGACGGTCACCTTCCGGGTCCGGGCCACACAGCGCTCCCTCCGCTCGACGCTCAGCCGGCGCGGTCGGTCCGAGGCGCGGTCGGTCCGAGGCGCGGTTGGTCCGGTGTGCCCGCCACCCGCGAGACTAGCCGGGGAACCTGTGGTGGCTCGCAGTCATGCGGGAACCGGCGGCTGTTGTCGGGGTTACCCCGGTCAGCGACAGGAGCCGGGAACCGGACCGAGGGAGTCGGTCCGGCCGGTTGCCGGGATGCCGCAGGGCAGGTTGGTCCGGAGCGTCGCGGAGCGGCGACCGGCAGCGTCGAGCAGCAGCAGGGACTGCCGGGTGCGGTCACGTTCGGCGCGGGACGCGCCGTCGGCCAGGGCGGCCACCGCGCGTCGTTGGCCGTCGAGAAAGGCGTCCACGGCGTCCAGCCCGGCCGGGTCGGACCGGTGCGCCGTCGCGGTGGTGAGCAGCCGGACGCCGTGGCGGGTGTCCTCGTCCATGTCGTCGAGGACGGCGGCGAACGCGAACCGGTCGCCCCGGACGGCGGTCGCTTCGACGAGCCGGGTGCGGGCGAAGTCCAGGAAGAGCTGCCCACGGCTGAGGTCGGAGCTGGCCAGCGCGAGCTGGGCGCGCTCGGCGGAACGTTTCATCCCGTAGAGGGCGTCACCCGGGATGGCGTTCTCGCTCGCCGCCGAGATGCCCGAGACCGCGACCGCGCCGGCGGTGATCCCGGCCAGGATGGCGCACCGGGCCCGGGCCCGACGGGCGGTGGCCGATGCGGCCAGCAGGTTGCGTGGGATCAGCCCGCCGGCCACCCGTCGGCCGGTCGCGCCGACCGGGTCACGGAGGGCCGCGTCGCCGGTCGGGACGCCGACGCCCTCGCGCTCGGCGGTCGCCATCAACGTGGCGCGCAGGTCGGCCCGGAAGCCCGGCCTCGGTTCGGCCGCCGGAGCGGCCGTCCCGAGCTGTTGGCCGAGGGCGACCAGCGCGCCGAGCTGGTCGTCGGCCCGGGAACGCACATGGTGTCGCCGGCCGCCGTTGGCCTCGTCGAGCAGTTGGGCGAATCGCTCGGCGTGCCGACGGGAGAAGAGTTCACTGTCCACCGCAGGCATCTCCTCTCGCTGCTCACGGCCGTCTGGCCGCTGTCCGGAGCGGACACCGGTCGCACCCGGAGAAACGGTCCGTGCCTGGCGATGGTTACGGCCCGGAGACCGACGAAATGAATTGCAGTGACAGGCGTCGCTGTCCTTGGGGTCGCCGGCCGCTGCGGAGGCGTCGGATCAGGGCTGGAAGCCGTCGGGCAGCAGGCGGGCCAGGGCGCGGACGGCACGGTACTGGAGAGCCTTGATGGCCCCTTCGTTCTTGCCCATCGCCCGGGCCGTCTCGGCCACCGAGAAGCCCTGCAGGAAACGCAGCACGATGCACTCCTGCTGCTCCGGGTTGAGCTGCTTGACGGCGGTGAGCAGAGCCACGTTCGTGACGTGCTCGACCACGGCCGCCTCCGGGCTGCCCTCGGGACCGCGGTCCTCACGGTCGGCGTCCAGCACGTCGCCCGTGGTCACCTCCAGCCGGTACCGGCCGGACTTGAAGTGGTCGGCCACCAGGTTGCGGGCGATGGTCACCAACCATGCCCCGAGGTCCCGCCCCTGCCAGGTGAAACTGCCGATCCGCTTGAGCGCGCGCAGGAACGTGTCGGAGGTGAGGTCCTCGGCGAGCTGCCGGTTGCCGACGCGGAAGTACACGAACCGGAAGACCGTGTCGACGTACCGGTCGTAGAGCAGGCCGAACGCCTCGGTCTCGCCGGCCTGGGCGCGCTCGACGAGCGTCCACACCTCGGTCGCCGGGTCGGACGGGTCCGGGCGGCTCGGCTGGTTGGCCGGGACGGCGGTCGCCTCGGTGGCCGGGACCACCGGCATGACGGCGGTCTCGGCGCTGGCCGGATCGACGGCGGGGACCCCGTCACCGGAGCGGCGGCCCGGCTCCGGCCCGACCCCCGACCCGGAGCGCGAGGGCTGGGCCGGCATGCTCGGCCGGGCCGACACCGCGACCCGGCCGCCGGCGGGCCTGGCGTTGCCGTTTCCCGGCGCGGCCGGGCGGGGCGGCGGATCGTTCGGGTGCGGCCGGCCACGAGCCCGTCTGGACGCGTCGTCGTCCCGCGCCCCGGCGCCCCACGGGTCGTCGGGGCGACGCGGCGGGGCCGTCCCCGACGAATGCTCCGCGTAACCGAACGTGGTCATCGAGCCTCCCGGCAGCCGAAGGTCACCGGACGGTCGGCGCGTGGACGGGCCGCGGGGGCGACGCCGCCCCCGATCCGGGCGGTTGACGCTGCTCCGGGGTGCGCCGAACGATGGCGGACCCCGGTGAGGTGCTGGTCCAATGCGGTCACAGGCACGGCGGCCTCCTCGGGCTGAGGGGTGTCGACTCACGGCAAAATGGGGCGAGCCGACCCGAGTGATGATAGGGCCAACGTCACCCCTGTGTGGCAAGTCCGTTTACACAGAGCGGAAGTATTTCCCGGTGCGTCACCCGAATGCCGGACGGCTTGTCCGTCGGTGCGGTTTGACTTTTAGCGGAGCCAATGATTCATGAAAGAATTGCAGGTAAGACGGCGTGACGTCGGGATTCCGTCGAGCCGGATCGGGGGTCCCTCGATCGGTGACGCGGCCGGCGGATCGTGAACCGTCCTCGATTCCACGGCCTGTCGGAGGAGTCCCGTGAACGGTTCAACACCGTATCGCGTCTTCCGGGTACGTGCGACGCGTCAATTGGTTCGGGTTCCTGTCGGCCGACGTGAAATCCTGGTCAGGATCGGACGCCGTCCGGTACGGGATCCGATCGCCCGGGCCACCCGCCGGAGGCGTACGGTGGACGGCGAGGAGCAGTTCGCCCCACGGAGGTTCCGATGGCAAGTGACGCCCGGCTCGCCCTGATCACCCGACCCGGCTGCCACCTCTGCGACGAGGCGCGCGCGGCGCTGGCCCGGGTGGTGGCGGTCACCGGCGACCGGTGGACCGAGCGTGACGTCACCGGCGACCTCGAACTGGAACGTGAGTACGGCGACCGGTTGCCGGTGGTGCTGCTCGACGGCCGGGAGCACGGCTACTGGCGGGTCGAGGAGGAACGGCTGCTGCGCGACCTCACCACCCCGCAGCTCTGAGCCGCCCGCGCCGGGTCGGGCCGGCCCGCCGGGCGACGGGTCCGCTCCGCCCGGCGGCGGGTGGTTATGGTGGCCGGATGACTCCTGCGCGCCGGCACCTGGTGTGGGACTGGAACGGCACCCTGCTCGACGATCTCAGCCTCGTGGTCGCCTGCACCAACGCCGCCTTCGCCAGCGTCGGCGGTCGCTCGGTCACCGTCGACGAGCACCGGGTCGGGTTCCGCCGGCCGGTGGCCGACTACTACGCGGAGGTGCTGGGCGCGGCCGTCGACGAGGAGGCGTACGGTCGGCTCGACCGGATCTTCCACGAGGCGTACCAGGTCGGGCTGACCACCTGCGAGCTGGCCGCGGACGCCCGCGCGGCGATCACCGCCTGGCCGGGCAGCCAGTCCCTGCTGTCCATGTGGTTCCACGACCATCTGGTGCCGGTCGTGCGGACCTACGGCCTCACCGGGCACTTCACCCGGGTCGACGGGTTGCGCGCCGACGTCGGCGGGCGCCGGAAGGCCGAATCGCTCCGGCAGCACCTCGCCGAGCTGGGCGTGGACGGCAGCGACGTGGTGCTGATCGGCGACTCGCTGGACGACGCCGACGCGGCCGGGTCGGTGGGCGCCAGAGCGGTCCTCTACACCGGCGGCGTCACCGACCCCACCCGCCTGCGCGCCTCCCGGCACCCGGTGGCCGACACCCTCACCCAGGCGGTCCACCTGGCCACCACCCTTCCCTGACCCACCCGCCCCACCTTGCGGGCGTCGAACCGGCGGTGGTCATGCCCCGAGTTTGCGTCCGGGCCGGTCGGGCACCCGTCCTGCCTGCCACCCGGCTGCCGGTGGGATCAGCCCTACCCGTGGGCGCGCCGAGCCGTGCCGCGCGAGTGATTGGTGAGAGAAGTCGGATTTAGGTAATAATCGCGACGCGGTGGCCGGTGCCGCCCGGCGGTCGGCGTGGAACGGAGGGGCTGGGGTTGTCGCATCGCGCATCCGCAAGATCGCGATTTGTGCACGTCTTCACAAGCGCCTACTCTGTAGTTCCGACGCGCCCTGCTAGCACAGCCGGCAAGATCGGTCGTCAGCGGGCACTCCCCACCAGTCGGCGACCGGAGCTGGTCCAGGATCGCACCGCACGGAGTCTCATGAGTCAGCACCCGCACCCAGGCGTGCCCGTTCGCGCGGGTGCCGTACCGGCGCTTCCGGACCTGCCCGAAGCGACCGTCGCGCGGCTCCCGGAGTACCTCCGTGCCCTGCACCAACTAGCCGAAACCGGGCACGAGACCGTCTCCAGCGAGGGGCTGGCCAGCGCCGCCGGGGTCAACTCCGCCAAGCTCCGCAAGGACCTCTCCCACCTCGGCTCGTACGGCACCCGGGGCGTCGGCTACGACGTCGCGCTGCTGATCGACCAGATCGAGTCGGTGCTCGGGCTCACCCAGAGCCGGGCCGTCGCCCTGATCGGGGTGGGTAATCTCGGTCACGCCCTGGCCGGCTACGCCGGGTTCGCCAGCCGCGCCTTCCGGATCGCCGCGCTCTTCGACGCCGACCCCGGGCGGATCGGCGAGGAGATCAACGGGCTGGTCGTGCGCCACATCGACGAGCTTCCCCGGGTCGCGGCCGAGGAACGGGTCGCTATCGGCGTCATCGCCACCCCGGCCGCCGCCGCCCAGGCCGTCGCCGACCAACTCGTCACCGCCGGCGTACGGAGCATCCTCAACTTCGCGCCGTGCGTACTCTCGGTGCCGGAGGGCGTCGACGTGCGCAAGGTCGACCTCGCCATCGAGTTGCAGATCCTGTCCTTCCACGAGCATCGTAAGGCGTCACTCACCGGGCCGCCCGCCGGCGGCCCGGCCACCCGCCCCGGCGACGCCCCGCCCACCGAACCCCAGGAGGCGATCGGCACGTGAAACTGCTCGCCGTCGGCGCGTCATACCGCACCGCTCCGGTCGCTGTCCTGGAGCAGTTGGCGGTGGCCCCCGCCGATCTCACCCGCACCCTGGACCGCCTGGTCAGCCAGCCGTACGTGCGTGAAGCCGTGATCGTCTCCACCTGCAACCGGGTCGAGGTGTACGCGGCGGTCACCGGCTTCCACGGCGGCCTCGGGGACATCTGCGCCGTCTTCGCCGAGCAGGCCGGCACCACGCCCGCCGCGCTCGCCAACCACCTCTACGTGCACTTCGACGCCGCCGCCGTCGACCACGTCTTCCGGGTCGCGGCCGGGCTCGACTCGATGGTGGTGGGCGAGGCGCAGATCCTCGGCCAGCTCCGGGACGCCTACCACTGGGCCGCCGGCGCCGACACGACCGGCCGACTGCTGCACGAGCTGATGCAGCAGGCGCTGCGGGTGGGCAAGCGGGCCCACGCCGAGACCGGGATCGACCGGGCCGGCCAGAGCGTGGTCAGCACCGCCCTGGGGCTGGCCGCCGAGCGGCTCGACGGCGCCCTGGCCGGGCGGCCGGCGCTGGTCGTCGGGGCCGGCGCGATGGGCGCGCTCGGGCTGGCCACCCTCTCCCGGCTGGGCGCCGGGCCGCTGGCCGTGACCAACCGGGGCGCCGACCGCGCGGTGCGGCTGGCCGAGTCGTACGGGGCCAGCGCCCTGCCGCTGGCCGAACTGACCCGGGCGCTCTCCACAGTGGACATCGTAGTGGCCGCCACCGCCGCCACCGAACCGGTCCTCACCCGCGAGGTGGTGTCCCGGGCGCTGGCCGCCCGTCCCGCCGACCGGGGGCCGCTGGTCCTGCTCGACCTGGCCGTGCCACGGGACGTCGAGGCCGGCGTGGCCGAGCTGCCCGGCGTCGAGGTGATCGACATCGACCGGATGGCCGCCGTGCTCGCCGGCGGCCCGGCCGCCACCGACGCGGCGGCGGTCGACCGGATCGTCACCGCCGAGGTCGAGTCGTTCCTCACCTGGCTGCGCGGCGCGGACGTCGCGCCGACCGTGGCCGCGTTGCGCGGTCGCGCCGACGACGTGGTCGCCGCCGAGCTGGGCCGGCTCGCCCAGCGCCGTCCCGACCTGACCGACGAGCAGCGCGCCGAGGTGGCCCGCACGGTGCACCGGGTGGTGCAACGCCTGCTGCACCAGCCCACCGTGAAGGTCCGGCAGCTCGCCGCCGAGCCGGGCGGCGACCAGTACGCCGCCCTGCTGCGGGAGCTGTTCGACCTCCAGGTGCCGCAGACCTCGCCGGTCGACACGGTGCCCGACATCACCCCGCCCGGAGGAGACCGATGACCGCCCCACTGCGCCTCGGCACCCGGGGCAGCGCCCTGGCGCTGGCCCAGTCCCAGCAGGTCGCCGACGCGCTCACCGCCGCCACCGGTCGGGCCGTCGAGCTGGTCGAGATCGTCACCGCCGGGGACCGCTCCTCCGCCCCGGTGCAGCGGCTCGGGGTCGGCGTCTTCGTCTCCGCGCTGCGCGACGCGCTCACCGCGAAGGAGATCGACTTCGCGGTGCACTCGTACAAGGACCTGCCCACCGCCACGTACGGTGGGCTGCACGTCGCGGCGGTGCCGCCCCGGCAGGACCCGCGTGACGCGCTCGTCGCGCGGGGCGGCCGGACCCTCGCCGAGCTGCCGCCGGGAGCCACCGTCGGGACCGGCGCGCTGCGCCGGATCGCCCAACTGCACGCTCTCGGGATGCAGTTGGAGGTCACCCCGATCCGCGGCAACGTGGACACCCGCCTGCGTCGGGCGCTCGGGCCCGACGCCGATCTCGACGCGGTCGTGCTGGCCCGCGCCGGGCTGGCCCGGCTGGGTCGGGCCGACGAGATCACCGAGACGCTCGACCCGATGCTCATGCTGCCCGCGCCCGCCCAGGGCGCGCTGGCGGTGGAGTGCCGGGCCGACGCCCCGGACCTGGTCGAGCTGCTCGCCGTGCTCGACCACGCGCCGTCCCGGGCCGCGGTGACCGCGGAACGGGCGCTGCTGGCCACCCTGGAGGCCGGATGCTCCGCTCCGGTCGCCGCCCATGCGGAAATCGCCGAAGGTGACGACGGCGACGAGATCTACCTGCGCGGGGCGGTGATCAGCCCGGACGGTTCCCGAGACATCCGGCTGTCCCGCACCGGTACGCCCGCCGACGCGGCGGAGATCGGCAAGGCGCTCGCCGCCGAACTCCTCGCCCGTGGCGCCGACTCGATCCTCGGCCAACCAGAACACGACGGCCCGGGGACCCAGCAATTTGGGAGCACAGAATGACCCGCACCCGTAAGCCCGTAGGCCACATCGCGTTCGTCGGGGCCGGTCCCGGCGACCCGGGCCTGCTGACCCGCCGGGCGCACGACGCCCTGGTCGACGCCGATCAGGTGGTGTACGACCGGGGGGTACCCGAGTCGCTGCTCGACGCGGTACGCGCCCAGGCCCGGCCCGACGCCCAGTTCAGCCCGGCCGAGGGCGCGCCGGGCGACGTGGCGAAGGTGCTCATCTCGGCGGCCCGTTCCGGGCTGAGCGCGGTGCACCTGGTCGCCGGTGACCCGTTCGGGCACGAATCCGTGGTCAAGGAGGTGCAGGCGGTGGCCCGCACCGCCGCCCACTTCGAGGTGGTGCCGGGGGTCGGCCAGGCGGAGGGCGTCGCCACGTACGCCGGGGTGCCGCTGCCGGGCGTCCGTACCGCCGCCGACGTCGAGGACGTCACCGCGCTGGACTTCGAGGCGCTCGCCGCGGCCGTCGGCCGGGGCTCGCTGGCCCTGGCGGTGGACGCCGGTGACCTCGCCGCGATCCGGGACGGCCTGCTCGCCGCCGGCGTCGACGGCGCCACCGGGGTCGGGGTGACCGGCGACGGCACCGGCGAGACGCAGTACACCACCACGTCGAGCGTGGACTCCTTCGTCGCCGCCGCGCTCGGATTCACCGGCCGGGTGGTGCTCACCGTCGGCGCGGGCGTCGGCCAGCGCGACAGGCTGAGCTGGTGGGAGAACCGCCCGCTGTACGGCTGGAAGGTGCTGGTGCCGCGCACCAAGGAGCAGGCCGGCGTGATGAGCGCGCGGCTGCGGGCGTACGGGGCGATCCCGTGCGAGGTGCCGACCATCGCGGTCGAGCCGCCGCGTACCCCCGCCCAGATGGAGCGGGCGGTCAAGGGTCTGGTCGACGGTCGCTACGCGTGGGTGATCTTCACCTCGGTCAACGCCGTCCGCGCGGTCTGGGAGAAGTTCGCCGAGCACGGCCTGGACGCCCGGCACTTCGGCGGTGTCAAGATCGCCTGTATCGGTGAGGCGACCGCCGCCGCGGTCCGCGCGTTCGGCATCCAGCCGGAGCTGGTCCCCGCCGGTGAGCAGTCGTCCGAGGGGCTGCTCGCCGAGTTCTCGCCGCACGACGAGGTGCTCGACCCGGTGGGGCGGGTGCTGCTGCCCCGCGCCGACATCGCCACCGAGACGCTCGCCGCCGGGCTCACCGAGCGCGGCTGGGAGGTCGACGACGTGACCGCGTACCGCACGGTCCGGGCCGCGCCGCCGCCGGCCGAGATCCGGGACGCCATCAAGTCGGGCGGTTTCGACGCCGTGCTCTTCACGTCCAGCTCGACAGTGCGCAATCTCGTCGGTATCGCCGGCAAGCCGCACGCGCGTACCGTGGTGGCTGTCATCGGGCCCAAGACGGCGGAGACCGCGACGGAGTTCGGCCTGCGGGTCGACGTGCAGCCGCCGCACGCCTCGGTGCCCGACCTGGTGGAGGCGCTCGCCACCTACGCCGTCGAGTTGCGCGAGAAGCTGGCCGCGATGCCGGCCAAGCAGCGCCGTGGCTCGAAGGTGCAGGGGCCGACCGCCCTGAGGTTCCGGTAACGCGCAGGAGGCGGACATGCCGTACCCCGAGATCCGGCCGCGCCGGCTGCGGCGCACCGCGGCCGTGCGGCGGCTGGTCAGTGAGACCCGGGTCGCCCCGGCCGAGCTGGTCCTGCCGATGTTCGTCCGGGAGGGGCTGACCGAGCCCCGAGCGGTCGCCTCGTTGCCCGGTGTGCTCCAGCACTCCCGGGACTCGCTGCGCAAGGCGGCGGTGGAGGCGGTCCAGGCCGGGGTGGGCGGGCTCATGCTGTTCGGGGTTCCGGCGACCCGGGACGCCACCGGCTCCGGCGGTCTCGACCCGGACGGCATCCTCAACGTCGCCATCCGGGACGTGGTGTCCGAGGTCGGCGACGCCACCGTGGTGATGAGCGACCTGTGCCTGGACGAGTTCACCTCGCACGGGCACTGCGGGCTGCTCACCCCGGACGGTGACGTGGACAACGACGCCACCCTCGCCGCGTACGCCGAGATGGCGGTGGCGCAGGCCGACGCCGGGGTCGGCATGGTCGGGCCGTCCGGCATGATGGACGGCCAGGTCGGCGTGGTACGCCGGGCGCTCGACGCCGCCGGCCACGCCGACGTGGCGGTGCTGGCGTACGCGGCGAAGTACGCCTCGGCGTTCTTCGGTCCGTTCCGGGACGCCGTGGAGTCGTGCCTCGACGGGGACCGCCGCGGCTACCAGCAGGATCCGGCGAACCTGCGCGAGTCGCTGCGCGAGGTCGAGCTGGACGTGGCCGAGGGCGCGGACCTGGTGATGGTCAAGCCGGCCCTGCCCTACCTGGACGTGGTGTCGGCGGTGCGCGCCGCGGTGGACGTGCCGGTCGCCGCCTACCAGGTCTCCGGCGAGTACGCGATGGTCGAGGCCGCCGCCGCCAACGGCTGGGTCGACCGGGAACGGGTGATGCTGGAGACGCTCACCTCGATCCGCCGGGCCGGCGCGCAGGTCATCCTCACCTACTGGGCGGTCGAGGCCGCCCGCCTGCTCCGCGAGAGCTACTGACCGCCGCCGCTTCGACCGACGACCAACGCCCGCCTGTATTCACTCTCCGTGTTTTTCGGGCAGGCGCAGTTACTGCTTTTCTTTCCCTTTGCTCTGCACCCGGATGCGCGCCAGCGCTGGCCTTGGTTGTGCCGTGGTGGGTGCAGAGCAAAGGGTGAAAAGGGGTGCCGGTCGGGTGGGGCGGAGCCGGGTCGTTCGGGGTCGGGGCGGGCGGAGGCCGGGCCGCCGCCGGGTCGACGCGACCAGGGCGTCGAGTCGAGGCGGGTGGTCATCATTCACAGGGGCGGCGGTCGTTCGCAGGGGCGGCGGTTGTCCACAGGGGCGGCGGTTGTCCACAGGCGGAGCGGGCGGGGTTGCGGGGCGACCCGTCCGGCCGGGACCGTGTGGGGCATGGCCGACGAGGAATCACGACCACCGCATCGCGGCGAGCGCGCTGACGACGAGCCGGTCCTGCTGACCGAGCCGTTCGAGGCGCCGTGGCCGGCGGCGGGCATCGTCCGGGCGGTGCGCCGGCGGGCACGGACCAGCCAGCGGGAACTCGCCCGGTTCGCGGGCGTCCATCACGCCACCGTCGGGCGGATCGAGGCGGGCCGGCTGACCCCGAGCATCGACATGTTGCGGCGGATCATCTCGGTGGCCGGCTTCCGGCTCGCCGTGGTGGACGAGTCCGGGCGGGTGCTCACCCCGATGCGGGACCGGCGCGACACCCGCGACGGCGCGGACCGCCGGTACCCGACCCACCTGGACACGATTCTCGACCCGGAGCCGGGGGAGTGGTGGGCGGACCTCTACGGTCTCGCCCGACCGCCCGAGACGTTCCACCGGGATCCGGAGACCCGCGCCGCGCAGCGCCGCCGCAGCCAGTGGGAGGTGCGGGTGGCGAAGTACCGGAACGATCCGCCGCCACCCGATCCACGCCGCTACCGCTGACCACCCCGCCTGCGCCGCCGGGAACGGAGACGGCCCGTCGCCCGGGCGGAAGAGCCAGTGCGACGGGCCGCCGAAGAGCCGTGTGGCGGGCCGCCGACGGTCCCGTGAAGGGCCGCCGACGGTCCCGTGGCGGGCTACGCCGGTCAGTCGTCGTCGACGATGGTGCCGAAAGCGACCGTGTCGGCCAGCGTCAGCGCCAGACCCGGGCCACCGGCGACCGCGAAGACGAACCGCTCGTCCGCCTCGCGCTTGCGGTCACCGTGGACGGAGACCGGGAAGTCGACCGAGGTCCGGCCCGCGGCCAGCGTCCGGCAGCCGACGTACGCGGTGTAGTCCTGCCCGCTCTTCGCGGTCAGGCCCAGCGTGGTGGCGCAGAGCACCGCCGGCTGGGAGAGCGGCCGGGAGACCGTCACCGTGAAGGTGGCCGGAGTGACACCCCGGTCACCTTCGGTCACCCGGACGTCCGCCACGCTCAGCGAGGGGCGGGACGAGAACCGGGCCACCTGCGGGTCGTGGTCGCTGGAGCCACGTGAGCCGTCCCCGGCGTGCTCGGCCGGCCAGTCCGCGTTGACGTGCGCCGCCCGTACCTGCACCAGGTCGCGGCGCAGCGCGTCGTTGACGAACAGGTGGTCCAGCGTCTGCGCCTGCCCCTCGAAGCTGTACGAGTACGCCGACGAGGGCACGTCCGCCAGCAGGTCGTCCCAGAGGTTGCGCAGACCCGCCTCGTACAGCGGGGCGAGCTGGTCCGACGGGGTCGGGTCCGCGCCCGTCGCGATCGGGTCGTCCGGGCGGGGGAAGACGTTCAGGTCACCGCCGTACACCACCCGGGCGTGCGGGTCGGCCGCCTCGATCGCGGTGACGATCGCCGCGCCGTACCGGGCCTGCTCGGTGCGCTGCCCGACCCGGCTGTCCGGCCCGGACGAGTAGTGGTTGCTCACCGCCCACAGGGTGTACGACTCCGACCCGCCCGGGGTGGCCCTCACCACGAACTTCCCGAGCTGCGGGGCCCGGGTGAAGACGTTGTTCCCGTCCTTGCCGGTGGAGGTGTCGGTGTCCGCCGGCAGCACCGCGTTGAGCGCCTTCGGGTTCTGCACGTCCCCGTTGGACGGCAGCCCCGCCGACCGGTACGCCACCGTCGGCTCGGCCCCTAGCAGCGGGTCGGTGGCGGTCGCGGCGGCCAGCGACAGCCGGTCCGTGCGGTAGAGGAACCCGGCGACGATGCCCCGGGCGTCCGCGCCGGTCCGGTCGTACGCGGCGGCGTAGGCCGGACCACCGGCGGCGGCGACGGCCAACGCCAGCTCCTGGAGGGTGTCCGGCGCGCCGTCGGCGTCGTTGGCGTCCCCGCAGACCAGCGCGCCCCCGGCCACCGAGCAGATGTCCTGGTCCTCGGCCTCCTGCGCCAGGATCAGGTCCGGCGCGTGCAGGTCGGTGACGATCTGGTCGGCCAGGTTGCCGAGCTGCTCGCGGTACTCGGCCTCGCCGGCCGGCACGTAGTCGAACGGCGGGCTGACCCCGGGGCACCCGGAGTTGCCGGTGAAGTCGCAGCCGTCGAACGGGTCGTCCCGGTGGTCGTAGAGGTTCTCCACGTTGTACGTGGCGACCGCGATCTCCTCGGCGCGCTTCGCCGGCTGTGGTGGGGCGTTCCGCGACGGGTCCGCCCCGGCGCTGAACGCCGCCGACTCGACCTGCACGCCGTACTTCTCGAAGGAGTAGTAGAGCGCGCCGTACGCGTCCCCGGTCAGGGTGTCGAAGGTCCTCGACGGCGGCAGCAGCGCGGCGTTGTCCCCGGCGGCGGCCTTGACGCCCATGCTGCCCAGCATGATCCGCTGGCCGTTGCCGTCGTCGAACACCCGGGTCGGGTCGTTGTCCAGCGGGTGCGCGTCCCGGAACACCCGGCGGGCGTACGGGTCGGCGCGGTCCAGCAGCGGATCGTCCCGGTCGACCAGCCAGGTCTCCGAGTCGGCGGTGGAGGCGAACACGTTCCGCCCGCTCACCGCGCCACTGCCGGCCCGGACCCGCAGCCGGGCCCCCTCGTGCCGCTCCCAGAACCGCCCGGCGGCGGCCAGGTCGGTCGGCGGGACCGCGTCGTCGACCGTGACGACGGCGGCCACGTCCAACCCGGAGGCGACCTTCCGGACCAGGGACGCCGAGGAGAGCTGGGTCAGGTTGTAGTACTCGGAGACCCGGGCCCGGATCACCACCTCGTCGCCGACCGTCGGCACGTAACCGCCGACCAGCGAGGTGAAGGCGCCCATGAACACGAAGATCCCGTCCGAGCTGGTCGGGTCCCCGTCGGTGGCGTCGGACCGGCTCTGCAGGAAGAAGCCGTGCTGGTCGGCTCCGGCCGAGGTACGCGCCAGGGTGCGCTGGGTGATCACGCCCCGGACGTCGTACAGGGCGCTGCTGGCGCTGTTGCCGGAGGCCGGCGCGAGCGGCGACCGGTCGGCCGGGCCGTCCTCGGCGTCCGTGGTCGGGCCCTGCACCTCGCCGACGGTCAGCTCGCGGGTCACCTGCACGGCCAGCGCGCAGGTCGCGGTCGCGCCGTCGGCGTCGGTCGCGGTCAGCGTGACCGTGTACGCGCCGGCGGCCAGGTCGGCGCTGGCGGTGACGGTGGCCCGGGCGGTGCCGCCCACCGCGTCGGCCGGGGTGGACGCCGTGCGGGTGATGCCGCCGGCGGTCGGCGTCGGGGTGACCGCGCTGACCGCGAGGTCGACGATCCGGTCGTCCGGGTCGGTGGCGGTGACCTCCCGGGTGGCCGCCGTGCCGGCCGAGGTGACCAGGGCCGGGCCGCAGGTCAGCGTGGCCGGCTGGTCGACCGGGCCGCCCCCGTCGACGGTGTGCGTGCCGAGCCCGTCGGTGGTGTCGACGGCGAGACCGGCCCACTGCGCGGCCGGGTCGAACGCGTCCGCCGGGTCGGTGTCCCCGGCGGTCACCGCGGGCAGCCGGCGCAGCGTGTTGTCGGCGGTGCTGGTCAGGCCGGCGCCCCACTCGACGCCCGGGTCGACGCCGACCTGGCCGATCGAGTCCAGCACCGTGGTTCCGCGACGCAGCACGATCGCGTCGTCGCCGTTCCAGAGGCCGGCGCCGGTGGTCTGGTCGGCCTGGGCGAGGATCGCCGCGTTGGCCGACGAGTGGGCGAACACGAAGACGTCACCGGCGGCGACCGTGCCGGTCAACGCCAGGTTCGTCGCCGTGGTCGCGCCGTTGAAGTAGACCTGGAGCTGGTAGCCCCCAGCGGTCAGGTCGACGGTGGAGTCGGTGCCGTTGAACAGCTCGATCGCCTTGTTGTTCGACGATCCCTCGACGTACTCGGAGATGAACAGGTCGGTGGGCGCGGCGCTGGCCGCGCTCGGTGCGACACCGAGAGCCGCGACGGTGGTCACGGCGGTGGCGGTCGCGAGCGCGGCAAGGGTGCGGCGCGGGCGCATGGGGCCTCCACGAGAGGTGGACAGGAAACGAACGCACGTTAGGCGTCGATACGGTACGGCGTCCATCCCCCGCCCGACGCTGCGGTGAACAACCGGTCAGCGGCCCCGGGCGTCCAACCGGTGCACCAACTCCGCCACGTCGGCCCCGTACTCGCACCACTGCCGGTCGGGGCGGTACCCGAGCTCGGCGTTCACCCGGAGCATGGCCTCGTTGGCCTGGGCGTTCCAGGTCTGCACCTCGACCAGCTCCGGCTCGGCGGCCCGCAGCTCAAGCAGCATCCGCGCCTTGATCACCCGGTCGATGCCGTAGCCCCGGTGCGCCTCGCGGACGATCGTGTCGTACTGGTCGGCCCGGGTCGGGTGCTGCGCCGGCACCACCACCTCGGTCAGTCCGGCCACCTCGCCGGTGCCCTCGTGGATGGCGAACACGATGTACGGCTTCATGCCCCGCCGGTGCAGGCAGTCCAGGCTGTCCCGGAGCCGCTGCGGGTCGTACGAGCTGGGGCGCAGCTCGCCGTCCTCGATGTCGCGGGCCTCCGCCTTGGCCCGCGCGTACGACTCGATCAGCGCGTCCGGCGGGCCGCCGGGGCAGAACTCGACCCGGTAGCCGCCGGTGAGGCCGGTCGCCATCGCGCCCAGCGCCGCCCAGTCCACCGTGGCCAGCGGCAGCACGCTGCGCGCCTCCACATAGTCCCGGGTGAAGCCGAGCGCCTCGTAGAAGCCGACCGCCGGCGTCCCGCCGACCACCTCGACCCCGAGGGACCGGAAACCCTCCTGGTACGTGCGCCGGGCCGCCACCTGCACCAGGGCGCGACCCAGACCGGTGCGGCGCGCCCGCGGGTGGACCAGGACCTCCAGCACGCCGATGTCGCCCAGCAGGAGCACCTGCACGTGCCCGAGGATCGCCCCGGGCGTGCCGTCGGCGGCCGGGTCGGCCTGGGCCACCCACGAGATCCGCCGTTCGCCGGGCATCACCTCGGAGAGGTACTCGCGTAGCGAGACCTCCCGCCACGGCGGATCGTCGGGCAGGTCGGCCGCGAGAACCGCGTTGAGGGTGTCCAACATCGACGCGATCTCGGTGGACGGGGCCGTCCTGGGGTCCCACTCGCGCACCATCACGGGGTACAGCTTGCCGTTAACCCCTGCCCGGGGGAAGTATCCGGTCGGCGGCGGTGGCCGGGTCCGGTCAACTGCGGCTGGCCACGCCGTACTCGTTGGCCTTGTCGAAGACGTCCTGGGCGTACCGGCGTACGTCGTTGTACGACAGGATCGCCCCCCACCAGTCGCCGGGGACGGTCATGTTCCGGCCACCCTTGCAGAGGTAGTTGCCGGCGGCCAGGGCGGCGTCGTCGAGGTCGTGCGGGTTCTCCACGCCGTCGTTGTCGGCGTCCGCGCCGATCTCCTGCCAGGTGGTCGGGATGAACTGCATCGGGCCGACGGCCCGGTCGTAGGTGGTGTCCCGGTCGAGCTGCCCCCGGTCGGTGTCCATGATCCGCATCCGGCCGCCGTTGCCGTCCAGCGCGTCGCCGCGGATCTCCGGCAGCGCCCGCCCGTCCGGCAGGAGCGTCGCGCCGTTGGCCTGGCCGTGCCGGGACTCCACGTACCCGATCGCGGCGAGCGTCGTCCAGCTCAGCGCGCAGCCCGGGGTGCTCTGGGCGAGCACCAGCTCGGCGTAGCCGTACGCCTGCATGGCGGTCGGGGCGATGCCGAGTTTCGCCCCGGTGCGCTGGGCCCAGTCGGCGAGCGCGTCCGCGGGGCGGCCGGTGGGCGCCGGGGCGGCCAGACCGCCGGCACCGCTCTGGCCGGGCAGCGGTGTGCCGCCCGGCGGCAGACCGACGCCGCCCGGCGGCAGGAGCGTGCCGCCCGGCACGGCGACGCCGGCGGTGGGCCCGGCGGACGGGTCGACGCTGGTGTCCCGGGCGACCGGGCGGGGGTCGCGTCCGGCCGCCGGCACCAGCAGCACGCCGGCCGCCGCGGTGACGGAGACCAGCAGCAGCAGGAAGATCCCGGGTAGGACGAACCGGCCGCTGGGTCGCTTCGACCAGGCCCGGGTGGCCCGGACAGCGCCGGCCGCGGCCTGGCGCGGCGGTACCCGGACGGCGTGCGCGAACGGCACCCGGTACCGGCGCGACCGTCCTCGCCCCCGCTCCGCCGCCGACCCGGCTTCCGTCTCCGGCCCGGCTTCCGTCTCCGGCGGGGTCGCGGTCTCCGTTTCCGTCTTCGGGCCGGCTTCCGTCTCCGGCGGGGTCGCGGTCCCCGCTTCCGGCGGTGGCGCGGCGTCCTTCGTGGGCGCGGCGTCCGCCGCCGGGGGTGGCGGGGCGGTCGGGGGTGGCGGGGCGGTCGGGGCGGGCCCCTGACCGGCGGAGTCGGCGGGCTCGGGCGCGCCGCCCACCGGCGCGGGCGGCTTCCCTGGGGCGTCGTCGGGCGGCGGCACGGCCGGACGCAGCGGCCGAGCTCGCGGGCTGTCTCCTGCGTCCACCACCTGTCGAGTATTACCCATGTCCGCGCGGTCGTCAGGTCCGGTCGTACCCTGGTGGCATGCCCCGGTACGAGTTCCGCTGCCGCGCCTGCGGCGCCACCTTCGAGGTCGACCGGCCGATGGCGCGGGCCGCCGAGCCGGCTTCCTGCCCTCAGGGCCACCACGACACGGTCAAACTGCTGTCCACTGTCGCGCTGACCGGCCGGGGCGGCTCCGGCCCGGCCGGCGGCGGTGGCGCGCCCGCCGGAGGTGGTTGCTGCGGCGGTGGTTGCGGCTGCTGACCGCGCGCCCTTGTCGGGCTGTTGCGGTACCTTGCGGTCGATCCGGTCCGACCGTTCTCACGATGCGTGACGGCTCCGACATAGGGAAGCATGGCCGGCGACGTCAGGGGCGGAGGTTCCACGCATGTCGCCACGGATCCGCCTCCCGAGCGGGTGGGTGACCTTCTTGTTCACCGACATCGAGGGCTCCACGCGACTGGCCCGGATGCTCGGCGCCGGCTACCGTGCCGTGCTGCACGAGCACCGTCGGCTGCTGCGGCACACCCTGACCGCGGCCGACGGCGCGGAGTTGCTCACCGAGGGTGACTCGTTCTTCATCGCGTTCCCCGACGCCGCCGCCGCGGTTACCGCCTGTCTGGCCGCGCAGCGGGCGCTGGCCGGGCACGAGTGGCCCACCCCGGAGGCGACCCCCCGGGTCCGGATGGGCCTGCACACCGGGTACGCGGAGCCGCGCGACGGCGAGTACGCCAGCCCGGAGGTGCACCGGGCCGCCCGGATCGCCGCGGCGGCGCACGGCGGTCAGGTGCTCTGCTCGGCGGCGACGGTCCGGCACGCCGAGCCGCTGCCGGCCGGGGCGTCCCTGCTCGACCTCGGGCTGCACCGGTTGCGCGGGTTCGACGACCGGGAGCGGCTCTACCAGGTGCTCGCGCCGGGCCTGGAGCGGGAGTTCCCCCGGCCCCGCACGGCCGACGTGGCCCCGCACAACCTGCCCACCCAGGTCACCTCGTTCGTCGGGCGGCACGCCGAGCGGGTGGAGCTGCGGGAGCTGATGGCGGAGCACCGGCTGGTCACCGTGATCGGCGCGGGCGGGTCGGGCAAGACCCGGCTGGCCGTGGAGCTGTGCGCCGGTCTGGTGGCGGCGTACCCGGACGGGGTGTGGTTCGTCGACATCGCCACGGTCACCGACCCGGGGCTGGTGCCGTTCGCGGTGGCCGCCGTGTTCGGTCTCCGTCCGGAGCCGGGCCGGCCGATCCTGGACACCCTGGTCGAGTACGCGGCGACCCGCCGCATGCTGGTCGTGCTGGACACCTGCGACGCCCAGCCGGCCGCCACCGGCGAGGTGATCGCGCGTCTGCTCACCGGGGCGCGCGCGGTGCGGGTGCTGGCCACCAGCCGGGAGTCGTTCGGGATGCCCGGTGAGGTGGTGTGGCGGATCCCGCCGCTGTCGGTCGACCCGTCGCCGGGCGGCGGGGAGAGCGACGCGGTGGCCCTGCTGCTGGACCGGACGACGGCCGCCCGGGGTGGCCGGCGTCCCGGCCCGGCCGAGTCCGCCGACCTGTGCCGGGTGGTGCACCGGCTGGACGGGCTGCCGCTCGCCATCGAGCTGGCCGCCGCCCGGCTGCGGGTGCTCTCGGCCGGGCAGCTCGCCGAACGCCTGGCCGACGTGCTCGGCGCGTTGGACGCGGGGCGGGACGAGCCGCCGCCGGTGCGCGGCTGGTCGGGCGGGCAGGAGGAGACCGTCGAGTTGCGCGCCGACCCGGGGCTGGCGGGCGCGGTGACCCGGTCGACGGTGGAGCGGCACGCCACCATGCAGGCCACGGTCACCTGGTCGTACCGGACGCTGGGCCCCCGCTCGGCCCGGCTGCTGCGGCTGCTGGCGGTCTTCGCCGGCCCGGTGGACCTGCCGGCGGTGGAGTGGCTGCTCGGCGAGGACCCGTTCGGGTCGCTGTCGGTGCTGGTGGACAAGTCGATGATCCTGGCCGAGCCGAGCGCCTCGGGCAGCACGTACCGGATGCTCGACCCGATCCGCGCGTACGCGGCCCGCCGGCTGGCCGCGGCCGGCGAGGAGCAGGCCGCCCGGGACCGGCACGTGGCCTGGTGCCGGCACGTGCTGGAGCGGGCGTGCCTGGGCCCGGACGGGCAGCCGGTGACCCGGTCGTTGTACTCGATCGACCCGCTGGCCGGTGAGTTGCGGGCGGCGCTGCGCTGGTGCGCGACCGGGGGCAGCGCACGGGCCGGGCTGCGGCTGGCCGGCGGGCTGGACCTGTGGTGGCGGGAGCGGGGGCTGGCCCGGGAGGGGCGGCTCTGGCTGTTCCGGCTCTACGGGCGGCTGGCCGAGACCGGGGAGCGGATCCCGGAGGCGGAGCTGGCGGCGGTCTACCACATGCACTCGCTGCACGCCGGCGCGGACGGCGAGTTCGCCGAGGAGTTGCGGTTCGCGCAGCGGGCCGAGGCGGCGGCCCGGCAGGCCGGGGACGCCGGGCTGCTGGCCCGGGTGCTCGCCGGCCGGGCCGCGCCGCTTGTCGACATGGGGCAGTTCGCCGAGGCGGAGCGGGTCTGCCGGGAGGTGATCGACTGGGCCCGGGAGCGGAACGTGGCCGGGGAGGCGCTGCTGGCCGTCTACAGCCTCGCCGAGCTGCTGTGGCGGCGGCGGGCGTTGGACGAGGCGGCGGACCTGCTCGGCCGGGCCCGGTCGGTGGAGGCGACCCGGCCGGTGGAGCGCGGCCAGCGTTCGGTGGACATGCTGCTGGGCATGGTGGCGCTGGCCCGGGGGGACCTGGTCGCGGCGCACGAGCATCTCCAGGTGGCGTTGCGGTCCCGGATGCGGCACGGCTACCACGGGCGGGCCTGCGACACGGTGCACGCGCTGGCCGTCCGGTGCGCGACCGGCGGTGACCCGTCGACCGCCGCCCGGCTGTTCGGCGCGGCCCAGGTGACCCGGGCGCGGATGCGGGCCACCCCGGGGTTGTTCGGCGCGTACTGGCTGCGCTGGCAGGCGGAGGTGCGCGGGGCGTTGGGCGACGCGGCCTTCGACGCGGCGTACGGTGCCGGCGCGGAGCTGGGGTTGGAGGAGGCGGCGGCGTTGGCCATGGCGGTGGAGCACCCGGATCTGTCCCCCGCCTCCTCACGCTTCACGTCGGGCTGAGCCGTCGCGGGCTGAGCCGTCGCGGCCGGGGCGGCGGCGTCAGCGCAGGCCGGCCCGCCGCTCGGCGTCGGACTTCAGCTTCGCGGCCCGGTCCAGGTCGGCCTGGCTGACCGCGGCGACCGTGCCGAACACCTTCACCGCCTGGTAGTACGTCCAGGCCAGGCTGTAGCAGGCCGGGTTGACGACGCTGTTGTACGTGGCGCAGACCCGCTTCAGGTCGGCGTAGAAGGCGCTGTCCACCCGGTCCTTGTTGGCGCTGGTGAAGATGCCCATCGCCTTGTGGTTGCGGTACCCGAAGTCGTGCCGGTGGCAGGACAGGTTGAACGTGAACCCGAGCGGGTTGTCGGGGCTGGACGAGCAGTAGTCGGTGGACCAGTCGAAGCCGTAGGCCGACCAGGCGCTCTTGTTCAGGCGGGCCGAGTTCCAGGAGTTGTAGCTGCTGGCGCTGGTCTGCGTCCAGGAGGACAGCACGGAGAGTTTCTGGTCGCGGGTGACCGCGGCGGCGGGTGAGGCCACCCCGAGGAGGGTGAGCAGCGCGAACGTGCTGGCGGCGAGCAGGGTGGTGAGGCGACGCATCGGGGGGTTCCTCCGGGGGGCGGGAGCGGCTGGTTACCGGCGGGTACCGGTGAGGAACAGTTTTCATCGATCTTGATGAATCGCAGGTGGAGGTGTGGTCAAGTTTCGATGTATGCGTCCAAACAGACGAATGCCCCGGAACGGCGGGCGCCGTTCCGGGGCGTTCCGTGTCGACGCAGGTCAGCGCAGCACGCGCGGCGGCCCGGCCGGGCTCTCGTTGTGCAGCCGGTCCAGGGCGGTCACCACGTAGGTGTAGGCGCGCCCCGGCTCCGCGGTGGTGTCCACCCAGGACTGAGCCCCGCCCGGGGTGGCCCGGACCGTGCCGACCAGGTGCCTCGCGTCGGCCAGCGCGCAGCCGTCCGGGCGTCCGGCGCCGTCGAGCCGGTAGATCGCGTACGCGGTGGCGGCGCCGAACGGGCCCACGCCGTCGGCCGGCTGCCGCCAGCTCAGCCGCGCCCCGTCGGCGGTCCGGGTGACCTGGGTGAGCACCGGGAACAGCAGCGGCTTGGCCGGCAGGTGCGGCATCGCCGGCACCAGCGCCGGCTTCGAGTAGTGCGCGGCGGCGTAGACGTCGGTCGCGCCGAGCCGGTTCGCCCGTACCTGGACGGCCGAGAAGTGCACGTTGCCGAGCACCTCCGGGTACGACCGGTTCAGCGTCAGGTGGTCGGAGAGCTCGTTCGGGTCCATCCAGTCCGCCCCGTACGCCGGGTCACCGCTCTTGTAGTCGGCCTGGCCGATGTAGAGCTGCACCCGGGTGCCGCGTACCGTCTCGGCCCACCACGGCGCCAGCCGGGCGTAGTCGGCGGCCGGGTACTGGCCGATGTACCAGTAGAGCTGCGGCACCACGTAGTCGATCCACTCCTCCTTGACCCATTTCCTGGTGTCGGCGGAGATGATGTCGTACGACTGGCTGCCGGTGGTGTCCGAGCCGAGCGGGTCGACGGACTTGTTGCGCCAGATGCCGAACGGGCTGACCCCGAACTTCACCCACGGCTTGACCGCCTTGATCTTCTCGCCCATCTCCCTGACCAGCAGGTCGATGTTGTCCCGCCGCCAGTCCGCCTTGTCGGTGAAGCCCCGGTTGTGCTGCGCGAAGGTGGCGTCGTCGGGCACCTGGTGGGTCCCGCTCGGGTACGGGTAGAAGTAGTCGTCGAAGTGCACGCCGTCGATGTTGTACCGCTTGACCGCGTCGAGCATCGCGGTCTGGACGAACGCGCGGACCTCGGGCACGCCCGGGTCGTAGTAGAGCCGGCTGCCGGCGACGCCGGCCGGCGGGTACGCGAAGGTCCACCCGGGGTGCTGGCGGGCCGGGTGGCCCGGGGCCAACTGGGTGAGGTCCGCGCCCGCGCCGCCCGGGGCCGGCATCGACACCCGGTACGGGTTGAACCAGGCGTGGAATTCCAGGTTCCGCTTGTGCGACTCGGCGACCAGGAAGGCCAGCGGGTTCCAGCCCGGGTCCTGCCCGCGCGTCCCGGTCAGGTACTCCGACCAAGGCTCGTACGGCGACGGCCAGAACGCGTCGGCGGTCGGCCGGACCTGGACGACCACCGCGTTGTGGTTCAGCCGCTCGGCCAGGTCCAGCCAGCCGCGGTACTCGGCCTGCTGGGCGGCGATCCGGTCCGGGGCGGTCTGGGACGCCTTGGTCGGCCAGTCGATGTTCACCACCGACGAGATCCACATGGCCCGGAACTGCCGTTTGGGGGTGGCCGGGTCGGTGGCGCAGGTGGTGGGGTCGGCGGCGGCGGTCGGGTCGGCGGCGGCGGTCGCGGGCGTCGCGGCGACGAGCGCGCCGAGCAGCGCGACGGCCAGCCCGGCGGCTCTGAGCCGAGGTGCCTTCATGAGGTGCGTCCCTTCGTGGGGCTCGGCTGGCAGGGGCGTACGGCGGCCGTCGGCAAGATTCGTCGCCAGCGATACGCCGCCAGAAGGAAATTTTCACACCCGGCCGCCCCGGCGCAAGACCCCGCCGCCGACCGTCGCCCCCGCCCCGCCCTTCCCTGGCGCGCTGTTACCGGGCCGATACCCGGAGTGTGGATTGGCGGTCCGACCCGCTGGGTAGCAGCAGCGGTCACCGGCCGCCACGGTGGTGGTCGGCACGGTGGGAGGGGTGAACGCGGTGTCCGTGCTGCGTACCAAACCGATCAAGGACGTGATAGCCCAGAGCGAGGCGGACGGGACGGACGGCGGTCCCGGTCTGAAGCGCCGCCTCGGCGCCCGTGACCTCACCGGGTTCGGTATCGGCATCGTCATCGGCACCGGCATCTTCACCCTCACCGGACTGGAGGCCCGGGAACACGCCGGCCCCGGGGTGGTGCTCTCCTTCGCCATCGCCGGCCTGGTCGCGCTGCTCGCCGCGCTCTGCTACGCCGAGCTGGCCTCCAGCGTCCCGGCCGCCGGCAGCGCCTACACCTACGCGTACGCCACCATGGGCGAGATCGTCGCCTGGATCATCGGCTGGGACCTGCTGCTGGAGTTCGCCCTCGGCGCGGCGGTGGTCGCCCGCGGCTGGTCCGGCTACCTCGCCGAGCTGTTCGACCTGCCCGCCGCCTGGTTCGGCGAGGAGGGCGGCGTGGTCAACCTCGGGGCGATCGGCATCGTGCTGCTGCTCGGCGTGGTGGCCATCGTCGGGGTGCGCGAGTCGGCCCGGCTGACCAACGTGCTCGTCCTGGTCAAGGTCGCCATCTGCGTCTTCGTGGTGATCGCCGGGGCGTTCTTCGTGAAGGCCGCCAACCTCACCCCGTTCGTCCCGCCGTCGGAGGAGGCCGGCAGCGGCGAGGGCGGCATCCGGCAACCGGTCACCCAGTTGATCTTCGGGATGGAGCCTTCGGTGTTCGGTTTCGCCGGGGTGCTCACCGCCGCCGCGGTGGTCTTCTTCGCGTACACCGGCTTCGAGGCGGTGGCGAACCTCGGCGAGGAGACGAAGAACCCGCGCCGGGACCTGCCGCTCGGCCTGCTCGGCACGCTGGTGATCGCCAGCGTGCTCTACATCGGCGTCTCGCTGGTGCTGGTCGGCATGGTCCCGTACACCGAGATCGACCGGGGCGCCCCGATCGCCTCGGCGTTCGAGTCGGTCGGCGCGGGGTGGGCGGCGATCCTCGTCTCCATCGCCGCGGTCGCCGGCCTGACCAGCGTGATCCTGGTCGACCTGGTGGCCATGGGCCGGGTCGGCTTCGCGATCGCCCGGGACGGGCTGATCCCGCCGGCGGTGGCGAAGGTGCACCCGCGCTGGGGCACCCCGTACCGGATCAGCGCGGTGATGACCGTGGTGGTGGCGCTGCTCGCCGGCTTCCTGCCGCTGACCGCCCTGGCCGACCTGGTCAGCATCGGCGCGCTCTGCGCGTTCGTGCTGGTCTCGCTGGCGGTGCCGATCCTGCGTCGGACCCGCCCCGAGCTGGAGCGACCGTTCCGGGTGCCGTTCTCGCCGGTGCTGCCGGTCGTCTCCGCGCTGGCCTGCCTCTACCTGATGCTCAACCTGTCGGTGGAGACCTGGCTGCGTTTCCTGGCGTGGATGCTGCTCGGCGCGCTCATCTACTTCGGCTACGGCCACCGTCGCAACCGGCTCGCCCAGCGCTGAGGCGGCCCCCGGAAGGGTTCCTCTCCCCGACCGGAGAGGAACCCTTCCGAGCGCCCACCGGCGGGCCGTGCGCCAGGGGTCAGGGGCGGGTGGTGAAGCGCAGCACGTTCCAGGAAATGGCGGGCAGCCGTACGGTGCACCGGCCGCCGTCGACGGTGGGAGGGGTGATGGTCCGGGGCGTCACCCGGTCGGGCTCGGCCTCGGTGTTGGTCGCCGACGGGTCGTCCCCGGCGGCCAGGGTCAGGTGGGATCCGGCGGAGAGCCCCGGCAGACCGCGCAGGTCGAGCCGCAGCTCCAGGTCCGTGCTGTCCCGGTTGACGGCGAAGACGGTCAGCTCGCCCCGCTCCTCGTCGTGCACGGCGACGCTGTCCAGCACCGGCACCTCGCCGTGCCGCTTCGTCTCGTACGTCGGGCCGACCGGCTCGGTGCGCAGCACCGAGCCCCGGGCGTACCGGGCGGTGAGCGCGAACGGGTGGAAGATGCTCTGCCGCCAGGCCGGGCCGCCGGTGCGGGTCCGGATCGGGGCGATCACGTTGGCGAGCTGCGCCTGGCAGGCCACCCCGACCCGGTCGGCGTGCCGGAGCAGGGTGAGCAGCAGGTCGCCGACCACCACCGCGTCGACCGCGGTGTAGGTGTCCTCGATCAGCGCCGGGGCCTCGACCCAGCCCCGCTGGTCCAGGTCCGCCTGGAGGCGGGACTGGTACCAGACGTTCCACTCGTCGAAGGAGATCTTCAGCTTGCGGCGCTGGCGGAGCTTCGCCGCGACGTGGTCGGCGGTGGCCACCACCTCGTTGATGAAGTGGTCCATGTCGACCGCCGAAGCCAGCATGCTGGCCCGGTCGCCGTCGGACGGGTCGTAGTAGGTGTGCGCGGAGACGTAGTCGACGTGCTCGTAGGTGTGCTCCAGCACGGTCGCCTCCCAGGAGGCGAAGGTGGGCATGCCCCGACCGGAGCTGCCGCAGGCCACCAGGCTGACCGAGGGGTCGATCAGCTTCATCGCCCGCGCGGTCTCGGCGGCCAGTCGGCCGTACTCGTCGGCGGTCTTGTGGCCGACCTGCCAGGGGCCGTCCAGCTCGTTGCCGAGACACCAGAGCCGCACCCCGTACGGCCGCTCCGCGCCGTGCTTGCGGCGCAGGTCGGACAGCGCCGTCCCGCCCGGGTGGTTGGCGTACTCCAGCAGGTCGCAGGCTTCCTGCACGCCCCGGGTGCCGAGGTTGACCGCCATCATCGGCTCGACCCGGGCCTGCTCGGCCCAGGTCATGAACTCGTGCAGGCCGAAGGCGTTCGTCTCGATCGTCTTCCAGGCCAGGTCGAGTCGGCGGGGCCGGTCGGCGACCGGGCCGACGCCGTCCTCCCAGCGGTAGCCGGAGACGAAGTTGCCGCCCGGGTACCGGACGACGGAGACGCCCAGCTCGCGGGTCATGTCCAGCACGTCGGCGCGGAAGCCGTGGTCGTCGGCGGTGGGGTGGCCGGGCTCGAAGACGCCGCCGTACACGCAGCGCCCCAGGTGCTCCACGAACGAGCCGAAGAGCCGACGGTCGGCCGGGCCGATCGCGAAGGCGGGGTCGATCGTCAGCTGAGCGGTTCGCAAGGGTGCCCACCTCTCTGTCGTGTGGCCGGGCCACCCGGGTGTCCCGGACGTGGCCGAGAAGGCCGGTGTCTCGGTCAAGACGGTGTCCAACGTCGTCAACGGCTACCAGCATGTCCGACCGACCACCCCGGGGGCGAGTCGAGCAGGCCATCGCCGAGCTGAACCACCTGCCCAACCTCTCCGCCCGCAATCTTCGCAAGGGGCGCGCCGGACCGCGGCCCATGAGATCACCACCCACCTGATCGGCCTCGGCCGCCGCCGGATCGCCGCGATCGGCTCACCACGCGACCCGGAGGGGGCAGCGCGCGGCTGCGGCTCGCCGGCTACCGCGCCGCCCTCGCCGCCGCCGGCATCGGGTAGACGAACGCCTGGTCGCGCCCCCACCACCCCGTACCGCCTCGGACTCCGGGAGAGCGCCCTCGGCCGCTGACGTCCACCCGCCCGGGCGGATGTTGCGTCCAGATGCGACAGTCCTGATGTCCGTACGGGAACACCGATCGGGGGATGGGCGCGGTGCCGGCGGATCACGATGATGGCCGCGACACGCGGACCACCGCACACCTGGGGGCGAGATGAGCACCGATTCGAGCTGGGGCGACTACCTGTCCACCGACACCGCCACGACGGACGTGGGCGCCTTCGACACGTACGCCGCCGCGCCGGACCCGATCCTGCCCGACCCGATCCTGCCCGAGGCCGTTCTGTCGGACCCGGTCCTGCCGGAGGCTGTGCTGCCCGAGCCGGTGCTGCCCGAGCCGGTGGTCGACGCGGTGGAGACCGAGCTGACCGGCGCGGCGGCCGACCAGGACTGGTCCTCCTGGCACGCGGACAGCGGTGACCAGTGGGCCGACTCGGCGCAGGACTGGGTCGACTACGCCAACGACAACCTCGCCGCCGGCAACCTCGAGGTCGCCGAGAGCGCCTACGCGCACGCCGCCACCCACGCCGACATCGCCGAGAGCAACTACGACGTCTCGGTCGACTACTCCGCCCAGGCCGGCGCCCACGTCGACGCCGCCGCCGCCGAGGTCGCCCCGTACGACACCATGTCCTCCTCGTACGACGCGGGCTCGACGTACGACGCGGGGTTGTCCTACGACGCCGCCTCGTCCTACGACGCGGGCACCGGCTTCGACGCCGGCACGAGCTTCGACCTCGCGGAATGAGCTGGGCCGACACCCCGGACGCCGGGGGCCAGCCGGACCCGGCCGTCCTCGCCGCCGAGGCGGGACGGCTGAGCGCGGGCGCGCAACGCCGGATCGCCGCGCCGCCCAGCGTGGTCCGCCAGCACCTGCTCCGCGCCATCCGGGATCTCCACTTCGAGCTGCGGACCGAACAGCTCAGCCTCCTGGAGGCGGTCCGGGGCTCCAAACTGGGCGGGGTCACGCTCTCTGCCGCCCGGGTGCCGGTCGCCCTGCGGGTCGGGCTGGACACCGACGGCCCCGGCACCCGGATAAGCGTCCTGCTGGCCGACCGCTGGGCCGGCAAGGTCGGCCGCAACTGGGGCCTGACCTCGGTCTACGTCGAGCTCTTCGAGACCGTCCTCGGCGCGGTCGACGGCACCCTCGGCCGCCTCGACCCGAGCGCCGCCGCCACGTTCCCCGGCTGGTGGCGGCAGACCGGACCAGGCGACGTGGCGATCATGCAGAACGCGGCCAGCCTGGCCAACCGGGCCGGAACCGTGCTCTCCCGGCACGCCTCCCGCCTCCTCGACGGGGACACCGGGGCCCAGCGCCGGGCGGTGGTCAGCCGGGCCGGCGCCCGTACCGTCACCTTCGAGACGCCGCAGGCGGTCGCCGAGGTGCCGGCCGAGGTGGCGGACGGCATGCTGATGGTCGGCGCGCTGGTCGCGAGCCGCCCCGGTGACATGCCGCCCAGACTGGTGGCCCAGGTGCAGTCGCTGGTCTTCCGGATCGAGGAGCACCTCACCGCGCCCACCAGCGGCACCGGCGGCACCGGCGGCACCGGCGGCACCGGCGGCACCGGCGGCACCAACGGCACCGGCGGCACCAACGGCACCGGCGGCACCGGCGGCGCCGGCCCGACCCCGGACGCCCGGTTCGCCGTCGAGCCGGCGGACGTGCCGGTGGTGACCTTCCTGCACCAGCAGGCCCGACTCCGGGGCCTGCTGCCGGCGCGAACCCTGCGCACCTGCACCACCTGCCGGCTGGAGAAGGTCACCAACCCGGATCTGGAACGGTTGCAGGAGCGCACCCGGCGTACCCGAGACCTGGCCAGCAGCCTCAGCGCCGTGGTCACCCCGTACGTGCTGGCCGGCCGGCTGGTGCAGCTCAACGGCAGGGGGCCGAGCTTCGCCTGCCCGCGCTGCCAGGGCATGGACGCCGACGAGACAGTGGTGACGTACTGCCAGCGGTGCGGCGACCGGCGGGCCGAGACCGCCCTGCGGACCTGCTCGAAGTGCCAGTTCGACTTCCGCAGCCTGATCAGCGGCGACCGCCTCTGGCAACCCCGCGCCTCGTCCCCGCCCTCACCCGTCCCGCCCTCACCCGTCCCGCCCTCACCCGTCCCGCCGTCATCCACCCCGTCCTCATCCGTCCCGCCCTCATCCGTCCCGCCCTCACCCGTCCCGTCCTCACCCGTCCCGCCCTCAGCGGTGGACCCTGAGGCGGAACAGTGGCCGCGGCCCCCCGGGTATCGGCCGAACTGATCAACTCCCGCTCCTGATCCTTGATATGGGGGCATCGGCCAGCTCTGATGCCCTCATATCAAGGAAACGAAGTGGATCATGGGGGATCCGGGGCGGCGAGGGCGCCCCGGGGTCTGGGGGAGTCAGTCGAAGAAGCGGGCCAGGTGGGTTTTGTCTGGGCCGGGGGCGTCTCGGGTGAGTGGGGTCAGGTCGGCGAAGATCGAGGCCCCGTCGCAACCCACGTGCAACGGGTACCAGCGCGGCGTTCCCGGGGGGCGCTGCCCGCACACCCCCTTGATCGTCTGGACGTCGAGGAGCCGGACGTGGGTGGGGTCGGCGACCGCGTTGACGTGCCGCCACCACGGGCTCATCACGTGCAGGACGCCGCCCGGCCGGAGCACCCGGTGGCACTCGTCCAGCAGCGGCAGGAAGTCGATCAGGTGCTCCAGGATGTGCACCGCGAACAGCACGTCCACCGAGTCGTCGGCCAGCGGCAGCGCCCCGGACAGGTCCGCCACCGCGTCCACCCCGGGCGCGGGATAGATGTCCAGCCCGAGGTTGCCCGGGTACTGCTTGGTGCCGCCGCAGCCCAGATCCACCACGACCGGCGCCCGCCCGGCCACCGCGACCCGGCCCCAGACCCCGAACACCCCGGCCAGCCGCCCCACCCGGTCCCGGAGCAGGCGCAACTCGGCCGGTGCGGCCACCGCCCCGGTCAGGTGGGCCACGCCCCGGTCGAAGGCCACCTCCACCGAGAGGCCCCGCAGCCGGTCGTCGTGCCGGGCCTGGTCCGCCCACGCGTCGGTGAGAAACACGTCGATCGCCCGCAGCCGTTCGGCCGAGGGCGGGGCCTGCGCCAACGCGACCATCCGAGCCACCTCCCGCCGCCCGTTACCCGCATCCGCGCCCGGTATGCCCGATGCCTGCCGGCCGTGTCGACCCGGCTCGGTCGGGCTCAGTCCTCGGTGACCTGGCCGGCGGTGACGTGCAGGCGGCGGTTGGTGTGGACCGCGTCGAGCATCCGGCGGTCGTGGGTGACCAGCAGCAACGTGCCCGGGTAACCCGCCAGCGCCGTCTCCAACTGCTCGATCGCCGGCAGGTCCAGGTGGTTGGTCGGCTCGTCCAGCACCAGCAGGTTCACCCCGCGCCCCTGGAGCAGGGCCAACGCGGCCCGGGTGCGTTCGCCGGGGGAGAGGGTCGCCGCCGTCCGCAGCACGTGGTCGGCGCGCAGGCCGAACTTGGCCAGCAGGGTCCGCGCGTCCGCCGGTGACAGCTCGGGTACGGCCAGCCGGAACGCGTCGATCAGCGGCTGGTCGCCGAGGAACAGCCCGCGGGCCTGGTCGACCTCGCCGACCACCACCCCGGGGCCGAGCGTGGCGTGCCCGGCGTCCAGCGGCAGCCGCCCGAGCAGCGCCGCCAGCAGGGTGGACTTGCCGGACCCGTTCGCCCCGGTCACCGCCACCCGGTCGGCCCAGTCGACCTGGAGGCGTACCGGGCCGAGGGTGAACTCTCCCCGGCGTACCACGGCGTCGCGGAGCGCGGCCACGACGGCGCCGGCGCGGGGCGCGGCGGCGATCTCCATCCGCAGCTCCCACTCTTTGCGGGGCTCCTCGACGACGTCCAGCCGCTCGATCAGCCGTTCGGTCTGCCGGGCCTTCGCCGCCTGCTTCTCCGAGGTCTGCCCCCGGAAGTGCTTGACGTGCTTGTCCGGGTCGCTGGCCTTGCGGCGGGCGTTACGGACGCCCTTCTCCATCCAGGCGCGCTGGGTACGGGCCCGCTCCTCCAACCCGGCTTTCGTCTCGGCGTACTCCTCGAACTCGGCCCGCGCCTGGCGGCGCGCCACCTCGCGTTCCTCCAGGTACGCCGCGTACCCGCCGCCGTAGTGCCGCACCTGCTGCTGGTGCAGGTCCAGCTCCAGCACCCGGGTCACCGTCCGGGTCAGGAACTCGCGGTCGTGGCTGACCAGCACCGTGCCGGCGCGCAGCCCGGTGACGAACTCCTCCAGCTTCGCCAGCCCGGCCAGGTCGAGGTCGTTCGTCGGCTCGTCGAGCAGGAACACGTCGTACCGGCTGAGCAGCAGCGACGCCAGCCCGGCGCGGGCGGCCTGGCCGCCGGAAAGCGCGACCATCGGATGGTCCAGGTCGACGGTCAGACCCAGCTCGGCGGCCACCTGCTCGGCACGTTCCGGCAGGTCGGCGCCGCCGAGGGCGAGCCAGCGCTCCAACGCGTCGGCGTACGCGTCGTCGGCCCCGGGCGCGCCCGCGGTGAGCGCCCCGGTGGCGGCGTCCAGCGCGGCCTGCGCCGCCGTGACCCCGGTCCGGCGGGCCAGGAAGTCGCGGACCGTCTCGCCGGGGCGGCGCTCCGCCTCCTGCGGCAGGTGCCCGACGTTCGCGGTGGGCGGGCTCAGCGTGACGCCGCCGGCCTCCACCGGCAGCAACCCGGCGAGGGTACGCAGCAGCGTCGACTTGCCGGCCCCGTTCACCCCGACCAGGCCGATCACGTCCCCGGGGGCGACCACCAGGTCGAGCCCGGCGAAGAGGAGCCGGTCGCCGTGCCCGGCGGAGAGACCCTTGACGATCATCGTGGCGCTCATCAGGAGGCGAATGCTATCCAACCGACCGCCCGTCGGCCGAGCGGATTAGGCAGACTGACGGGGGTGACGACCACTTTGGCGATCGACTGCGGTGGCGGCGGGATCAAGGGGACGGTGCTAGACGAGGCGGGCACGATGCGCGCCCGGCCGTTGCGGGTGCCCACGCCGTACCCGCTGCCTCCGGCCCTGTTCGTCAAGACGCTGCTGGAGCTGGCCGGTCAGCTCCCGCCCGCCGACCGGCTGACCGTCGGCCTGCCCGGCATGATCCGGCACGGGGTGGTGGTGGCCACCCCGCACTACGTGACCCGGGCCGGGCCCCGCACCAGGGTCGACCCGGAGCTGCTGGCCCAGTGGTCCGGCTACGACGCGCGTACCGCCCTGGCCGACGCGTTCGGCGTGCCGACGCTGGTGCTCAACGACGCCGAGGTGCACGGCGCCGGGGTGGTCGCCGGCAGCGGCTGCGAGCTGGTGCTGACCCTCGGCACCGGGCTGGGCAGCGCCCTCTACGACGGCGGGACGCTCGCCCCGCATTTGGAGCTGTCGCACGCCCCGGTGCGCTGGGGCACCACCTACGACACGTACGTCGGCGAGCCGGAACGCCGGCGGCTCGGCGACGGCTTCTGGTCCCGCCGGGTCCGGCAGGTGGTGGACGGGCTGCGCCCGGTCTTCCGTTGGGACCGGCTCTACCTCGGCGGGGGCAACTCCCGGCTGATCCGCCCCGAGCAGCTCGCCCGGATGGGTGACGACGTGGTGGTCGTACCGAACACCGCCGCCCTGGTCGGCGGCGTCCGCGCCTGGCAGCTCCGGGTGTGACCCGGGCCGGGCCCCGCCCGTCCGGCCGCCGCCCGGGTCGGTCGTCGTCTGGCCGCCGCCCACGGGTGGCCTCCCGCGCCGGTCGCCGTACGGGCCGTCGCTCACGGGCGTCGGCGGGGTCGGGTGGACGCGGTGGGGTGGTGCCGGGCGGAGGCTGTCGAGCTGCCCCAGATATGGGGCAGCCCCACCGGGGTCCCGCCGCCCTTCCCACCGGGCCCCGCCGGCATCCCACGTGCTTCCCTGGTGTCCCGCAGTGACCCGCCCGGGACCTGTCCGGAGCCGCCCGGACTGCGGAAACCGTCGCGGGGAACAGTCGTGACCGGGGGAGCGTTGTGCCAGCGTCGGCGCAGGACGGTGGTGCGACACGAGGAGGTGGGTCGAATGGATCTTCTGGCGGACTACCGGCGGGCGACCATGTTCTTCGAGGCCGGTGACCCGACCGGGGCGGCCCGGCTGCTGGAGCCGATCGTCGAGGCCGAGCCCGGCAACACGGCGGTACGGCAGCTCCTGGCCCGGGCGTACTTCCAGTCCGCCCAGCTCGGGCGGGCCGAGACGCACCTGCGGGAGCTGGTCGACCGGGACCCGAGCGACCACTACGCGCACCACGTGCTGGGCCGGACGCTGGAGCGGCTGAACCGCCCGGCCGACGCGCTGCGGCACCTGCGGATCGCCGCCGCCATGTACGCGACGAACGACGCGTACCGGACGGCCCTGCGACGGGTCGAGACCCGGGTCGGCGGCGGACGCTGACCCCGGGGTGACAGTCGCCGGCCTACCATTGGCCGGCATGGAGCCGATCCGCCCGGTCGGTCGGCCCGACGCGGTGACGCGCGGGCCGACCGACCGGCGGGCGGCACGACACTCGACCGGGGCGTGCGATGAAACTCAAGCTGGACCTGCACGACATCTTCAACAAGGGCCAGGACATCGACCGGGCGCTGCGCGGAATCATGGACGAGGCGGTGGCGAAGAAGGCCACCCTGGTCGAGATCATCCCCGGTAAGGGCTCCGGCCAGCTCAAGAAGCGGGTGCTGCGCTTCCTCGACCAGAAGGACGTCAAACAGCTCTACCACCGGGTCGAGAAGGACTCGAAGAACTTCGGCCGCCTCTTCGTCCACTTCCGCTGGAAGTAGCGGGTAGCGGCGTCAGGGTGGCCTGCTTCTGCGCCAGCGGAGATCGAATCCGCGCCGCCGCCCGCTGTCCCAGATTCGGGGCAGCTCGACAGGCTCAACCCACCACACCGTCACCCCCGGGTGGGACGCTTCGAGGGCTCCCCGGAGCGGACGGTCGACACCGGCCAGCCGAGAATCCTCGTCCGGATTCGGCAGAGCCCCGGGCCGACTGACCCGGGGCTCTGCGCGAAGCGCGAAGCGCGAACTGAGCGGACGGCTCAGGGCGCCTCGACGGCGCGGACGGAGAAGGTGGCGACGTTGTCGCTCGGGTCGGCCTCCGGAGCCGGGTTCATCTGCCAGGCGCGGACCTCCAGGCCGCCCGTGCCCAGGTCACCGAGGGTGATGTCGGAGGCGGCGCCGAAGACCAGGTCGAAGGTGCGTTCCTCGCCCTCCATCATCGGGCCGCCGGGCACGCAGAAGTGGCTGCACTCGGTCCACGGGTCCCAGAAGCCGGCCGGCATGCCCACCGGGCGCACTTCGAGGCTGGTGTGCGGGGCGTCGCCGGCGTAGCGCACCGTCACCGGCAGCCGGCCCTCGAAGTAGCCTTCCGGCTGGCGGACGACGGTCAGGTCGCCGGTGACGCTGATCGCGGCGTCCGGCCGGGTGTCCCGTACGTACGGCTGGGGGTCGGCGAGCGAGCCGGTGGGCGAGCGGAACCGGGTCCGGAAGCTCTCCTGGGTGACCAGCGTGCCGCCGACCTTGACCGCGAGGGTCCCCTTGCCGGCTTTCATGGCGTACGGCTGGACGGTGGTGAGCACCTGGAAGGGCACGGTGAACTCCCGCCGCTCGCCCGGCGCGAGCATGCTGCCCGGCACGATGCACTCGACCTGGACCCGTCCGTCCGCCAGCCAGTCGCCGGGGCTGTAGCAGTCGGCCGCCCAACTGTCGTTCCGGTAGGAGCCGGGGACCGGCTCGGTGATCACGTAGCTGGCCCACACGGTCTCGGCGCTCTGGTTGGTCACCTCGGCCGTCAGGGCGCCCCGGTAGCCGCGTTCGGTGGGCTCCAGGACGAGCCGGTCAGCGACGCTGGCGGTGCCGGCGTCGGCCGTGGCGGGCGCGGCCTGCGCGCCCGGGGCCCCGGCGAGCGTGACCGCCAGCGCCGTCGCGGCCACTCCGGCCACTCCGGCCACCATTCTGGACATTCTGGTACGCATTTGACTCCCCCGTTGGGTCAACTGCTCGACGAGCGTCCATGATGGCAGCTCGCCCCGTCTCTCGCCGCCCCATTTCCGATCATCAGGCCCGGGATCAGAGGGAGTGCGTGCGGGCCACCGCCAGCATCTCGGAGGAGTGCGAGCCGACCACGCCGACGTCCGGTGGGCGGGGACGGAAGCCGGGCAGCGCGGCCAGGCCGTCGCTGGCGTCCATCACCCGCAGGTCCACCTTCTCCGTCTTCGGGGTCAGGGTCAGGGTCACCTCGACGCCCTCCGGCGGCGGGGCGTGGAAGACGATTCCGAAGTCCCACCGCTGCTCGCCGGTGATCCGGTCGAAGAACACCGGCCGCCCGGCCACCACCGCGTTCTGCACCATCGCGGTGGTCGTGTCGACGTGCAGGGTCAGCAGCCGGGCCTGCCGCTGCGGCACGATCCGCAGCCGCAGCTCACGGCCGACGGTGGTGCGGGTGTCGGCGAGCACCCGGACCTGTGCCGCCGGCAGGTCGGCCCGGGGCGCGGGGCCGGTACGCAGCTCGGTGTCGCCGAGCCCGGGGAACTCGTCGCCGACCTGTTCGACGCCGTCGACGTACCCGTCGGTCCAGGGTTGCGGGTCGGTCTCGTGGCTGAGCCAGCGGGCCTGGCCGGAGCCGGCGTCCAGCGCGTACATCAGGTGGGTGGGGATCGGGTGGGCGGCGTCGAACCGGTCCACCGACAGCCCGACCCCGGCGCACACCGCCGCCGCGAGCGTCGCGACCAGCGCGGGCAGCGCGCCCCGGCGGCGGGCCCGCGCGGCGGCCATGCCGCGCGCCCCACCGGCCTGTGGGTGCAGCAGGTCCACCACGGGCAGCGCGGCCAGGCCGAGCAGCGCCGCGAAGAGCGCGGCCACCGCCCCCATGCCCATCCCCAGCGCCGGGAACAGCAGCACCACGGTGGGCAGCAGCACCAGCACGCCGACGGCCGCCGCGGCGGTCACCGCGACCACCGGGCCGGGGCCGTCGATCCGCAGGGCCAGCGCGACCAGGCCGCCCAGCGCGCCGGCCAGGGCCGGCAGGGTCGTCAGGTACGACCCGCCGGGCGCGACCGCCGCCAGGGCCGCCCCGAACACGACCAGCCAGCCGAGGCCGCCGACGGCCAGCGCGGCCGGGCCGACCAGGCGGCGGGTCGACGCGTACCAGCCGAACAGGACGGCCGCGGCCAGCGCCAGCACGGCCAGCCGGTACCAGCCCGGCCGGTACGGGTCGAGCAGCTCGGCGTGCCCGGGGCGGAGCGCGCGCACCCCCGCCCAGAGCAGCCACGCGGTCAGCGGGGCGACGACCACCGGCACCACGGCCAGCGCGAAGCCGGCGGCCAGCCGGGGCAGGCTGGTCCGGCCGCGCCGCCGGGCCGCCCAGCCGAGCGCGCCGACGGCGAGCAGGGCGGCCAGCACCAGCGGCCAGGTCGCCCAGCCCGGGTAGCGGACCAGTCCGCCCGGCACCGGGAAGTACGTGGCGTCGTGCGCCGCGTACAGGTCGCCCAGGTCGGTCCGGCCGAACTCGCGGGCCAGGGCCAACGCGTTGTCCCCGTGGTGCTGGAGGCTGCGCCGGTCCATCGACTCCGGGGTGTCCAACGGGGTGTGGTAGATCGCCCCGCCGTCCAGGTACGCGGAGTTCAGCCCGACGAACCCCTCGGCCAGGAACGCGGTGAAGTCGGTGTCGTTCGGCAGCAGCCGGTACACCTCCACGGCGAACGAGGTGCCCACCGGGTGCGGGGCGGCCCGGCCGAACGCGTCCACCAGGGCGGCGTTGCGCCGGGACGTCTCGAACATGATCACCGGGCCGGTCGAGCCGCGTGCCTCCAGGTTCAGCACCACCCCGCCGTCGGCGGCCAGCGGATGCCCGGCGGCGAAGGCGGCGGCCCCGCACAGGCACGCCTCCTCGGCGTCGGTCAGCACGAACACGACGTCGTTGCGGGGGCGCGGGCCGCTGGTCAGCGCGCGGGCCACCTCCAGGATGGCCGAGGTGCCGGCCGCGTCGTCGTTGCCGCCCGGCCCGGACTGCACCGAGTCGTAGTGCGCCACCAGGAACACCCGTCCGGTCGGATCCGTGCCGGGCAGCCGGGCCACCACGTTGCGGACCCGGGCCAGCGTCGTGCCGCCGGCCGCCCCGCTGAGCTGCCCGGCCTCCGGGGCGACAGTGTCCTGCACTGAGGTTTCCAGGCCGAGGCCGCGCAGGGTGGTCTCCAGGTGGGCGCGGACCCGGTCGTTGGCCGGGCTGCCGGCCGGGTGGGTCTCGGCGGCCACCACCCGCACGTGCTCGTACGCCCGGGTGGCGCTGAAGCCGGCGGCGGGCGCGTCGGCCGGGGCCACCGCCGGCGTACGCAGGTCGAACAGGACGCCGGCGGCGACGGCGGCGAGCGCGGCGAGCGCGACCACGGCGGCGACCGGTCGGCGGCGGGGCCGGGCGAACGCCCGGTCGGCGGCCGACCTCGGAGGTGGTGCGTCCACGGCGTTCTCCTCGGCAGGGGGGTGAGGTGAGATGTTAGGAAGGGTCCCTCCGCCGCGCCAGGTGGCGGGAAGGATCCCTTCCGCTGCCTGTCCGGAATGTCAAGCGATGCGCAGTGACGGACCCCATTCCCGTCCGTGCCGTGGCCGTCGTGTTGTGTGCGACCGTTGTCTAATACAGGATCAGCAGGGCACTCGGAAGGAGCCCGACATCAGTAGTGATCTTCCGCGCCTCGCGGCGGTGACCCGGCCCGTGCCGGGAGCCGGGTCGACCGGTTCCACCGTCGCGCCGCTGGCGTACCCGCACGGCGGTCTCGGGCGGCACCCGACCCTGCCCCCGGGGGAACGGCTGCGGGTCCTGCTGGTCGAGGACGACGAGGGCGACGCGTTCCTCGTCGGCGAGCTGCTCGCCGAGACGAACTCGATGATCGACCTGCTGGTCGCGACAAGCCTCAGCGAGGCGCGGCAGCGGGTGGCCGGCGTCGACTGCGTACTGCTGGATCTCGGTCTGCCCGACGCGCAGGGCCTGGACGGTCTGCGGCAGGTGCTCGACATGGCCAGCGGGGCCGCGGTCTGCGTGCTCACCGGCCGCTCCGACGAGCACCTGGGCATCGTCGCGGTCGCCGAGGGCGCCCAGGACTACCTGGTCAAGGGGCAGGTCGACGGCATCCTGCTGACCCGGGCCCTGCGCTACGCGGTGGAACGGAAACGGGCCGACGAGAACGCCCGCCGGCTGCGCGAGGTGGAGCTGCGCCAGGCCGAGTCGGCCCGCCTCGAACGCGGTCTGCTGCCGCAGCCGCTGATGGAGACCGACGAGGTCGCCGTGCACACGTTCTACCGGCCGGGCCGGCACGCCGCGCTGATCGGCGGGGACTTCTACGACGTGGTGCAGACCCGGCCCGACCGGGTCGACCTGATCGTCGGGGACGTCTGCGGGCACGGGGTGGACGAGGCGGCGCTCGGCGTGGAGCTGCGGGTGGCCTGGCGGGCGCTGATCCTCGCCGGGGTGCCCGACGACGAGGTGTTGCCCGCCCTGGAGCAGGTGCTGATGAGCGAACGCCGGCTCCAGGAGATCTTCGCGACGGTGGCCACCACCCGGCTCGACCTGGCCGCCAACCGGGCCACCGTACGTCTGGCGGGTCATCCGCCACCGCTGCTGATCGCCGGGGGTAAGGTCGCGCCGGTGCCCGCGCCCGGTGGGCTGCTCCTCGGCGTACGACCCCGTCGGCCCATCGCCTACGACCTGGAGTTCTCCACCGATGACTGGTCCCTGCTGATGTACACCGACGGGCTGATCGAGGGGCGCGTCGGGGGCAGCGAGGAGCGACTCGACGTGCCGGGGCTCAGCGAGCTGGTCGCCGAGCCGGCCGCGCGGGCGGTGCCGCTGGCCGAGCTGCCCGCCTGGCTGGTCGGCCGGGCCGAGCAGATCAACGGCGGCCCGCTCGCCGACGACGTGGCGATGCTCCTGGTCACCCGGGGCGGTGGCCGGTGACGCCCACCGCGCGGGGTTGGACGTTGCGGCAGCGGGTGGTGGGCCTGCTGGCCGTGGTCGGGTTGCTGCTGGTGGCGCTGGCCGCCGCCGAGGCGGTCGTGGCGACGCAGAACCGTTCCCACACCAACGCCCTGCTGTCCAAGGCCGGCCCGTTGCGGGTGCAGAGCCAGGAGCTGCTCAACGCGCTGCTCGACCAGGAGACCGCCGTCCGGGGGTACGCGGTCAGCGCCGACCGGGCCGACCTGGCCCCGTACGACGGCGGGGTGCGGCAGGAGCAGGAGCGGCTGGCGTCGATGCGTCGACTCGCCGCCGGCTACGTGGGGATCGACGACGACCTGGACCGGGTCCAGGCACAGGCGGAGCAGTGGCGACGGTCGGTCGCGGCGCCGGTGATCGCCGCTGTCGAACAGAACGGCACGGCCGCCGGTCAGGCGCTGATCACCGACCAGACCCGGGCCCAGTTCGACCAGATCCGGGCCACCATGGCGCAGGTCGAGGCCGAGATCCTCACCGTCCGGCAGGCCACCGTGCGGCACGTGGAACGGACCGGCGACCTGCTGGTCATCCTGCTGATCGTGGCGGCGGCGGTGGTGACGGTCGCCGGTCTGCTGCTGCTGGTCTCGCTGGAGCGGATGGTGATCCGGCCGGTGACCGGCCTGGCCGGTCAGGTCCGCCAGGTCGCCGGGGGCGACTACCAGCACGGCATCGAGGGTTCCGGGCCGCCGGAGTTCCGCCAGCTCGCCGACGACGTGGACGCGATGCGCCGCAAGATCGCGAAGGACCTGGACGAGGTACGGCAGGCCCGCGAACGCATCGAGTGGGTCAACAGTCAGCTCCAGAAGCAGGCCGAGGAGCTGGTCCGCTCCAACCGTGACCTGGAGCAGTTCGCCTACGTGGCCTCACACGACCTCCAGGAGCCGCTGCGCAAGGTGGCGAGCTTCTGTCAGCTCCTGCAACGGCGTTACGCCGGGCAGCTCGACGAGCGCGCCGACCAGTACATCGCCTTCGCGGTGGACGGCGCGCAGCGGATGCAGCGCCTGATCAACGACCTGCTGGCGTTCTCCCGGATCGGCCGGCTCACCACCGGCTTCACCGAGGTGGACCTGGGCCGGGTGATGGGCGAGGTGGCCGGCCAGACCGAGGCCGCCCGGCAGTACGCCGACGCCGAGCTGACCTGGTCGTCGCTGCCGACCATCCGGGGCGAGGAGCCCCTGCTGACCAACCTGCTGGTCAACCTGGTCAGCAACTCGGTGAAGTTCCGTCGCCCGGACGTGCCGCCGAAGGTGCACGTCTCCGCCCGGCTGGTCGACGGCGAGTGGGAGATCACCTGCCAGGACAACGGCATCGGCATCGAGCCCGAGTTCGCCGACAAGATCTTCGTCATCTTCCAGCGGCTGCACTCCAAGGACGCCTACCCGGGCACCGGCATCGGCCTGGCGATCGTCAAGAAGATCGTCGAGTACCACGGCGGGCGGGTCTGGGTGGACACCGACCTGCCGGAGGGCACCGCGATCCGGTTCACCCTGCCGGCCCTCCCGGCGGACGTCGAGGCCGCCCGCGCCGACGCCGACGGGGCGGACGCCGCCCGCGCCGGGGAGGCCGGCGCTGAGGCCGACCAGTCGGCGCCGCCGGTCGAGGCGGAAGGCGGCGGGACCGCCGCCGACCGGCGGGAGAACGGGACGGTGGCCGCGGGCGCCGACGACAACGACAAAACCGGACCGGACGCGTCGACCGTCCCGGACGCTGACGGTCAGCGCCCGGGCCCGCCGGAGCCCCGACGACCGGGTGGCACGAAGGAGACAGTTACATGACCGCTCCGGCGGACGGCAAGAGCCCGATCGAGGTCCTCCTGGTCGAGGACGATCCGGGTGACGTGTTGATGACCCAGGAGGCGTTCGAGGAGCACAAGCTCCGCAACCGGCTGACCGTGGTCAGCGACGGGACCGAGGCGCTCGCCTACCTGCGGCACGAGGGCCAGTACGCCGACTCGGTGACCCCGGACCTGATCCTGCTCGACCTCAACCTGCCCCGACGGGACGGCCGGGAGGTGCTGGAGGAGATCAAGAAGGACGAGCGGCTCTGCCGGATCCCGGTGGTCGTGCTCACCACGTCCCAGGCCGACGAGGACATCCTCCGCAGCTACCAGTTGCACGCCAACGCGTACGTGACGAAACCTGTCGACTTCGAGCGGTTCATCTCGGTGGTCCGGCAGATCGACGAGTTCTTCGTCAGCGTGGTCAAGTTGCCGCCGCGTGGCTGACGACACCCTCTCCGACGAGGTCGGCGCCCTGCTCCGCAGCGTCGCCGACGAGATCGTCGTGCCGATGTTCTGTCGGCTGGAGGAGCACGAGGTCACCGAGAAGGCCCCGGGCGAGGTGGTCACCGTCGCCGACCAGCGCGCCGAGGAGATGATCACCGAGGGGCTGCTGCGGCTGCGTCCCGGCTCGGTGGTGGTCGGCGAGGAGGCGGTCGCCGCCGACCCCGACCTGCTCGACCACGTACGGGCCGGCGACGGGGACGTCTGGGTGGTCGACCCGATCGACGGCACCGCCAACTTCGCCGCCGGGCAGCGGCCGTTCGCCCTGATGGTGGCCCTGCTGACCGACGGCCGGCAGGCCGGGGGCTGGATCCTCGACCCGCTGGCCGGCGACCTCGCGGTGGCCCGGGCCGGCGTCGGCGCCTGCCTGGGCGGTCGGCCGGTCGGGTTGGCCGACGTCGTCCGGCCCCTGGCTGACCTGCGCGGCGCGGCGATGAGCCACTACCTGCCGCCGGACGCCCGGGACCGGGTGACCGACGGGGGCCGGCGGATCGGCGAGCTGCTTCCCGGGCAGCACTGCGCCGGCCGGGAGTACCTCGACGTGCTCTCCGGCGCGCAGCAGTTCGTCCTGTTCTGGCGCACCCTGCCCTGGGACCACCTCCCGGGGGCGTTGCTGGTCCGGGAGGCCGGCGGGGTGGCGCGCCGGTTCGACGGCGGCGAGTACGACCCGGCGGACGACGAGCGGGGCCTGCTGGTCGCCGCCAACGAGCGGATCTGGACGCAGGTGCACGCCGCGTTGCTCGACGGTCACGCCGGGTAGAGCTTTTCCGACCCGGGCGCTCGGCGGCTCCGTCCCGGCCCCGCGGTCCGGTATTGTGACCGGCGGTCCACGCCGGAGCGTGTCGTCGCCCCGTGCGGACGGGCCACGGCTGTCGTCGATCCGCGAGGACCGCGGCTGACGAGAGGAATCGGCTTTCGTGCGCAGGACGGCTGTTCCCCGGTGTCGCGTCCCCCGGCGGCCGGTCGCGTCGCGCGTCACCGCGTCCGCCCGCCGCTGGCTGGGCGCGGCACGGGCCGTCGCCCCCCGCCGGCCGGTCGCGGCGGGCGGCGTGGCCCGGGTGTCCCGGCGGTTGGTGGCGGCGCTGGCCGTGGCGGCGCTGCTGGTCGTCGCGCCCGCTCCGGCCCACGCCGAGCCCGACGAGGGCGGCACCAAGGCGCTGCGGGACGCCCTGGAGGCCAGCGCCAAGGGGCACATCGAAGCCAAGGCCAAGCTGGACAACTCCAAGAAGCGGCAGGCCGCGCTGACCGCCGAGCTGAAGCGCATCGAGTCCCGGCTGGTCGGGCTGAGCGCCCAGGTCGGCGAGGTGGCCGTCCAGTCGTACAAGCTGGGTCGACTCAACGCGACCGGGTTGCTGTTGCAGAGCACCGGCCCGGAGCAGCTCCTCCAGCGGGCCGCCGAGCTGGACGTGCTGGCCCAGCGGGACGGCAAGCGGCTGCGCACCCTCGCCGAGGAGCGGGACCGCGCCAACCTGGCGAAGCTCGCCATCGACGCCGAGGTCCGCGAGCAGCTCAAGCAGGTCAACCAGATGGCCAAGAAGAAGCGGGACGCGGAGAAGGCGCTCGCCGCGGTCAGCTCCGGCCCGAGCGGCGGCTTCGGCAGCGGTGGCTCCGCCTCGGCGCGGCCCGCGCCGCGCAACCCGGACGGCTCCTGGCCGAAGGAGTCCTGCTCGGTGAACGACCCGACCACCTCGGGCTGCATCACCCCGCGCACGTTGAACGCCCTCAAGCAGGCCCAGGCGGCCGGCTACCAGCGGCACGTCTCCTGTTTCCGCAGCGGCGGCTCCGGCGAGCACCCGAAGGGCCGGGCCTGTGACTTCTCCGCCGCCACCGGCGGCTTCGAGGACAGGACGGCCACCGGCGGCGACAAGAGCTACGGCGACCGGCTGGCCGCCTGGTGCGTCCGCAACGCCAGCCGGTTGGGCGTGCTCTACGTGATCTGGTACCGGCAGATCTGGCATCCCGGCACCGGGTGGCAGGCGTACGGCGGCAGCGGCAGCCCCGCCGCCGACCACACGAACCACGTTCATCTCTCCATGTACTGACCACGGCTACCAGGAACGCTGCGTACCATCGCAGCGGTGAGCTCCCCAGAGTCCCCCGTCGAGGTCGACGCCGCCGCCCCGGCGACGCCGGTCGCCCCGGTCCGGGCGCTGTCCAACGGTCTGGCCGCGTTCCTGGTCTTCTTCTCCAGCGGCGCGGTGCTGGTGCTGGAGACGGTCGCCCTGCGCCTGGTCGGCCCGTACGTGGGTGTGACGCTCCAGGTGACCAGTTCGGTGATCGGCATCGCGTTGGCCGCCATCGCGTACGGCACGTGGACCGGCGGCTGGCTGGCCGACCGCCGGGACCCGCGACCGATGCTCGCCCCGGCGCTGGTGCTGGCCGGCATCGCCACCGCGATCACCCTGCCGGTGGTCCGGTACGCCGGTGAGGTGCTGCGCGGCGACGCGGCCAGCGGGATCATCCTGTTGGTCGCGGCGGCAGTGTTCGTGCCGGCGGCGCTGCTGTCGGCGATCAGCCCGCTGGTGGTGAAGCTCCAGTTGGCCGACCTGCGGCGCACCGGTCAGGTGGTCGGGAAGCTCTCCAGCGTCGGCACCCTCGGCGGCATCACCGCGACCCTGGCCACCGGTTTCGTGCTGGTGGCGACCCTGCCCAGCTCGGTGATCATGGTCGGGTTGGCGGTGGCGCTCGGGTTGACCGGGCTCGCGCTCGGCCTGCACCTGCGGTGGCAGGACCGGACCGGGGTGCCCGGCCCGGCCCGGGTCAAGGCCGCCGTGGCGGTGCTCGGGCTGGCCGGGGCGAGCCTCGCCGCCGTCGCCCCCGACCCGTGCGACGTGGAGACCGCGTACCACTGCGCGTCGGTGCGGGTGGACGCCGACCGGCCGACCGGTCGGATGCTGCTGCTCAACTCCGCCCAGCACTCGTACGTCGACCTGGCCGACCCGACGTACCTGGAGTTCGCGTACACCCAGTGGATCGGGGCGGCGGCCGACGTGGTGGCCCCGGCGGGGCAGCGGCTGGACGCCCTGCACCTGGGTGGGGGCGGTTTCACCATGCCCCGGTACCTGGCGGCCACCCGCCCGGACACCGACAACCTGGTCTTCGAGATCGACGGCGGGCTGGTCGACCTGGGCCGCGCGGAGCTGGGCCTGCGTACCGGGCCGGAGCTGCGCGCCGAGGTGGGGGACGCCCGGATGCTGGTCGCGGAGGAACCGGCCGCCAGTCGGGACCTGGTGGTGGGAGACGCCTTCGGACATCTGGTGGTGCCCTGGCACCTGGCCACCCGGGAGATGGCCGCCGAGATCCACCGGGTGCTCCGACCGGGCGGCGTCTACGTGCAGAACGTCATCGACTACCCGCCGCTGCGGTTCGTCCGGGCCGAGGTGGCGACCGTCGCCGCCGAGTTCCGGCATGTCGCGCTGGTCGCTCCGCCGGCCGCGCTCGCCGGCGAGTACGGCGCGAACTTCCTGATCATGGCCTCGGACGCGCCGCTGCCGCTGACCGCGATCGCCCCCCGGCTGGGCGCGCTGGCCGAGCCGACCCGGGTGCTCTCCGGCGCCGACCTGACCGCGTTCGTCGGTGACGCCCTGGTGCTGACCGACGACTACGCCCCGGTCGACCAACTCCTCGCCACCGCCTGAACCGCCCGGCCTCCGCCGGCCCGGCTCCCGCCTCCGGGGCGAGCCGGCCACCCCAGATCGGTGATGCGGCGGTGTCCCCGTTCGAGGGCTCCGCCACATCCTGGAAACGGGGCGGCGCGCAGAGGTCGGGATGACCGATTCCGACGGTCCGGGTGTAGGTTCCCTGCCGCTGGGCAAGAAAGATGCCCATGGGTCGAGGGGGTCGAGGGGGCAGGACCGGGGCGCAACTGCTCGGCGAGCGGTACCGGTTGATCGAGCAGCTCGGCGCGGGCGGCATGTCCGTGGTGTGGCGCGGCTACGACGAGGTGCTCGGCCGGCAGGTGGCGGTGAAGGTGCTCGCCTCGCGGCTGGCCAGTGACCGGGCGTTCCGGCACCGGATCCGCACCGAGGCGCAGGCCGCCGCCCGGCTGGTCCACCCGCACATCACCAACGTCTACGACTACGGCGAGTCCCAGCAGGTCGGGCTGACCGTGCCGTACGTGGTGATGGAGCTGGTCGACGGCGAGCCGTTGACCGTCCGGCTCGGCCGGGACCGGCAACTGCCCTGGCCGGAGGCGCTCACCATCGCCGCCGAGACGACGTCCGCGCTGGCCGCCGCGCACGCCCGCGGCGTGGTGCACCGGGACGTCACCCCGGGCAACGTCATGCTCACCCCGACCGGGGTGAAGGTCGTCGACTTCGGCATCTCCGCGCTGACCGGCGAGAGCGAGAAGGGCCCGGACGGCGCGCTGCTCGGCACCCCGGCCTACCTGGCCCCGGAACGGCTCGACGACGGCCAGGTCTCCCCGGCCACCGACGTGTACGCGGTCGGGCTGCTCCTCTACCGGATGCTCACCGGCCGGCTGCCCTGGGCGGCGAGCACCACCACCCAGATGCTCCGCGCCCACCTCTACACCGAACCGGCGCCGATGCCCCCGGTGCCCGGCCTGCCCGAGCAGGTACGCGACCTGGTGCGCCGGTGTCTGGCCAAGCGCCCCGACCAGCGCCCGACCAGCGCCGAGCTGGCCCGTGCCCTCGCCGGGGCGGCGGGCGTGCCGGCTGCCGTACCGGTGTCACCGACCGCCGACCCGGGCCCGCTGGCCAGCGCCGAGACCACGATCCTGCCCTGGTCGGCGGAGACCGACGCGCTGCCGTCGTCGGTGCGTCGGGCCCGCCCGGCGGCGGGCCGGCGGCGGAGCCTGCAGGCGGCGGCGGTGGCCGTCGGGCTGTTGACGGTGACCGGCGTGGCGTGGGGGATGAGCGGTCAAGCCCCCGCCAGCGGCGACCAGACCGACCCGGACGCGACCCGGATGGCGCTGACCGCGCCCGCCCCCTGCCTGGTCTCCTACACGCTGGGCAGCGACGACGGTAAGACCTTCGCGGCAGACCTGACGCTGGCCAACACCGGTCCGGTCGAGTTGCGGGACTGGACGCTGCGGTTCGACCTGCCCGGCGAGCAGACGGTGACCGGCGCGAAGCCGGTCGAGGCACGCCAGCAGGGACGGACGGTCGAGCTGGCCCCGGCCGCCGACGCCGCGTCCCTCGCCCCGGCCGCCACCACGCGTATCGCGCTGACCGGCCGGTACGTCGGCGCGAACCCGCTGCCGGTGCGGTTCCAGGTCGGCGACCGGGCCTGCGACGTGCGGGTCTCCGGGGTCGCCGGCAGCGCGCCGTCGCCCACCGCCGTCACCCCCACCGCCACCACGGGCGGGAGGTCCGCCGCCACCGGAGGGGCGGGTGACGTCACGGCCGGCTCGTCCGGCGGCGCTGCGGTGGCCAAGCCCAGACCCGGCCCCGAGCCGAAGGCCAAACCCAAGCCCAAGCCGAAGCCGAAGGGCAAGGGTGAGGACACAAAAAAAGCGGCAAGCCCGGACCAGGACCGGGACGACGACGATGACGATGACGATGACGATGACGATGACGACGGTGACGACGATGACTGACGGGGTGGCGGCGCTCGGCTGACCTGGCCTCAGGTGAGCGCGGCGAAGCGCTGCACCTGGTCGATGGCGCCCTCCACGATGAGCAGGCAACCCTCGGCGAGCACGGTGTCCGGCCCCGCGTAGCGGAACCGCTCCCCGGGCTCCTTCGCGCCGACGACCATCACCCCGTACCGCTCGGTGAGCGCCGCCTCCCGCAGGGTCCGGCCGACCAGGGGCGGCGGCACCCGCACCTTCGCGATGGCGAAGTCCACGTCGATCTCGATGTAGTCGAGCATCTTGCTGACGATCAGGTGCGCGACCCGCTCCCCGGTCTCCGCCTCCGGGAAGACCACGTGCCGGGCCCCGACCGAGGAGAGGATCCGGGCGTGCTTGCCGGAGGTGGCCCGGGCCCAGATCTCCGGCCCGCCGATCTCGGCCAACGCGAGGACGGTCAGCACGCTCGCCTCGACCGACGCGCCGATGCACACCACCGCCCGCCGGTAGTCGCCCACCGCGAGCTGGCGCAGCGCTTCCTCCTCGGTGGAGTCCGCCTGCACCACCCGGTCCAGGTGGGCGGACCACTTCTGCACGACGGCCGGATCGCGGTCGACGGCCAGCACCTCGTGACCCAGCCTGCCCAGCGTGGCGGCCAGGTAGGTGCCGAACCGGCCCAGTCCGATCACCACCACTCCGGTGGGCCGCAGCTCAGCCGACAACGGGTTGCTCCTCCGGGTAGCGGTACAGCCGGCGTCGGGTGTTCAACGCGATCGCCGACCCGAGGGTGAGGGTGCCGACGCGGCCGACGTACATCAGGACGGCCAGGGCGAGCTGACCGGCGGCGGGCAACCGTGGGGCGACCCCGACCGACAGCCCGGCGGTGCTGAACGCGGAGGTCACCTCGAACAGCGCCTGGTAGTAGCGGACGCCCTCGGTCAGCAGGATCAACCCGACCGTCCCGGCGACGACCACAGCCAGGCTCAGCAGGGCCACGGTGAGCGCCTGCCGCTGGCTCGCCCCGGCCACCCGACGCCGGCCCACCGTGACGTCCGGCTCGCCCCGCACCTCGGCCCAGATGACGAAGGCGAGCAGGAAGAACGTGGCGACCTTGATGCCGCCGGCCGTACTGGCGCTGCCCCCACCGATGAACATCAGCGCGATGATCAGCAGGTAGCTCTCCTCCGCCAGCCGGGTCACGTCGAGCGTGCCGAACCCGCCGGTACGCAGGAACGCGTCCTGGGTGGACGCGACCAGCGCCTTCTGCGCCCAGCCCGCGGGGCCGAGCGTCAGCGGGTTGGTCCACTCGGCGGCCAGCAGCCCGACGAAGCCGACCAGCAGCAGGACGATGCTGCCCCACACGGTGAGCTTCGTGCTGACCGACCAACCGCTCGGCCGTCGCCACTCCCGGCCGGCCTCGAACAGCGCGGGGAAACCGAGCCCGCCGACGATCGCGCCGAGGGCCAGCGGCACGGTGACCCAGGCGTCGTACGCGAACCGGACCAGGCTGTCCGGGTAGAGCGCGAAACCGCTGTTGTTGAACGCCTGGACGGCGTGGAACAGCGCGTACCAGAGCGCCCGGCCGGGCGGATAGGCGTACGCGAGATGCAGCCGCGCCGCCACGACCACCGTGATCGCGGTCTCGCAGACCAGCACGGTCAGCCCGATCCGCAGCAGCAGCCGGCGGACGTCGCCGATGCCGAACTCGGCGGTCTCCGCCTGCACCAGCAACCGGTTGTGCAGCCCCAGCCGCCGGGACACCGTCAGCACGACCAGGGTGGCGCCGGTGAGGATGCCCAGCCCGCCGAGCTGGGTCAACACCGTGATCATCACCAGGCCGGGGGCAGCCCAGTAGTCCGACGTGTCGACCACGCTCATCCCCGTCACCGACACCGCCGAGGTGGCCGTGAACAGGGCGGTCATGAACGGGGTGAACCGGTGCCCGGCGTTGGCCTGGGGCAGCATCAGCAGGCCGGTGCCGAGCAGGATCGCCGTCAGGAACCCCAGGGGCACGAGCCGTACCGGATGACGAAGGAACCGGCGCACCAGCCCATCCTCGTGGCCGGATCGGATCAGGGGAGGCAAAACCGGCATCCCGCCCGCGGTCGGTCCGTCCTGCCGGACGTTCACCTTCCGGTCAGCCCGAGATCAGTCCCCGGTCGCCGATCGACGCTTGGCTGTGGGTGCTCCCCCTCGACGGGGCACTCTTCCACGACAGGAGACGGCGTTGCGACGTACCCTTTCCGCCCTCGGCGTGGCCGGCGCGCTGCTCACGGTCGCGGTGGCCGTGCCCACCGCCACGGCCGTCGGCGCCGCGCCCGAGGCCCGGGCGGACCGGTCCCGGGCCGGCGACCGGGCCGGCGACCGGGCCGGCGACCGGCCCATCGTGATCGCCCACCGGGGGGCCAGCGGCTACCGGCCCGAGCACACCCTGGAGGCGTACCGGCTGGCGATCCGGATGGGGGCCGACTACATCGAGCCGGACCTGGTCTCGACGAAGGACGGCGTGCTGGTCGCCCGGCACGAGAAC